>JAFGMA010000452.1 GCA_016927835.1 Candidatus Zhuqueibacterota bacterium | reverse complement strand
TTCCGCTATCAACCAGTTGATATTACAATTAAAGGTCAAACTGCCGGCGGCGGACTCGGTGTGGCGACTGCAATCGGGGATGTCACCGGCGACGGGATTGATGATTTGATCATCGGCGCGATCTGGGAGCAAGTCGGAGATAAAATTTGCGCAGGCAAAGTGTATGTCATTTCGGGCAGGGACAACTGGGAAAATGAGGCACTTATCGATTTGAACTCGCAAAATGCCGAAATGACAATACTCGGTAAAAATCCATCGGATAACATCGGAATCTCACTCGCTGCCCGTGATATCAATGGCGACCATATCGCTGATCTGCTTATTGGCGCCGCCAATGCCCTCACCGATGACGATACACGAACGGGCGAAGCTTACGCCCTCTTCAGCCAATCCGGCAGGCGCGGGAATATCGATCTGGAAACCACACGGGTCGATATTCTGGTTACCGGCGGCAATGATCTAGATAATGTGGGCTGGTCACTCGCTGCCGCAGACCTCAATGCCGATGGTGTCAACGATTTCGCGGTCGGGGCGGATTATGCAAATCCCATGAATCGGGATAATGCTGGCGAAACGCATGTTATATGGGGTAATGCCCTGCCTTCCAAGCCATCCCTGCGATCACCGGTTAATAAAAGCTTTATAACCAGTTGCACGCCAACGTTCAGTTGGGAAATTTCCGATGATTTGAATGATGATATTCTCTCTTACCGCCTGGTTATTCGCTTCGACGGATCATCCGACAGCCTGGTTTTCAATTCAATGCTGAATCCGGAAAAATTTGAATCGGTTTATATTGCTTCTGAAGGCATTCACATCATGCAATGCGCGCTCAATCAGGGACAATCGCTTAACTGCGGAGAGCGCTTTCTCTGGAACGTTCGGGCGTTTGACGGAAAAGACTACAGCCCGAATTCGGAAACCTGGTCATTCACAGTAGATAATTTACCCCCGTCCATCGATTTTAATCCGCCTGTAAGCACGAGATCGGGGCAGCCGATTCAATTGCTGGCGGGCGTGAGCGATCAACATGCGGGTATCAAATCGGCGAGGCTGTTCTATCGCCAGGGAGGCGATTCAACATTCAAGCAATTAATTATGTTACACGTCGGGGGCAATGCATACCAGACAACCATTCCCGAAAGCGACATCACCGCGAAGGGTATCCAATATTACCTGACAGCCACGGATAATGCAAACAATCCAACCACCTTGAGACCGGCGGGACATTATTTTTCGATTCAGGTGCGCATCGAAGGCAGCGGGCTGGTTTACCAGTTGCCCACTCCGCCTTCGAATCAAACCGGGGGGAAATTGACCCAGAATGCTTATCGCCTGATCTCGGTGCCTCTGTCGCTCGATGAAAGCGCGTTAGCAAAAATCCTGGAAGACGATCTGGGTGAGTACGATAACACACAATGGCGTTTATTCGATTATCAAAATAGTAGCTATGCAGAATACCCGGATTCGGCGAATTTCGTGCCCGGAAAGAGCTATTTTATGATAGCAAAAGAAGCCGGAAAAACAATCGATACCGGTCCGGGCATCTCTCTCCCGCTTGATGCGTCATACCCGATTCCGTTGAATCCGGGGTGGAATTTGATTGGCAATCCGTTCTATTTCGAAGTGCCGCTGCGCGAGATTAATTTGTGCGGAGGTGCTCCGGCAGCCTTGTTTTCCTACCAGGGTGAATGGCTCGCGAGTGAAAAGCTTTGTCCGTGGGAAGGAGTTGTCATTTTTAACGATAGCACTGACACAGATACATTGCTGGTGAATCCTGTGCCTGAAACCGGGGATGCTTTGCCCAGGCAGGTCTTTCCCAACTGGGCGATTCAATTGATCGCTCGCTGCGAATCCGCTCAAGACGGATTCAACTTCGCAGGTGTATCCTCGAATGCCAGTGTTGCCAGAGATGCGTTGGATTTGCCGGAACCGCCGCCCATTGGCGAGTATGTGAGTCTGTTTTTTCCGCATCCTGAGTGGAGACGTCAGACCGACCGTTATTGTGCCGAATATCAGCCATTGAATGAGAGCGGCAATCAATGGGAATTCAGCGTTTTCACCAATATTCAGCACGCGCCGGTTGAAATCGAATTCAAAGGTTTGGAAAACACGCCGGACAATCTGGAAGTAATGCTGCTCGACCCGGCGGGACCTGACCAGTGGAATCTGAGGGAGCAAAAGACACACATGATTCGATCGCATACAACCGATTGCGTCGCCAATTTAACGCTCTTGATCGCCAGCAAGGAAATTGTTGAGGAGAAAACACCTTCGCTTCCGCAGATCTTTGAATTATCCCAAAATTTCCCGAATCCATTTTCGCTGTCAGAACAGACGTCAGCAACTATAATCTCATATAGCCTGCCAAAGCCGGTATATGTCACATTGCAAATATATAACTTATTGGGTGAAAGCGTTGCCACGTTACTCGACAACCAGATGCGGGTAAGCGGATGCCACGAGCTGGCATGGGATGGCAAGAATCATTTTGGTGAACCGGTGGCAAATGGCGTGTATTTTTATCGACTCGATGGCGATAAATTCAGTCGCACACGAAAAATGCTTATCATTCGCTGAAGCACAATAAGCAGCGATAGCGGCTTCAACAGAAATTGCTCCTCTGGCAGTCCTCTTAAAAACACACCATTTCCCGCTCAGAATTCTCTCAATAATGGATCTCGAATCAGATTTTCAAAAATCCGCTTCAAAGCGGGCATACTGCTTAAGATTGTATCTTTGTTCAATAAAATCTCGACATTCCGAATTGCATACGGAACGCTTTTCAAAAAGCCTTTTTTGCCTTTCACCTGGCTCAAATACCCATACGCCCCGAATGCCTGCATGATACGCATAAATACAAATCCATAAAAATATTCCATGAAACGATCCCGATTCACGGGTTTGAATGGCTGAATTTGATCAAGGTAGAATTCAACCAGGCGCTCCCGCACCTCTTGCGGAACGTTGGCTTTGGCATCATACAGGATCGATGCCAGGTCGTATTGCAGCGCGCCTTTACGCCCGGATTGATAATCGATGAAATGCGGGACATCATCCCTGATCATCACATTGCGCGACTGAAAATCGCGGTACAGAAAATTATCGCGCGTCTCTTCAACCAGATGCTCGATCAGTGTCTGAAAATCCTTCTCAATCGCGTTTTCATCAACTGAGCGCTTGTAAAATATTTTCAGGAAACGATTCTTGAAATAATGCAAATCCCACTCCATCGAAACGCTGCCGAATTCAATATGTTGATAACAATATGAAAAGTCAATTGATCTGCCGGCGCGTATTTGAAAATGAGGCAGTTGGGCGATTGTTTTCTTGTACATATTCACAATCTGCTCTGAAAAGCCCTCCCTGGCTCGAATCCCGGACATCCAATCAATGAATGTGTAATCGCCTAAATCTTCTTCCAGGTAAATGCCATTCTCAAGATCATCGATATAGATTTCAGGAACCCGCAAACAGAATTTCCTGAAGTGCCTGGAAAAACTTAAAAAGGCAGCATTTTCGCTGTAATTGTGCCCGATAATTCCGATGACAGAGCGTTTTTGATTTTTCAATCGATAAATCTGCCGGTCAGATCCATCCCCTTTCAGCGGGTAAACTTCCTCAACCGGTTCACCGTAATATTTATTGAATAATTTCTCAAGACTTTTTGTATCCATAGACATTCATTCCGTTTTTACAATCGACATCTAGCTAAACTCATAGAACCGGGAATGTATAAAATTTCACCGAGATTTCAAAGTTTTTTTTATAGAATATTTGTTACCGGTTTCTTTTCGCTTGACATTGAGTTAATTTCTCTCTATTTTAGAGTTAAAAAAATGTTACAAATTATCCTCCCCTGACCAATCAGGGAATACATTCGCTCGTATTACCACAGCGGTGATGGGTCAAAATTCATTGATACTACCAACTTTCAAAAACAACTGCTCCTCCGCGAATTCAGAACCTGCTCTAGTTAACTAGGCACTGTCGAAAAGGAGAGATCCATGCAATTAGAATGTGTATTAAGCACGACATCCCAGGTATTTGAGGAGGTGTCCCGATTTGAAATTGCACTGAGAGGCTCGCAACAGGAATCACAAGATCTGGCAAATTTTTTTGATAGAGGCGATATCACGGTTGTCCGAGTGCCAGCCCGATTGGATATTATGGGAGGCATCGCGGATTACTCCGGCTCAAATGTCTGCGAGGGTACGCTCGAACGAGGCGTGGCGCTGGGCTTACAGATTCGCAACGATCACTGGATCCGCATCAGAAGCCTCGGACTCAGCCGCTACAACCTGGCAACTGATTTCACTCTTTCGCTGGATAATTTTTACCGGAAAAACGGAAAGCTGCGAGACTACTCCGATATGATGGAACTCTTCACCAAAGACCAGAGAACGTCCTGGTCGGCGTATATCGTTGGCGCAATTTTCGTTTTATTAAAAGAACGCAAACTGCATGTCCTGAATAAAGGCTTGAATATTGCGCTCATCTCCCGCGTTCCCATACAGGTGGGTATCGGCTCCTCGGCAACGGTGGAAATCGCCACACTCCACGCCTTGAATCTGGCGCTGGGACTCAACCTCGACGGTCTCGCGTTGGCAAAATTTGGGCAGATCACTGAAAACAAAATCGTTGGCGCTCCGTGCGGAATCATGGACCAGATTGCTACGGTCAGGGGCAAAGCCAATGAACTCACACATATCCTGTGCCAGCCGGATATCGTCAAAGGGTCGATTTCCATTCCCGATGAAGCGGAATTTGTTGGAATCAATTCCATGGTGCGGCATAATGTTGCGGGTCCAAAATATACCAATGTTCGCATCAGCACCTTTATGGGACGAAAAATCATCACATACGCGATGCAGCGCAATGGAAAGCTAAGCAGTCATGACCAATTGCCCTACTTATGCAACCTGTGTCCCGAGGAATTCGAAAATCATTATCGCAACGTGCTCCCCGAACAAATCTCCGGAGACAACTTCATTAAAAACTATGGTGATCACGATGATCCGGCGACGCAAATCGATCCGAAAATGAATTATCCTGTACGCTCTCGAACATCGCATCCGATTTATGAGAATGACCGCGTTTTGAAATTCATCGATTTGATTCAAAAAGCCAATGAAGATGACGGACAGGACAGCCATTTACGCCAGGCAGGAAAATTGATGCTGGCGTCGCATCAAAGCTATGATCGCAACTGCGAACTGTCCTGCGCGGAAGTAGATCTGCTGGTGAATATCGTGAAGGAACTGGGCACAAAATTAGGGCTTTATGGCGCCAAAATCACCGGCGGAGGCTCAGGCGGAACCGTGGCAGTCCTCGGCAAAAAGAAAACCCTGCGGGATGCAATCGCCCTGGTCGTGCAAAAATATCAAAAAGAAACCAATTTTGAACCTGATGTTTTTTGGGGCAGCTCACCCGGTGCATTGGAATTCGGTTGCCGAAAATATCGGGTCAGCGATTAGTAATTTTATGCCATGGAGGTAAGATTATGAAAAAATTTGGAATAACGCTTCTGATTATCATTATCATCTTTCTTGTAATAATCGGAATTTTCTGGGATAGGTTCTCGGGCGCATATCAGATTTATTGCCTGACGGGGCAACTTCACCAGGCAATGCTTGAAGGATGCGGTAAGCTCAATGTTGATATCAAAGCCACCTGGGGGGATGATCAAAAAGCTCACCGCGTACTATCCCAAATCAATTACCAGAAGGATGGCGATTTCGCCTTCAACCTCGACTGGGATGGCAACCGCTATCAAATCACCAGCGATGACCGGCGAACCGAGGTGCACGCCTTCAAGCAGGGGCTGTCCGTGACCGGTACCGGAACCGAGCGAATCGATTTCGATCCGTTTAAAATACTCGGTGAAATCTATGCGAATCATCATGATTTAAATCAACTTATCGAATTCACATCTGGCAAGCGTCTGCTAATTTCCGCAGTGTCGTTGGTCAAATGCGACTTCATCGATACGGTTTACCAGGAGATTCCGTGCGAAATTATCGCCATGAACGAACCAATCAGCGGCACCAAAATTCAACTCTGGTGGAACTTTGGCAAAACATATATCTATCGGCTGTTGGCATCGAAAGCCGGTTCCTTATCTGAGGTGATCATCCGGTCAGATGTTGCTTTCAGCGATATGAGCGAATCGCTGCCAACCCCGGAAAGTGCGCTCGCTGTCAATCGCCAGGAGCTCAATACGTCCATTTATCGCGGTGCAATTCGCGCAGCCGGGATATCGATTGAAAATATGCTTGAACCAGGTGTTGATGAAACGGAAAAGAGCTGGGGCAAAAGCAGGTTAATTTTTAAAGATGGAAATCGAATTCTAATCGGGCGCGGCTCGCATCGAGAATTGGGTCAAGCCCACGGAACACTGCTCGCCAGGGAAGCCAGAAACCTGGTGGATGCCACACTCTATGCTGTCGGCTGGTATTACACACTGGAACGCAAACGGTGGTTGCTCGATGAAATGCGCAGCGCCTATCGACGTCTGGAGCCATTTATACCCCGGAAATACCAGGACGAAATGGAAGGCTTGGCAGAAACATCTGGCATCAGCCTCGAGGAGGTGCGCCTGGCGAACGTTTTCCCTGCATTATTTCATTGTTCGGGATTCGGAATATTCAACACCGCCACCAAAGACAGCGTGCTCTATCACGGCAGAGTTCTGGATTATATGGTTGATGCCGGTCTCCAGTTCAGCGCTGTGGTTTACGCGTATCAACCCGATAATAGCGCCGCTTTCGCGAATATCGGTTATGCGGGATTCATCGGATCGATTTCCGGCATGAATGAGCATCAGGTTGCATTCGGCGAAATGGGAGGACGCGGCGAAGGCGACTGGGACGGAATGCCCATGCCGTTTCTCATGCGGGAAGGACTGGAGCGCGCCAAAACGCTCGAAGAGGCATTGGCTATATTCCGCGATACCCCTCGAACGTGTCAATATTTTTACGTGATTTCCGATGGCAAACTTCCGGATGCGCGCGGACTGGCAACCACGCCGAAGCAATTCGAGCTTATTGAGCCGAATCAATTTCATGAGCTTCTGCCCCACCCCATGCCCGATGTTGTTTTGATGTCAGCAGGGAAACGCTATGAAAAATTAGCCGAACGCGTGAAAGATAATTTTGGCAAAATCGACTGCGATATGGCAATTCACTTGATGGACCGACCGGTTGCTATGAAGAGCAATTTACACGACGTGCTTTTCGTACCTCAAAAGCTCGAATTCTGGGTAGCCAATGCCGGCGCCGGCACACCGGCTTGCAATGAGCCTTACACTCAATATTCGCTGAAAGAATTGCTGGGAAAGATTGATACGACAGGGGGCAATTAATACCTGATTTAAAATCGTGGTTAGTGTGAGAAACGAATTACCGGGTGCTTGAACCACTCGCTGCTCTGCAATGGTTCAGCGATACCCGGTATTTTTCATTCCACCTGCTTTTTTCATAGATAGAGCTTGCCTGAAAAATAGTGATTTTTGACAATCAATAAAAAGCTAAAAAGGCGAAATCCGTTCTGTCATGCCCGAATGCTTTTGCATCGCGTTCCTGAGGTCTCGCTGGGAACGGGTATCCCGAGGCTCCGCCCCCGAAAGATAGCTATTCCCACCCAAATTGTGTTCAGCACTGGTTGTTTTCCGGCACCTTGCTTTCCCGCAAACAGAGCAAAAAAATCGGGATATCGGATTGGAGATATGTGATTTGGCAGCAGGGACAAAATTTGCCTCTTCGCGCCTCTACGTGAACAAAAGACAAGATAATCGGGATCAAAATCAATTTGTTTTTTTATTCAATCCATTTGTTATTCTTCGGTCCAATTGCCGCTAAAGGAATCGGCTGCAAACCGTTTTCCTTCAGCACGCCTGGCTTACAAAAATATTCGATACCTTTCCCGCGCGAGGCAAGCGAAGAATTGTTCCGGTAAATATTGATGCGATTTTTATCCCGCAAAACCTCCTTTTCACAATCGATAATCAGATTATTTTCCAGCGTATTCACATTCGGATTCGACCGCAAATCCCGCAAAACAGGATACTTTTCCTGGTACTGCGGAGAAAGAATGTCCACTTCTTCATATAATTTTTGGCGAATTACGGGCGAATCCAGATGATCCAGCCAGCGTTTTTCATCCCACGCAGAAAAACTGACCGCCGCCGGGCACTGATAAAAAATATTATTCGCGACAACATTCTCTTTCCCGCCGTGAATCTGAACCGCGCCAAAAATGACACTGCCGCATCTTTCAAACAAATTCCCGTAAACCTGCACCCCGGAAATCATATCGTCCAGCCGGACGCCGGCTGCGCCATTTGCCCCGCCCCGACCGCAGATGTCAGACCAGCGGTTGTACCGGATGATAGTGCCCTGGTAAGAAGGATTGTACCACATATCCACTCCGCCCTGGTCATCCGATTCTGTCACCACCTGGCTGATCTCGTTGTACTCGATTAAAAAATCATTCCCGTCCAGCCGCATCGCCGAAGAAGACGAAAACCGAAAACGATTGTGGCTGATTCTGTGCCCGCAGCCGGAAGCATAAATCGCCGGTTCATAAGTTCTTTTGAATAAAGAAAAATTCTCAACCACGGTATTTTCTACGAAAAAGCCGGAAGATGTCAGCGTTTTCCGATCGCCACCGGTCAGCACAATTCCGCCGTACCCAAATGAATTTAGCAGACAGCCTTCGATCCCGTGCCCAAAACCCCCTTCAAGATGGATGCCTTCAACGCCAAACCGTTCCAGGCGACAGTCGGTTACCCGGCAATTTTCGCCGCCGCGAATCAGAATCCCGCTACCACGACTCTCCTGAAACGTCAATCCCTGAAGCGTCAGCCAGGCGCAATCTTTTATTTCAATCAGATGAGGTGCATTCACATTTGTCAAGATCACCTGCGCCTGTTCGGGATCGACGCCTGCGGGCGGATACCAGTACAGCAAACCCGTATCCCGGTCTAAGTACCATTCCGTCGGCTGATCCAATTCACAAAAAAGATTCAGCCCGTAATAACGCGCCCGATCCCCGTAGCCGTAATTGTGATACGGCTCCTTCAAATACAGCGTTTTCGTCGCCGGATCCACTTTGTCAATCTTTTGATACCCTTCCGACCAGTCCCAATACCAGTAACCCGCCAAACAGCCATCTTTCTCATTTGCCCAGCGGTTCTGGTGTTTCTCCAGATATTCCAAAGCACCTTCCTGCGTCCGCCTGCCCCTGCCGTGAACCGATGGCAATTCGGTCTTTCCCCGTGCCGGCCCGGAGAAGACAAACCCGGAATCGGGCCATCTTGCCAGCGTTTGCCGTTGTCCGTTACAAAAAAGCTCCGGTCGGTTGCCGTAAGCAATCGGATCGCCAAAATCGGAAATCCCGGTTGCTTGCAGATTAGTCACGTAAATTTTCCCGTTTACCGCCGGATCCAGTTTGGCGAGTTTTGCTTCATCCTCCAGCAATTGCCAGTTTTTCAGTTCCTGACCGCCGGTAAAAACCGGTATTTCATCCTTAAAAGCCTTATAAATCACCGGCGCGTTTTGACTGCCCGAATCTTCGCGACTCAATACCAGCGGACACGCCGGATACGTGCCACCTCTGACATAAACCGTCACCGGCTTTTCAAGCCCCTGCTCCCGCAACGCCCGTATCGTGTCGCGTGCCTTTTTCAGCGTCAAAAAAGGATTTTTCTTCGATCCGTCACCAGAATCATCCCCCAAAGGAGAGACAAAAATCCGGTAATCCTGGCTGCAGGATGTACCAAACAGCAAAGCCAGTCCGAATAATAAATATCGCGTTTTTTTCATTTCATTTTCCCCGTTAGTTATGATTGATTTTGTTTGCGACATTTTTCTGTCAGTGAATTGAATGCCGGAGGGATTGGGAAGTTCAATTGGGGGGAATCTCGTTCCTGGTGTCTCGCCGGTCTCTCGTTCCCAGCGGGACGCCAGGAACGAGAAATAATCACATCATTTTAAAAGGGCTTGTGCCTGGAGAAGGAATTCACACATCCAAGTCCCTGTTCCAACGCTTGCCAAACCATTAATTCCGTTCCAGCCAACCTTCGAAATAAAAAAGATGAAGTATCAGCACGCAGAACCAGGGGATTAATTCGCGATTGAGAGACATGCTCGAGTTAGCCGCGAGCTCCTTAAGAGGGAAAGGATATTCAAGACTTGTTCGGATTTGCATCGGGAAGGCGAACTCATTTTTCGGGCGGATCACTTCGCAAGAGAATTTACTCGAAAAATTCGACACAAAGCGTCTTCACTTCAAAGGGCTGTATCTGAAAAACAAGATGATGCTTCAGGTGCCTTAATTCCCGCAGATTCCATTCAATCATGCAGGATTCGTAAGCTGCTTTCACAAACTTCGGGAAAACGATTTTCACCTGCGACGCCTTCCCGTCTGTTTCCCACAGCCGGATCAGCCAACGATCGGAATCTTCGTTTTTTTTCAACGCAGATAAAATGACATTTTCAGCATCGATTCTCAAGAAAGAGAATATCGCGCCGTACCTGCCTTTGTGTGTCTCTGAAAATAACGGCATCAGCCGCGAATTGTAGCATTGTGCTTTCCGCGGAATTTTCCCGTTGCGCCAGTCGCCTGTGTGGGGAACGATCACATACGAAAAGGTGTGATAGCCTTCATCTGCATTGGGATCGGGATCTGTTGAGCCTCGCATTACGCTCAGGCGAACCGTTGATCCGTTAACATCGCAAGCATATTTGCAATCATTGAGGATCGCCACGCCATATTCCGCATTCGACACATCGACCCATTTTTGCATTGGCACCTCGGAACCATCCGCCGGACGCTCGATATGCCCGAACGGTATGTCGAAAGTCGCTTTCGCTTGCTCTATTTGAAATGGAAAAGCAATTTTGACCATCTGATTTCGCTCGTGCCAATCGGCAATGACCTGGACTTCGAGGCAAGGCAGATCGTGATACAAAATGAAGCGCTTTATGAAATTTGAATTCTGGTGCTGATATTTCACCGTAATCACCTTGCGCACCGGTCCATCTTCGGTGACGCTCACCAAATCGGCTTTATCGAGCCGCGTGATCGGGCCTTTCAATCCAAGTTTCCATGCCGACATCCCATCGGGTTCATCTCTCTGGATTTGGAAGATGGCGCCATCATCTTCAAGCAGGATTTTATTCAATCGTTTGTCATAAAAGCGGGTAATTGCGCCTGTTTTGCGATCGATCTGAATGAATATATAATCATTCTCCAGCGTGAAATCCTTTTCAGCAGATTGAGTGACAGCGTGAGCGGGGATCATTTTAAGCCAAAAAAGCCGATAGCCAAATGCGGGAACATTATCCGGTACAAAAACAAATCTTACGTTAGCTCCCTGGCGTTCAATAATTTGCACCGGGATTTCCTGCTGTGTTGAATCAAAAATCGTGATCTCCAGGTTGGGAGATTCAATGCGCACGACAAGCTCAACCGGCGCTGTTCGCGCCCAGTTCAGGGAATTGAATACGACAATTGGCAAAACATCGCTGTCAGGATAATTGGTATCAATATTCGCACCGATTGCGCGCAATGCGTTATCAATGCAGCCATCAGCGGTTTCAAACACCCTTTGATAAATTTCTTCCGCATCCACGTAAACCGGCCCAATCGAAGAGCCGGCGAGAATATCGTGAAATTGGTTGAAAAGCGCATTCTGCCACGCAGAAGTTAACTCCGTTTGAAGATAAGGATGCTTAAACAGCATGCCAATCGTGCTGAAAGTTTCTGCCATCACCAGCGAGCATTCGCTGCGACGATTGTTCCATTTAGTCCGCGCCTGCGACGTCCAACACCCGCGAAAAACAAAATTCTGTTCGCCTTGCACCACCGGAAATACGAGCGCGGAATCCAGCGGTTTGAAATTATCATCAAAAATTTTGCGGTAGTATTCACCCAAGCCCACCATTTTTACCTCAGGGTAAACGCGCGAATCATCAAGGCGCTGGATGGTTTCAATATTCCTGCGAGTCGGACCCCCGCCATGGTCACCGACTCCATAAAATCGCGCGAAATCCTTAAGCTTGAATTTTTCTTCGGCTTTCAATATATTGTTGCACAAGTTTTCATCAACCGCTGTGGAACCATACCAGCGTGGCGGGCGATGCGCGAATACCCGGCTGCTATCCGGAGCCTGCCAATAGAACATGCGCTCATCATTCCAGGGGCGGAAAAACGTGTAGCTTTTTATCCCGCACTTCGCCAAAATCTGGGGTAATGTCGCCGGATGTCCGAATGTATCGGGCATCCAACCATTGACCACATCGATATCGAATTTTTCGTTGAAGTAGCGCTTGCCGTACAGGTATTGCCTGACATGCGATTCACCATCGGGCAGATTTGCATCCGGCTCGACCCATGTCCCGCCGATAATTTCCCATCGCCCTTTTTTGACGTATTTCTTTATTTCATTGAAAAGCTCCGGCTCTTCCTCTTCCACCCATTGATACGAAAGCGCCTGTCCATGACTGAATTTGAAATCGGGATAGCGCTTGATATTTTCTATGGCGGAGTTGAAGGTGCGCTTGCATTCATCGATAGTTTCCGGATAGCGCCAGAGCCACGCCATGTCGATGTGGGCATTCCCGATCATATTTAACGTGTATTTGTCGGCAAGCGGCTCGATCTCTTTGAAGACCTTTTCCGGTTCCTCGCAAATCTTTTCAGCACGCTTCAGTTGTCCCTGCCAGATCGACTGTAAGAGCGCCAAATCCAGGGAATCCATATTTTCGATTTTTCGCTTGAATAATTTTTCCGCATAAATTGAATCAAATAAATAGCGTTCGATCTCCTCCTGCCCTGGTTTAATGCTGCTCCGCAGAGAGGGCGCTTTCGTGCCGGATGAATCGTATTTGAATGCCAATTGAATTTGAAAACGTTGACCTTCGGACGCTTTTTTCGTTAGCAGAAGCTCCCCCGTATCCCCGGTGAATTGCTCTAATTTGGTTTTATTATTAATCTTGCAAGTCGCCCATACATCAGGCACATCCGCAGCAAAAAAGCAATCGAACCCTTTGAATATTTTCGGCACAATCCATTGTTTTTCAAATAGCTGTAAATTATCTTTGACGGAGACCTGCCAATCGTGGAGTTTCCAGGGTGAGAAAAATGCATTCAATACATCACGGTTTGCGAATAGATGGGACTGGCAAATCCTGGCTCCCTGGCGATTTTCAATTGCAAATTCAACCGGCTCTGTGGCGTGCAAAATGCTATCAAGTGATGCCATGGACAAAATCAACTGATACGGAAAAATTTCGCCGCCGGCGGCAGCAGCCAGATTTTCTGCGATGTGATATTGCGCGCCACCCGACACCAGACTAACCCTCAAATCGCGGATCGGCTCGGTTCCGTGGTTTAAGAAACTGAATGCGATGCGGCAGACAGGTTCGTTTTCGGAATCGAATGCGAATTCAGGCTTACCGGGTCCCTGGAGCAGTTGCACCGAAGCCGGTTTTCGTTTTTCCGGCGGGATTGCAAACGGCGATTCCGGTTGTATCTTCAAGTCGCTTGCATCGATGATGCGCATCGAGAATCCCCAGGCAACGGCGCCATTGGTCACCTTCGCCAATAACCGGTTCCATCCGGTTTGAAAGGTGCATTTTACGGTGTCATCATCAAATCGATGTCCCCGCTGCACTTCATTAAAGTGGATTAATTTTGAATTCAACCAAATTGCAATTTCATCATCACTTCCCACCAGCAACCGCGCGGCTTGTTGGGATGGCGATTGAATATAGAGATGCAAGTACAAGGCACATTGTTCGGTGTAAGGAAAATTGAATACCGGATTTAAAAAATCCAGATCATCCCCAAGCGAATGGTAAAGCATCCAGGCTTGACCGTTGGAAATGTCGCCGCCAAACGGGTATAACTCCTGTTCATCTTCATTAATATACGGAAATGCCAATCCTTTGTGCGCCGCTTGAACTTTGAATGAGCCACACACCAACCAGTCCCGCAGGTAGCTATTTTGTGCGCTTACTAAATTATAAAACAGAACTGTAAAAATAAAACCAATGCGAATAGCATTTTTGCGCATTTTGCTTACCTCTGCTGACTTTTGGCAAGTTACATGTGAAAAACAGGTTATTTCAGAATGAATACGTGGTTGAAGCAATGATGCAGTAAGTATAGAATTTTTATTATATAAGAAAATCATCGAATAATTGCAAGGGATAAATTATTTTTTTGGATCTTCGGGATTTTCATTGATGCTCAAAATAACATTTTTGAGTCGAATTCCAAGCCTTGCCTTTCCCCGGTCTTCTACTAAAGTGAGAGTAACAGCGGTGGTATGTCAAAACCGGTTTTCAGGATTTTGAGCAACTTTCTCAACTCATTGATTATTAAGCACAATTTTTGTTCAGAAAAGCCTTTTAAATTTTCAGTGTGAGTATAATGCTTCGGCAAAGCGTAAATGAGAGAGAGCTGATAAGATAAGGGAAAAAATGGCAGGTGATCCGGACAAAGCCTGGCTGCTTTAGCGAGGCAGCAAGTTAATGGGTGATTTCAGAATGAAATTCGTGATAATCGCTGGTTGAGCGACCTTTTTTAAAAAGCTGAATGTACTCCGCGATAAGCCCCGGTGAATAATGAAAATGCTGCAATTTCAAGGAGTCGAGTACTTCATAGAACTACCATTGTTCTTCGGGCTGCAATCCTTTTATGATGTGCTCAAAAAACGCGTAAACGCTGTTCCTGAGTTTTTGTCTTTTTATTTCATCCTCGGTTTGCATATAATTGGGTGTCTGCCTCAAGCTGGCAATCGGATCGGTCAGCAATTGCTTTGCTTTCTTGATGAATTTTGCAGCAGTTTTGGTGTCGGGTTTGGAGAGTTCATTTTTGGTGATTTTCGAAAATTGAATCGCGCAATAATAAAAATCAGATCCGCCGCTGTATTCGAGTCGTCGGATATGGCTGGCAACGGTTACGCTCCCCTTTGCTCCCAGATTCAATGTGACTGATTCGACAGCTCCTAATTGCTTTTCATTCTGAGCTTGACCGGTTTTTAGCCGACAGAGCAATCCTCCCGGTGATAAATTTATCGGTTGAATATCGCCGATCGATCCGAGTTGGGAATTAATTTGAGCAGATATCTCGCTCCCGCTCCTGACAGGCAGTCGATAATAAGCGCGACGCTCGCTATGGGACTGATTTTGACTGGTCATTGCAAAATCCCTTCTTTAGTTTGATGTCGCATCGAAATTTCTCATTTTTTTATCGGCAATTTCACATCATGGCTGAATCTAAATGACCAAATCTTAATATGGTTTAAAATCAAGGGGAACTCACTTACTAACAATCAATTTTTAAATAACTTAAACTCAAGCCGATTTCAGCACGATATTCCCTGAAACTCCCTCTGATCGACACTCAAATCCATCAGTTGGATCAGTCAAGATTGGCTTCAGTAACCGATGTGCTGCAATGCGAACGAATTGAATTCCAGCTTTAAAAATTCAATCGCTTGACCTGGCTAGATATTACATTTCTTAAACCATTGAAATAACGCTTGACAAACGGGTGTTTTATGAGTATTTTACAAATGCAATTCCAGGTAACCATCAGGTGAAAGGCTTATTAATGAAACGCATCACAAGCATCGCCAGTGCAATTCTTCTGATTAGCACGCTGTTTCTGCACGCAGAAAATCTTGATATCAAAACGCGCCAATTAATTCGGTTACTCGGCAAGACAGGACTTGCGAAGTGCTCGTTGTCTTCCGAAAAGCGGGCGATGCTGCGGCATTTCCCGATTGTTGAGAATCAGAACCAGGAATCGTGCGCGCCTGTATTGCTGAAGGTAGATCCGGCAGGTTTCAATGAGAATGCAGCATCCGAGTGCGGCATACGCATTCGCAGCCGCATCGGCGATATTTATTCTGCGGCAGTTCCGGTGGCGATCCTTCATCGGCTATCCGGCATTGAAGGCGTTGAATGGGTGGAACTTGCGCGACCTGCGAGACTTAGGCTCGATGTTTCCAGGCTCGAAACCGGCACGAATCGGGTGACTAACGGCGAAAGCGGCTTGGAGCAGGCGTACACCGGCGAAGGCTGCATCGTGGGAATCATTGATACCGGGATCGATTTTACTCACCCCGATTTTCTGCATCCTGATGGCTCGACGCGTATCATTTCAATCTGGGATCAATTCGATGATAGCGGGACGTCTCCGGCGATTTTCGGATACGGCAGCGAATACAGTGCACCCCAAATCAACGCCGGTAACTGCCCCCACCAGGATGCCATCGGGCACGGAACGCATGTCATGGGTATCGCGGCGAGTGATGGATCCGGCTTAAGCAACCGAGGCTACCAGGGAATCGCGCCTGATGCGGATCTTGTTTGTGTGGCAGTTGGCTGGCAGACAACATCAATCATCGATGCCGCCAACTATATTATTCAAAAAGCTGCCGGTAGACCGGTTGTCATTAACATGAGTCTTGGTACACATGAAGGACCGCACGACGGAACTTCCTTGCTGGATCAGGCTTTTGACAATATGATCGGACAGGGACAAATTCTGGTGGGCGCAGCCGGTAATGAGGCGATGCAGTTCGTTCATACCGGGCATACTCTGAATCAGGATTCGCTTTTCGCCTGCTTTGCCGCAGCAAACGATTCGCTGAATTATATTGCCAACAATGTGATCGATATCTGGGGTCAATCAAACTCGGATATGAATATCGCGCTGCTGGCAGTCGATGCAACCGGACGCATCCGGTTCAGGCGTGAGAGCCGGAAAGAAACTACTAGCCTGGAATCGTTTGATGATGGCAGCGATATCGTCGCCAGTTATATGATCGGATATGAGAAAAGCAGTTTGAACGGACATCCGCATTATAATATTGTCGGATTCTTTTATGATTCGGCGAATCAGTATGACTGGTATGTGAAATTTTCGGGAAAAGGCACATTCGATGCCTGGACCGAAGATAATCCGTTTGGCGTAAACTTCAAGCCCTCTAAACCGGGAACATTTCCCTATTCATCCGCTGCATTTTTGCCGGGCGATAACACGAAAAGTGTCGGTGAAATCGGGGGCACGGCGCAAGGCGTGATTTCCGTTGGCGCATACACGACAAAAAATACGTGGGTAAATTACCTGGGTGAAAAGTACCAGTTTAATCCGATGGTGGAGTACGGCGCTGTGGCACCTTTTTCATCGCATGGTCCGACACGCGACGGGCGAATGAAACCTGAGATAGCCGCTCCCGGCAACATCGTCGTGTCTTGTCTGTCAAAGGATACGTTCGAAGAATTGATCGATCCGGTTCGGCTCGCTAATTTGCCCTCTGATCCGTTTCTCGCCGGAGGTTATGTCGGTTACGAAGGCACATCGATGGCAGCACCGCACATCACCGGGGCAATCGCGCTGATGCTCCAGGCGAATCCCGCCCTGGAGCCTGCGGACATTAAGCTGCTGTTGAGTCGCCACGCACGCCATGATTCTTTCACCGGCGCCACCGCGTCCGATAGCTGGGGTTATGGCAAAGCGGATATTTTCGAACTCGTAAACGCCAGCGAGACTTATGCAGACGTATCTGCCAGTCGAATGCGACCAAAATTATCTTTCGAGCTGGAGAACAATTACCCGAATCCTTTCAATCAAACAACATCTATCGGCTTCACACTGGCAAACGCTTCGCAAGTTTCGTTAGATGTCTATGATTGCCGGGGACGGCTGGTTGATGAATTGATTTCCGGGGATTTGCAAGCAAAAAAATACAGTGTAAAATTTGACGCATCCCATTTAGCTTCAGGCATATATTTTTATAAATTAAGCATTGATAATGATTCAAAAACAAAAAAACTGATATTGATAAAATGAAAAAACATATTTCGATCATTTTCGCACTTCTCTCCATCACGGTACTTGTATTTTGTGCCGGAAGAAGCCGAACGGTTGTGGTGAAACAATTCGCTGCCTTTGAAATGAAAGCCGATCTGGCGACCAAGCAGCTTTATTACTCGCTCTCGGATCAAGGTAAATTAAATACAAGTGTCAATATTCTCCTGAAAGCGCGACACCTGAAAAAGGAAGAAACAAATACGCTTCGGAAATTGGGTGTCAAAGTCAAATCGGAAAGCGGCGATATTCAGTCGGTTTATTGCGAAGCTAAAGTACTTCCGCAACTGGCAGATTTAAACTTCATCATCGCAATCGAGGCTGCCAAAAATGCAAAGCTGAGATGAGTCCCGGTCCGGCTTCCGCATCCAGGATGATTTATCGGGGCAAGCAGGCTTTCGAAGAAGGTGTTCTCCGAGATAATGAAACGCACTCGCTAAATTAAACAGGTTAGCCTTCTCCTTTCCAATTCCCAATCGAGGTTCGCATGTCTCAAAAACTGGTCGATCCGCAGCCTATCGGCGGATATCACGGTATCACCGTTCAATTGCCTTCTGTTCAAATGAATATCGATTATGAGGAAGGCAAGATCAAACTCCGCCGGGGGTATTCCCGACTCTTAGCACATCCCGAGGTGCGACGCCTTGAGCAGGAATACACCGAACGCTACCAGGCGAACGAAACCTTCGCGTTCTTCTCTCCCGAATGCGCGCTGTTCGTCCTGATGGATGCGCTGTTCAAAAAAGGCTCGCAGGGATTTCATTTCAAAGGAGATGTGTTCTTACCGACTTACAAATTTCTGATGCAAACTGCCGGCAACATCGTCGCTGAAACCTCTCAGATTAAGGCGTCGGTCATTTTCATCGATCTGTCCGAATCCTACGCGATTCCTGCTGCTGCTGATAAACTGCGCATTGGCTTTGATGTGCGCAGAACGTTGCCACCCGCCAGCAGCAAAAGCCTGGATGCGCTGATCCTGGCGCATCCGGCTGAAAATGCCGGCTTCATCGTGTGCTTCAATCCCGCAGTGACTGAACTGATTGCTGGACTGCGTCGGCATACGGGCTTCAATTTGAATTCCCGCACCGCTGAACGGATTAATCAGCAAAAACGATTCACCCTGCCGAATCAGATCGATTCCCTGAAACGAAACCTCGCTCAATTGGAAAAAACAGAACCTGAGCAGGTATTTTTATATCCAACGGGAATGGGCGCAATTTCAGCCGCAGTCCTGACGGCGCTCTCCCCTGAACGGTCCAAACTGGTCATGATCGGATCGCCGTACACGGATACGCGAAGCTTGCTGGAAAAATGGCACTGGCGTCGCGGCAGCACACCGAGCGTATTCCTGGAAGTTGATGATTACCAGGGAATGCAACGCGCCATCGACGATGAAACAGCGCTCGTGCTTTGCGAAATTCCGACGAATCCCCTGCTGAGAATTCCTGATCTGGAAAAAGTCGTGCACCTGGCGCACCAAACTGGCGCACAGGTGATGGTCGATAATACCATCGCAACGCCTTATAACCTCAATCCCTTTGATTACGATGCAGATTTCATCGTTCACAGCACAACCAAATTTCTCAACGGATTGAACGACCACATCGGGGGGGCGCTCTTGCTGAGAGAAACGAGTCAGATCAGCCGCATCGTCGCCTTCAATTCGATGCTCAACATCGACATGGCTCCGGATGATGCATTTATTTTACACCGAAACCTGACGCATTTCGGTGATCGAATGGAAAAAATCAATCACAACGCACTCGTCCTGGCGCAATACCTGGAAAATCAACCGAAAGTCAAATGCGTGCATTTTCCCGGTCTTGCCAGCCACCCCGATCATGCCGTCGCCAAAAAATATCTCCGGGGATTCAGCGGGTTGATGAGTTTTGAACTTGCGGGTGATATCGAAAAAACAACCAGGGCGTTTTACGACCATCTCGGCGATCCGATATTAAAAGGACCCAGCCTTGGCTCAGAGCAATCGCTGATTTGTCTTTACACGATCCTCGCCCATTATGATGACCCACCCGAAAAATTGGCGCGAATGGGTCTCAATCTGTTCCTGCTGAGGATATCTGTGGGTATCGAAGCGATCGATGAAATTATTAACGCTTTTGAAGTTGCTTTTTCAAAAATTTAAACCGCCGCTCTCCTTCAGAATAGCCTTCGCAACTCTGCTTCAGAAAAACAACTTGCTTTAAACTCCAGAAATAACTATCTTCAATTTCAAAATTTTATGATAACTAATGCTGAAAGCGAAATGAGAAAAAAAATTACAACCACTGATATCATCCGATTTTTGTCCCGCTCATCCAAACAGACGTATAAAACGAAAACGCTCGCTCGCCAACTGGGCGTTACCAAATCGCAATACATGGAATTCAAGCGGCTGTTGAAAACCCTGGTGAAAGATGGCAAAATTTACAAATATCCGAAAAGCCAATTTGGCATCGCGCGCCAGGCGCCGGAAGTAACCGGCGAACTGAGAGTCAAGACGCAGGGCTATGGATTTTTGAAACGTGATGACGCAGGCGACGATATCTTCGTCAGCCAGAAAAACATGGGGATGGCGCTGCACCAGGATCACGTAAAAGTCAGATTGCTGGCACATTCCGTCGGAGACAGCCCCGAAGGAATGGTCGTTCAGGTTATCGAACGGGCGCGCAAGGGAATCGTGGGTATTTACAGGCATGGGCTGCAAACCGGTTTTGTAGTCCCGGATAACCTGAAAATCATGCGCGATATTTTGGTATCGGATGAGGATGCCGCCGGTGCGAAGCCCGGGCAGAAAGTCGTGGTGGAAATAAAAAATTGGGAGCACGAAAATCTCAGTCCCGAAGGAAAAATTGTTGAAGTACTCGGCGATCCGGATGCTCCGGGTGTCGATGTGTTATCAATCGCACGTGCGTATGATTTATCGCCCATCTTTCCTGAGCAAGTTGAGGCTGAAGCTGCCAAAATCGCCACGCAAATTCCCGAGGAGGAAATTCGGCGCCGGACTGATTTGCGCAATGATTTGATTTTCACCATCGACCCGGTGGATTCCAAAGATTTCGATGATGCGGTATCCCTGAAAAAACTAGACGATAACACGATGCTGCTGGGAGTGCATATCGCCGATGTCAGCGCCTATGTAAAGCCCGATACTGCGTTAGACCGGGAAGCCCTTCAGCGCGGCACATCGGTGTATCTGGTTGATCGGGTGGTCCCCATGCTGCCGGAAAAGCTGTCCAATAAAATTTGCAGCCTTCAACCGGATGAAGACCGATTAGCGTTCAGTGTCCTGATCCGAATGGATCGTTCGGGGCAACCGCTGGATTTCTCATTTCAGGAATCCATCATCCGCAGCAAGCGGCGATTCACCTACGAAGAAGTGCAGCAAATCATCGATGGCAATGCAACGGTTGATGGTTTCGATGCCACCGTTCGGGAGATGCTGGCACTCAGCAGATTGCTGCTTCGAAAACGCCTGCAAGCCGGCAGTCTGGAACTCGACATCCCGGAAGCCAAGATCGTCCTCGACGAGAACGGTCAACCGGTGGATATTTTAGTCGGCGAACGCCTGGACAGCCATCGCTTGATCGAGGAATTTATGTTGCTGGCGAACCGTATCGTTGCGCGGCATTTTGCGGATAAACTCACCAAAGATCCCGAAAGCCAGCCCCCTTTCGTTTACCGAATTCACGAAAAACCTGACAAAGAGAAAATAAAAGATTTTGCCATTTTCACTGAAGCCCTAGGATATCGATTCGATTTGAAAAAACGGATTCATCCCCGTTTATTCCAGGAATTTTTAAACGGCATGCGGAATGAGAATGATCGCCGCTTAATCCACAACGTGCTGCTGCGCGCGTTGATGAAAGCCAGGTATTCAACCGACAACGCGGGGCATTTCGGATTGGCATTCAAACATTATACGCACTTCACCTCGCCCATTCGGCGCTATCCCGATCTGATCGTTCACCGGTTGCTCAAGCAATATTTAAGCTCCTCCCAGATCGATGATCCAAAAGCGTTCAAGCAGCGCCTGGAAAAAATCTGCCAGAGTAACTCGGAGAGCGAAATCCGGGCGATAGAAGCCGAACGCGAATCCATAAAACTGAAGCAAATCCAGTTCATCGAGAAAAAAATCGGCGAAACATTTGACGGTGTCATCTCCGGCGTGGTGGCATTCGGCATCTTTGTGGAAATTTCCCAATATCTTATCGAGGGTTTGATCCATGTACGCGATTTAGATTCCGATTACTTCATTTTCGATGAAAAACGCTATTCCTTGACGGGGCAATCTACCGGCAAAGTGTACAGACTGGGCGATCCCATGCGCGTGCGCCTGGTAAAAGTGAATAAAGATGAGAAACTGGTTGATTTTATGCCGGAAGCAAATTTTAAAGAGCCTTCGCCAAAATAGTCCCGTTCGCTGGTGATTATCATTCAAGCATAGCCGCGATTCAATCGATGCAAAAAATTTTGATTATAAAATTGCGCGCCATTGGCGATGTCCTGCTTTCGACGATTGTGATCTCAAACTTGAGGGGCGCGTACCCGGATGCGCAAATCGATTTCCTGACCGAAGCTCCTGCGAAAGATGTCGTTGCTGGGAATCCCGATTTGAACCGGATCATCGTGTTCGATCTCAATAAAATCCGGAGCATGGGCTTCTGGAAAGGATTGCAGGAAAATTTGCGGTTCATCAGCGCGTTGCGAAAAACGCGGTATGACATGGTTTTCGATTTCTTCGGGAATCCCCGTAGCGCGCTACTCACCCTGATGAGCCGCGCAAAACAGCGCATCGGGTATAACTGGCGCGCGCGTCAGCTCGCTTACAATGTGGTGGTGCAATCCCGCGCGGCTAGCGTACACGAAGCCGAATTTCATCTTGATGCGCTGACCGCCCTGGGCATCCCGATCATCGATGGGCAGTTGCACTTCCCGATACCGGATGCCGCGAAAAATTTCGCCAATCAATTTTTTGAAGAGAATAACCTTGATCGCGCCTTCACCGTTGGAATCAATGCCTCGGGCGGTTGGTCGGCTAAAAAATGGTTGCCGGAGTACTTCGCTGAACTGGCTGATCGGCTGATGGCTGAATTGGATGCGAAAATCATTCTCCTCTGGGGACCCGGGGAACTGCCCGAAACCGAGAAACTCGCGCGTTTGATTCGCCATGAGGCAACCATCATCCCCGAAACCGACCTGAAACAATTGGGGGCTATTCTCGAAAAATGCTCGCTGGTGGTGAGCAATGATTCGGGACCGATGCACATCGCAGCCGCAATAGGGACGCCTACTGTCGGAATCTTCGGTCCCACCGATCCGAAAAAGCAGGGACCGTACGGATCGCAGCATGAAGTTGCCGTAAAAAAGGAACTTCATTGCCTTGGATGCGATAAATTACATTGTGAATCCAACGCCTGTATGCGCGAATTGAGCGTGGATGATGTCTGGCAGGCGGTGCAAAAATGCATCGAAAAAAATCAACTCAGGCGTGTGCGACTTTGACTTCAATGGAAACGGTGAAAATGGAAAATTTAGCTGTCATCGTCATCGCTTATAATGAAGAAAAAAACATCGGCGACTGCCTCGGGAGTGTCGCGTCAATCGCCAATGAAATCATTCTCGTTGACAGCTTCAGTCAGGATGACACCGTTAAGATAGCGCACAATTATACGGATAAAATTTTTCAACGTCACTGGACGGGTTTCGCCGATCAAAAGCAATTCGCACTCGACCAGGCAACATCGAAATGGGTGCTTAATCTGGATGCAGACGAGCGCGTTTCTCCCGAGCTCAGCGCCGAAATAGCGGATTTACTCGCCGGGCAACCTCAGTTCGAGGGATTTCGAATACCGCGCAAAAGCTACTTCCTGGGAAAATGGATCAGACACTGCGGCTGGTATCCCGGATACCAGGTTCGATTATTCCTAAGAGAAAAAACCAGAGTGAGTCAATCCAATGTACATGAGGGATTCATCGTGGGCGGCGCAATCGGTATTTTGAGCCAGAATATCATCCATTTTTCGCATCCGACGATCGAGGAAAGTTTTCGGAAAATGGTTGTCTATTCCTCATTGGAAGCATTGGATCGGCTGGAACGTAAGCAAGCCCGGTGGTATCATTTCATCGGGAATCCCCTTGCTGAATTTTTCAAAAAATACATTGCGCAGAAGGGTTTCCTTGATGGTATTCACGGGCTAATTTTGTCCATGATTGCAGCGACGTTGAAAATGATGCTTTATATGCGAATATGGGAAAAACAACGACAACGCAGTACTTCCGTGTCAAAATAAAAGCTCCGAATCAATTTTTTCCCATTGAATTCGAATGAATCATGATTAGCTGTGCAGGGTAAGCGATTGATAAAGCTGTCAATAATTCTCATCGCCAAAAATGAAGAACAAAATATCGAGGAGTGCCTGAAAAGCGTTGAATGGGCTGACGAAAAAATCGTCGTTGTCGATTCGAGCACCACAGACAGGACCGCTGATTTAGCCAGAAATTTCACCGACAAGGTATATGAAATCGACTGGCTCGGATTTTCCGGTACAAAAAATTTCGCACTGGAAAAAGCAACCGCTGCGTGGATTCTCTGGATCGACGCGGATGAGCGCGTCACCGAAGCCTTGCGGCGGGAAATTGAGCAGGTCATTTCCCAAAAGAACACATTCGATGGCTATATGCTGCCCCGGCTGGCAAATTTTCTGGGGCGCTGGATCAGGCATTGCGGCTGGTACCCGGGCTATGTAATGCGCTTATTTAAAAAAGGCGCAGCGCGATTCAATGAATCTTTGGTGCACGAAGGGCTCGATTTTGAAGGTGACAGCGGGAAGCTAGCCCACCCGTTGCTGCACTATACCGACAGAGAAATCAAACACTACTTTGATAAATACAATACCTACACCAGCCTGGCAGCGGATGATCTTCTGCGGAGAAATAGAACGTTCAAACTACGCGATCTGGTATTCCGACCATTTTTTGCTTTTGTAAAAATGTATATTTTACGTCTCGGATTCCTGGATGGCATTCAGGGATTCATCCTGTCAGCTTTTTCAGCCAGCTATGTGTTTACTAAATATGCAAAACTTTGGGAAAGGAGCCGATGATGGAAATAAGCCGGCAAATGATCGATGGCGTACTGGTTTTACGCCTTGATTTTGAAAGACTGGATACGAAGATGGCACCCGATTTGAAAGCTGAATTTTTGCAAGCACTGGGTGAAAACTATATAAACATCCTCGTTAACTTTGAAAAAGTCAAATATGCTGATAGCTCAGGTCTGGGTGCCTTGCTGCTGGGAACGCGCCAAACCCGAGAGCACGGCGGGCAATTCAAAATTTGTTGTTCGAATGGTAGAATTTTGCAGCTCATTGAGATCGCCAAACTGGAAAAACATATCATTAATTATGAATCAGAAAAGGAGGCTTTGAAAAGCTTTTCAGAGTCAAATTGATCACCAATATTATATCAGGAGACTTGAAATGGAATTTAAAACTGCTTATCTTCGGTTCTGCATCCTGACTTTCATCTTGATGAGCGGTTGGCTTAATGCTCAGGATGAAATCGTTGAAATAATGAACGAGGCAAAATCAGCCTATCAGAATAAGGAGTACATGGAAGCAGCTTCGAATTTAAATGAAGCCCTGCGCCAAATTAATGACCTGATTATCGCTGAACTGAAATCGTTTTTACCGGAATCTTTTGATGGCTGGAATGCCCAAAAAGCCGAGGGCGGTGCATCCGGTCTGTCATTGCTGTCCGAATTAAGCGTAAAACGTCGCTACTTGAAATCCGGGGGGAAGTCCGTCGATGTGGAAATCGTATCCAACGCCGCCAAAATACCCACCATACGCATGTGGTTTGCGAATCCGGCGTCGATGAATGCACATGAAGGATTTGAAATCTCAGAAATAAATAAATTCCGCTGCATCGAACGCTATGATAAACTGGATCGATATGCCGAGCTCAATTTCATTGTGGGCTCATCATTGCTTGTAGTCATCCGCGGCTTTGAAACAAAAAATACCGACGATGTAAAAAAATTCGCCGAAAAAATTGACCTGCAAAAAATCGAAAACAAATATCCCTAGCATTGAAGGATGGTCAGATGGAACTCCGTTTTATGACCTGGCTTGATGTCGCTGAATATCTTGAACATGACGATCGCCTGATTTTGCCCATCGGCAGTGTAGAACAGCATGGTCCACGCTGCATTTTCGGAACAGATTACCTGATCGCCGAAGCGCTGGGCAAAAAAGCTGCGGAAAGCACGCGCACGATTGTTGCCCCAAGCCCGGCTTATGGCATGTCCATTCACCATCTCGGATTCGCCGGTTCGGCTACCCTGAAGCCTTCGAACATGATCCGCGCCTATAAAGATATACTGTGGTCATTCAGGCAAGCCGGCTTCAAGCGCATTTTTATCATAAACGGACACGGCGCCAATGCGAGCACAATAAATTGCCTGCTCGCTCAGATATCGAACCAATGGCAGGAAATGAAATTCAAATTCAAAAACTGGTGGGACTTCTCCGAAGTCACAGCGTACATCGATAACGCTTTCGGAACGCGCGAAGGAAAACACGGAACCCCTGGCGAAACATCGATGATCATGTATCTGCACCCGGGCGTCGTTCGCGAGGACCGCGAGCTGAAATTCCGCGAGGTTCCTGAATTACAATATTTTGTCAATTACGCCGAATTCAGACGCTTATATCCTGACGGATTAATCGGCGCAGATCCAGCGCTGGCAACAGCGGAACATGGTGAGAAAATTTTCAACACCTGCTTGCAGCAACTTATCCGGGAAATGAGTAATTGGTAATCCGGGATTCTTGCGCGATCACAGAATAGATCGTGAATGGAGCGTCGCACCGTCGCAATAAAAAGCCTGCACCATGAATACATCCAAAATCAACATATTATCAGAATCGTTGACCAATAAAATTGCCGCAGGTGAAGTGATAGAAAGACCGGCATCAGTGGTGAAAGAATTGGTGGAGAACGCCCTGGATGCAGGCAGCACGCATCTCACCATTGTCTTGAAAGATGGCGGGCGCTCTTTGATTCAGATTATTGATAATGGTTCGGGGATGTCGCGCGAGGATGCGATCTTGTGCTTTCAACGACACACGACAAGCAAAATTTCAAATGAAGATGATCTGTTTAATATCAAAACGCTCGGATTCCGCGGCGAAGCGCTGGCGAGTATTGCATCGATATGTCGTATGGAAATCAAGACCGCAGAACCCGGGGCAGCCGAAGGAACTTTACTCAAACTCGAAGGCGGCGTGCTGACAAGTGTTGATAGCACCGCGGTAATCCCCGGAACCGCCATTGCCGTGAAGAATTTATTTTACAATACGCCTGCACGTAGAAAATTTATGCGCGCTGATAAAACCGAATATCGGCACATCCTGAATATCCTGAACCGTTTTACGCTGGCTTTCAACAACGTAAGTTTTACCCTCGTCAATGAAGGTGAAATCATTTATGACCTGAAATCAACCGGAACCGAAGCCAGACTAATCGATGTGTTAGGTTCAAAATGCACCGGACAATTGATCCCGGTAACGGATGAAGGCAGCCTGTTGAAAATCACCGGCTTCGTCGGCAAATGGGATCTGTTTCGCAAATCGCGGGGGGAACAATACCTGTTCTTGAATCAGCGTTACATTGTGAACCGGGCGCTGCACCACGCCATCCTTTCGGCGTACGGCGCAGCGATCACAGGTCAGCAATATCCCCTGTATGTGCTTTATCTGAATATTGATCCGGCACACGTGGATGTGAACGTGCATCCGACAAAAATTGAAGCCAAATTCTCAGATGAGCGACTGGTGTATTCGCTGGTTCGCGGAGCAGTGAGTCGCGCCGTCACTTCAAATCAGATAATTCCCGAAATGACTTCCTCTGCTGCATCGAGACATCCATCAATCGATTCCAACATGCCGGTCCAGAGCGCTTTCAATTTATCTCACGCTTCACCTGTCGAGCCAACAGCCCCTGGCAAAAGCGGCGTCAGCCCATTTCGCTTTTCAGGCAGTCCCTCACAGCGCCCGATTTCGGGGACATCGCCTCTGCATCCGGCACAAGCAATTCCTGCCACGAGCGCGGCAACCGAGCAGGAATCATCCGTCGAGAGCCGGCAAATCTGGCAGCTCCATAACCGGTATCTTTTGATTAGTAGTGAAACCGGTCTCACAATCATCGATCAGCATGTTGCGCATGAACGTATCCTGTTCGAGCGTGCCATGCGAAATTTTGAGAACGAAACACAAAGTTCACAGCAATTGCTTTTCCCACAGGTAATAGATCTCTCTCCCGAGGATCGATCCTACTTGCAGGAAATTTTACCGTTTTTGGAAAAAATCGGCTATATCATCAAAGAATTCAGTGGGCACACAATCACCATCGAAGGCGTTCCATCGGGATTGAAAAGCAGCAATAATGAGTTGACGCTTCAGGGCATCATCGATGAATATAAGAAGAACCGGGGCGATAATCCGGATATTCGCGAGAACGTGGCAAAATCATTTTCATGCAAAATGGCTATTAAAGCGGGTGAAAAACTCTCGCAAGCCGAGATGCAGTCACTCGTCAGACAATTATATGCAACCCAAACGCCGTATTTTTGTCCGCACGGTCGACCTGTGATTGTCAACATTTCCCTGGAAGAATTTGACCGGCGGTTCGGGCGTATTTGAAATTTCAGGTATTCGAACAATAATAAAGAGAAGATTTATTTGAAGATGAAAACCGTTCCAGTGATCGTCGGACCAACGGCGGCTGGCAAGACGAAGTTATCGCTCATTGTTGCCAGCCGGATCAAGTCGGAAATTATATCTGCCGATTCGCGTCAAATTTATCGGTACATGGATATCGGTACAGCAAAACCGACAAAAATGGAACGAAAATTGATACGCCACCATTTCATTGATATCCGAAATCCTGATGAAACCTATAGTTCCGGCGAATTCGCTCAGGAAGCCCGACAAAAAATAGCAGAACTCCTGGCGCAGAACATTTGCCCAATCGTTGTGGGAGGCGCAGGTTTTTATATCCGGGCGTTGGTAGATGGATTGATGGCGCCCAAAATTACAGATGCATCAGTGCGCGCCCACCTTCAAAAACAACTCGAGCAGGAGGGTATCGCCAGTCTTTACCAGAGGCTTCAGGAAGTTGATCGAGAAGCCGCGCTGAATATCAAGGCGAACGATCGCCATCGCATTTTAAGGGCGCTTGAAGTCTTCGAAATTACGGGTAAACCTTTTTCAGCGTACGCCACCAGGAAGCCCGATCCAGGCAATTTCACACCCCGGTTCTGGGGAGTACGGGGCAATCGAATTTGGCTCCACAGCCGCATCGAAAATCGGGTGGACAAAATGCTGGAAAGCGGCTTGATTGAAGAAGTTGAAATGATTCGTAAAAAGGGATATTCGAAAGAGCTTCCCGCATTGCAAACTGTCGGATATAAAGAAGTTTTCGATTTCCTGGATGACCGAATCAAACGCGGTGAAATGGTGGAATTAATAAAAAGAAATAGCAGACGCTATGCGAAGCGCCAGCTTACCTGGTTCAACGCAGACAAACGAATAAGCTGGTTCGACGTGGATAGCACTTCCTTTAATTTTGAACTTTTCGGCAAAGAAATCGTAAATAGTATGTGAAAATTTTATAAAATAAATGTAATATACAAGCACAGAACTTATTTTTTTCTTGATTTTTTGAAATGAATTGATTATTTTTTAAGGTGATAAACCCCAATAAAATTCTGAGAGAAGATAGGCGAATGTAGCTCAGTTGGTAGAGCACTGGCTTCCCAAGCCAGGTGTCGCGGGTTCGAATCCCGTCATTCGCTCTTTTTTTTTCAAAGGGGCGTAAAAGCATTGAAAAGGCATCGTGTGACATTAATCACACGAAACTTAATAAATCGTCATATTTTGTACTACGAAACGTTCGTTAAAAGCGAATAGGAGATTCGTTTCGTGAAAGAGGCAGCTTTTCTTTCAATGAGTCGTCAGGATGCATCTAATAAAACAGGCAACATTCTAACTAACAATTAATTATTTTAAGGAGGAAACATGAAAGGATCATGCATTATTGCTCCTCTACTGAGTCTGCTGTTGCTCTTCGCATTTACAGCTCAAGCCCAATTCGTAAACCAGCAAGTTGGCAATGGAACTGTAGACTGGACGAATCAGGTTGTCAGAGCAACGGGAATTGGCTCACCAAATCCCAATATGCCAATGGCAGCAGCCCGGGCAGGAGCATTACGCGCTGCAAAACTCGACGCAATGCGAAATCTACTTGAAGCTGTGAAAGGCGTAAATTTAACATCTGAAACGACGGTACGCAATTCAATGACTGAGAACGATGTTATTGTCACCCGCGTTGAAGGTATCGTCCGTAATTTCAACCAGGTAGGTCAGCCTCGCTACATGTCGACAGGCGATGTCGAAGTCACAGTTGAATTAACCCTGACCGGTGATTTGCTGAATGCATTGCTGCCGTCAGATTTCGGCGGCGGTGCCTATGCCGCTTCAGTCCAGTATGTTTGCCCCACATGCGGACAACCCTGGCCTTCGGGCAAACCCCTTCCCCCCGGAGTTCAGTTGCAGTCCATGCCCGGAACATCGGCAGTTGCCAGCAGCGGCGTTTTCACCGGGCTCATTGTAGATGCACGGGGCTCCGGTCTCCGACCTGCAATGGCACCAAGAATTCTCGATCAAAATGGCAATGAAGTATATGGTTCAAAATTCGTGAGCAGAGAATGGGCAGTGAAAATTGGTATGGTCGGGTATGAAAAAGACATCAACCGCGCCAGAACGAACGACCGCGTTACAAATAACCCGCTCATCGTAAAAGCCATCCAAGCTTCTGGTCCGAATCAGGCTGATGTGGTTGTATCTGCTGCCGACGCTGCTTCCATACACGCGGCATCTGCCAATATGAAATTTTTGGATCAATGTAAAGTCATGTTTATTGTTAATTAGTCAGTCGCAGCAATTCTTGGGATGGATGATATCTAATATTTTTTCAATGAATTGATTCAGGATAATTTCCTGATGCTAAAGGACTGGCAGAAAATTTCTCGAACTAAAAATTTATGGAGAATAAATATGATCAATTCCAAAATAAGGACTCTGGGGCTGATTCTGATGCTTGCATTCGTAATCGGCATCTTTGGATGTGGTCCAAAACCAGTTCCGGAAGAATCGGTGCTGGATACCCCCGAAAACCATTTCAGCCGCGGAATGACCGAAATCGACCGCAATAACCTTCGGGCAGCAATGAGTGAATTCGAACGAGCCAGGGCGCTTGATCCGAATTACGCTGAAGCCTATTCGGGCATGGGTTTAGCTTTTGCCCTGAATAATGATTTCAAAAAAGCCCACGAATTCGCGGACAAAGGACTTGACAAAAATGATAAATCGGTCGAATGCCGAATCATCAAAGGTCGCATAATTACAATGGAACGTAAGGGAGATGATTGGCTGAAAGATGCAGTTAAAGAATTCGATAAAGCCATAAAGCTAAATCCCAACAGCGCAAAAGCCTATTATTATCTAGGCATTACCTACAAAAAAGGATACGACTTCAAAAATGCGGCGAACGCCTTCAGCAAAGTGATCAGCATGAAGGGCGCTTATTCGACAGAAGCGAATGCTGAATGGCAAATCATTCAGAAAATCGAGCGAGCTGCCCCAGGCACCAAGCTGGGTATGAAAATTGCGCTCATTGATGAAATCGACCGTGCCGACCTGGCAGTTCTGCTCATGGAAGAATTGAAGCTGATGGAAATTCTGGACAAAAAACGCCCGAAAACTTACGACACGGGCTTCAGAGCACCAGATGATCCAACTAAAATGGCACAGCCGGAAAAACAAAGTCTGCCGGTTGCCACAGATATTGACAAGCACTGGGCTAAAAACTGGATTTTGGAAATTCTGGAAGCGCGCGGCATGGACCCATTCCCCGATCACACATTCCGACCTGACGAAAAAATCACCAGGGCGAATTACGCGATGGTTATGCAAAATATCCTGATCATGGCGACCGGGGATGAAGCGCTGGCAACCAAATACATAGGACAACCTTCACGGTTCCCGGACGTCAATAGCAGTCACTATTCGTACAATGCAATTGCTCTGATGGTTGATCGCGGTGTAATGAAAACCAACACACTGACCGGCGAATTCAATTTAGGCGGTCATATTTCAGGTGCAGATGCACTGCTCATGATTCGTGAATTTCAAAATGCTTTGCGAATGACATTCTAAATGAGTGAAACGACAATTTGCCGGGTATTTTGTTCGAAAGAAACTCGCTAAATGTGATAATAAAACATTGGGCCTCGGCAATTTGCTCAGGCCCAATTTTTATGTTATCCTTTTTCGACTTGAATTTATTTTCATGAGGAGGGCACTATTTTGATTAAAATTTGTAAGACTCGCCATGCGATTATCGCCTGCCTGGTTGCAGTGTTGCTGATAAGTGCCAATCTATTCAGCCAGGGTGATATCAAGCGCATCCAGGCTACGGGAACAGGAACGATTTTTCAAGGCGATAAGGCACTAGCCCGTGATCAGGCAATTGACAATGCACTGCGAGAAGCTGTTCAGCAGGCGTTGGGAACGTGGATAAAATCAGAGACTGTGGTGCAGAACTTTCAGGTGGTGGAAGACAATATTCTAAATTGGAGCAACGGATACGTGCGGCGATACAGCATCATCTCCGAAAGACCGACATCAACTGATATGTACGAAGTCACCATCGACGCGGAAGTAGAAGCAGCAAAGCTGATGAGTGACCAGGATATGGTTCAAAATCTGCTGGATAAAGCCGGTAATCCGCGGACGATGGTCATTATTGATGAGCAAAATATCGGTGAATCCTATAATCAATACCACTTCTTCAATGTGGATATGACGCAGGCGGAGAATACAATGATCGAGATATTTCAGGAAAAGGGATTCCCGATGATCGATCCGGCAACTGTCCGCGCAAACATCAAACGTGAGCAGGCATTGGCTGCACTTGAAGGCGATGCCAAAGCCGCAGCAGCAATCGGGCTATCGTTCGAAGCTGAAATCGTCATCACCGGAAAAGCCTTTGCAAAAGTCGCAAGCACAAAATTGAAGGCACTTGGTGATATGAAATCCTGCCAGGCAAATGTGAATGCGAAAGTTGTGAAGACAGATAATGGCGTTATCATCGCTTCCGGAAGAGAGCATGCGGCAGCGGTTCATATCGATGAAATCACCGGCGGAATCAACGCAATTGAAAAGGCAACTCAGAAACTGGCAAAATCACTCATCAGTAAAATTTTAAAACAGTGGCGCCAGGAATTTTATACGCAAACTTCTGTTAAATTGCGCGTAAGTGGATTGAAATCACAGGCACAATTAACCGATTTTATTGGTGTATTGAAATATTTTATGCGCGGTGTCAAGCAGGTGAACCAGAGAAATTATGCAGCGGGCACTGCCGAAGTTGATATTAAGATGACGGGCAACGCGAATCAACTCTCGCGCGAATTGGAAAGAAAAAATTTAGGGAAATTTGAAGCAAAAGTTACGCGCACCACGGCGAATACCGTCAGCTTGATCGTAAGCGAAAAAGATGATAACTTCCCGGAAGAAACACCTGTCGATTCAACAGATTCGTATTAAATATCACACTTGATTTCTGTTTGCTGATTCAATATCTGACGATACGATATAACAATGTTTGCATTTATATTATCGCTAAAATGCTAGTGAAAAAACATTCAAACGGCAAAAATGCGATTCGAAGATCGGCTTTCGGATGATCTTCATCAAGTCCCTCACCGAGAATTTTTGCTTGATTTCGCTCTGCTGAAAGCTGTTGGATTTTATGCTCGTTCTTATTCCTTCGCACACCGGGCAATTTCTTTCCCATTGAAATCGCTTTGAAATCATGCAGAGTTAATCGAGTTGAATATGGCTTGAAATATTCAAGCGTCGTTGAAAGCTCAAATGTAATTGGGCGCAATAATTGCCCCATCCTGTTTGCAGCTACATGGATTCACATTCTGAATATGGATATAAGGTAATGAATGAATTAAACAACTTTGGACCGAAACGAACGGGAGGAATGTTGCAATGCTAAAAAAAGCTTCTTTGCCCATTATTCTTGCACTGCTGATCGCGTTTTCAATATCAACAGCCGCATACTCAGGTGACCTGTCAAAACTCAAGAAGCGTGTAGCAGTTTTCGAATTCGAAGATAAAACCGATCATAGCGTTCGTTGGTGGAGTGGTCAATCGGTTGGCAGCGGAATGGCTGACATGCTCATCACCGAATTGGTAAATTCCGGCAAATATACCGTGATTGAACGCACCGCAATGGATCACATTCTGAAGGAGCAAGGTTTGGGTCAATCAGGTGCGGTTACTCAGCAAAGCGCTGCCAGCGTCGGAAAAATGTTGGGAGTACAGGTTGCCATCGTCGGATCGGTCACCGAATTCGGTCATGCAAAAGGAGGAACCGGCGGTCGATTGAAAGGCGTGAGCGTGGGAGTGAGCAGTCAAAAAGCGGTTGTCGCAGTCGATGTCCGATTTATCGATACAACCACCGGCGAAATATTGGACTCCAAATCTGCACGCAAGGAGAAGAGCAAAAGAGGACTTTCGCTGGGTACGGAAAAATTCGCATTTCGAAATAGAAATGAGTTCGATCAATCACTCGTCGGCAAAGCCTGCAGAGAAGCAATCACAGAGGTACAGAAAGCACTGGATTCGCAACTCGAAAAAACACCCTGGCAGGCAAAGGTGATAAAAGCCAGTTCAGGCTCCGTAATCATTAATGTGGGCGCCGAAGCAGGCGTGGAAAATGGAATGGAATTTGTTGTATACAGCGCCGGGGAAGAATTGATCGATCCCGACACCGGACTCTCGCTCGGTACAGAAGAGGAAAAAGTGGGACGAATTCGAGTCACAAAAAATAACCTTGGCAATGGAAAAGCTTCTCAATGCGAAATTCTGGAACCATCTGGTGGACCGGCTGGGGCAAGCGGGTTCTATTGGTGGGGAGGGACAGGGAGATTGCTA
>JAFGMA010000451.1 GCA_016927835.1 Candidatus Zhuqueibacterota bacterium | reverse complement strand
TTATAATGTAACATATTCCTGTCATTGCGAGCGACGATAGGAGCGAAGCAATCTCTTATGTTGACGCAATAGCAGTGGAGATTGCTTTGGCTGGGCGCCCCCGGCAAAAAACGCCTCGCAATGACAAAATAAAAATGCAATGTTACGAATTCACCCGTAACAAGTATAATAAACAGATTCAAGATGAACATTTAATTCCAGGGAGGTAATCGATGTTGAAAACCTTATATTTAGTCCGGCACGCTCGTGCAGAAGCCAGGTCAGGCAAAGTAGACGATCAACTGCGTGCACTCGATAAATTGGGTAAAAAGAAAGCGGCAACAATCGCTAAACGTTTGAAAAAAGAAGGCGTAATGCCCGACCTGATAATCACCAGCCCCGCAACCCGCGCCAGCGAAACCGCTAAAATATTTGCTTCTATTCTGGGCTATGCTGAGGAAAAAATTATGCAAGACGTGCGGATTTATGATGGCAATTCAGCCGAAGCCTTGCTGTTGCTGACTCAGACTATAGCCGATTCGTATCAGCAGGTGATGCTTTTCGGGCATGAACCGGGCATCGGCGATCTTTCAGCATTGCTTTTGAAAGATTTCAATTTTGGCGTGCCCAAAGCCGGAGTGATTTGCATTGGCTCGGATAAAACAAACTGGACTCAATTTTCAGCGAAATGCGGTGAGCTGCAATTTGCGCTGTTTCCAATGAAAAAGGGCAGGCGAAAGCTGATGACGAAACAATTGTCCAAAGCGTTCCAACTCAAATTAGCGGAAAGCCTTGAGAAAACATGTAAAAAATTCGATCCGCAAACCGCCGAAAAAATGAAAAAGCGAATTAAAAAGCTGAGTAAACAATTTTCAGAAGACTTTTTCGCCGTTCGCCAGAACGATATATTACGGTCAGCAGCAGAAATAGCTGTCGCTCTCGAAAAAGATGAAGCGCAACCAGCGGATCCTGTACCGCCGAAAAATGAAAAAGCGCCGCAGCGTAAATCGAAAACAAGCACTAAGCCTGCGGTAAAATCAAAAGATGCCCCGGTCTCGAAAAGCGCTGCAACCGAAAAATCAGCGAAATCAAGAAAAAGGGCTACAACCACCAAGGCGGCGAAGGTCGGCAAGGAACAATCGTAATATACAATTGGCGCCGACGTCAGGCAAGAAGACGATCAGGAGCAATCGTTTGTGGCAGCGGGGAAATTAGGTGAGTACAGACATCGGGATGAAGGTGATCGTACGGCGCGTATGTTGGCATTCGCGCTATTCCTTTTCCTGGGATTCAATCTTTTTTTCCGCGATTGATATTTCCGGCAAACGGAATTGCATTCGAGAAATCCGGCAAATATTCCGACGTACACTCCTCGCATTCCCGGGGCGGAAATTGGGTATACATCAGTTTGAATCCCAGTTTTGTGGCATGCTCATAAACAAGGTTGAATTCATCCGGGGTCACCTGCCGGTTCAAATCGTCAGGCAAATTGGCAGCGATAGGCTGGTATTGTGACATCAGGCTGAGTGGCAAATCGGCGCCGAATTCGATGAAAAGCATTGTCAGGGCATCCAGTGAATTCCGAACATGACCGGGCAAAATCAGATGCCGAACCAAAACGCCTTTGGTCGCCAATTCTATCCCGTCGGTTTCATCGTGCGTACAGGAGAGAAATCCTTTTTGACGGATCATTTCCTCGATCGCGGGAATTGCAATTTCCGGGTAATTCGCAGCCGTTGAGTAGCGTTGTGCCAGCGCCGAACCGGCATATTTAAAATCCGGAAGGTAAATATCTGCCCGGGATTCGATCAATTTTAATGAGTCTGTTGTCTGATATCCTGACAAATTATAAAGTATGGGAATATGAATTGCGCGTTGCCGTGCCAGACGCGCAATTTCAATCGTTTGCGGCAGGAAATGATCGGGCGTGACAAAATTGATATTGTGGACGCGGGCACTCGTAAACAGGGCTTCCAGTTTTTGCACAATTTCAAAGATTGTGACGTGCTCGCCCAGCCCGCCGGATGATATTTGATAATTTTGGCAGTAGCAGCATTTAAGGCTGCACCCTGAAAAAAAAATTGTCGCGGAACCACGATTGCCGCTGATAGGCGGTTCCTCACCGAAATGCGCTTCGATATCGGCGATGCGTAAATCTGCGGATTCGCCGCATACCCCTCTTTCGTTGGCTAGCCGGTTGACAGCGCAACGCCGCGGGCATAGCGTGCAGTTTTCAAAAAGCGTTTTCATAATTGTTGCGCTGGCTCAACGTCAGTGACAGCAGTTCTTCGATATCAAGTTTCGTCAAACCGCCAATACTTACAGATTTGATTTTTCCATCAAAAAAGCTGAACCAGCCGAATTTGAAATCACCCTTGATTGATTCGTTGAAGCGTTTTTCAGTGCCATCGGAGATAAATATCCAATCTTCGCACCGGTCATTTGTTATTCGGAATCCGTGGACGCTATCATCATCATGTTTGATTCTGTCAAAATGTATTTGGGTCGATTCATTTTTAACAGGATACACCAGAACGGCAAATTCATTACGATTCGAATTAGCAGAAGATTGTTTTTCAAAAATGAGCCAATCAATTTCACGATGATCGGGTTCGTTTTCGATGCCATTTAGATCCGCGATGCCCTTTTCGATGCG
>JAFGMA010000043.1 GCA_016927835.1 Candidatus Zhuqueibacterota bacterium | reverse complement strand
GGGTGATCCGAACCTGGCAGGCATCAGCCGCGATTTCTACGCGAATGCACTCGACCCCCGTCCCGAAGCCGATGGCTTGGCGTATCAGAATCTGGCGGAAATCACTACCGATGTCAATAATTTGAGCTTCAACAAGGCGTTGCCGGTTGTGTACGAACTGGCTCAGAATTACCCGAATCCTTTCAATCCAGTGACGACGATTATGTACAAACTCCCTGAAATCGCGAAGGTGAAGTTGGCGGTTTACAACGTACTGGGAAAAGAAATTTCCATCCTGGTGAACGAAATCCTGAGCGCCGGCGAGCACAAAGTGCAATTCAACGCTTCTCATTTGTCGAGTGGTTTGTACTTTTATCGCCTGGAAGCAGGTTCAATGGTCATCAGCAAAAAGCTCATGCTGATTAAGTAAAATAAAACCTGCCTTGATACACCTCTCTAATGGGAGCCATTGGTTTGCCTCGCGAACCGGTGGCTCTTTTTTTTATGCTAATTGCGCTCGCAAGGGATAGGTATTAACCACAAACGTCTTCATTTTTTTAGGCACTGACTGGCACGGATGAAACACGGATTTATTTTACTGTGTTGTTTTATCCGTGTTAAATCCTTGAGAATCAGCGGTCGTTTTAATAAATCCTTTTTGATGCAAACGGGAAAAGGTACTTTTTTCAGATTTCAATTATAGCAAGATCAAAAAGGCAGGGATCAGGTTGTTGATATTTTGTAAGCTGAAGTCGCAAAGCCTGAATCTCATAACAATCACCTCTGGAACTGATTAACAGCACCCATTCATCATCCCTCCGGCAGATAAATGACAAATCGTGTTCCGCTGCCGGGTTCACTTTCGACTTCGATATGCCCGTCATGCTGGGAAATGATTTGATGCACCAGGCTCAAGCCCAGACCGGTTCCGCCGGGTTTGGTGGTGAAATAAAGATTGAAAATTTTTGACAGGATTTCCTTTGGTATGCCTCTTCCGGAATCAGCAATTTCGACCACAACTTCATGCTTCTCGTTCATAGCCGTTTGAATATGGATCCTGCCGTCTTTTTCAATTGCCTCAATGGCATTCTGGAGCAGATTCAAAAATACCTGCTTCATCTTGTCGTGATCGAGTGCTAACTGAGGTATCGGATTCAAGTGGGAAATAATCTGAATGTGCTTTTTCTGTGCCGGGATACTTACGAGGGTGATCGTTGATTCGAGCAATTCGCTTAAATTCACCTGGCTTATAGTCAATTTTGATGGACGGGCGAATGTCAAAAACTGCTGGATGATATCATTAATGCGTCTGACTTCAGTCACGACAGTTTCTGTGAGTTCCCGGTATTCATCGGCATCCGCTGTGGGAACAAATTCTTTGTTGAGCCGCTGTGAAATCATCCCGATGGCGTTCAAGGGATTGCGAATCTCATGCGCCACGCCCGATGCCAATTGTCCCATAGCGGTCAATTTCTCCTGCCGCTGCAACGTTTCGACCAGATGCTGTTTTTCGGTTAAATCTTTAATCACGGCAAACGCAGATTCAGCTTCACCCCTTTCGTTTTTCAGCACGGATGTACTGATTGAGGTGATCAATCGCTGCTCATTGTAGTGGATGGGGATTTCCTGGTCATGAATGGTACGACCGTCATCAATCGCCAGCACCAGCGGATAAATCACTTGCCTTAGCTCGGGATCCAGCGGTTTGTTTATTACTGCATCCGTTGATAACTTGACTAATTGCGAGGCAGCATGGTTAAAAATGGTGACCTGGTAATTTCGGTCAATCGCGATTACGGCATCAGCCATATGTTCCAAAATATTGCTTGAATACGTTTGAATTCGGCGATACGCTTCGTTGATGAGGCGATAATTCTGATTAATCGTAACGAAGTTGAAACCGATCAGGATAAACAGACCCATGATGACGGACATAATGAGCATCCTGCGTTTAATTCTGGCACTCGCCTGATCGAGATGGTCCGTTTTCAAGCCGATGCGGAAGAGTCCCACAGGCTCGTCATACAGGATAAACGGCTTGACAAACTCATAAATTTTTTGTTCTTCCGTTTGCCTCAACCTCGACGAAATGGCATTTTTTTCGAATGCCTTGATGAGAAATGAATCGCTCTCGATGCTGTTCATGCGGGAAACGCTGGTAGAGGCGAGGATAATGCCCTCGTAATCCTGCAACACGATGTACTCGATTCCTTCGTAATTTCCGATATCCTGCATCAATCGACCCACGCCAATGGATTTCCTGAATTCGAGCATCGCCTCGGCATCGATATTGGCGACAATCGCACCGCCCTTTGTTCGTTTCACCGCCACTGCAAAACGTTTTTCACCGGGATGACGACTTTCTTTGAATCCGATGACCAGTTCATCGGTTTGTCCCGATAAAACGGGTTGGATGAAATTATGAATTTGAGACTCGCCTGATAAGGTGTCATGGCTGGTGGTAGAACTGGATAATACCCTGTTCCCGCGGGCGTTGAAAAGGTTAATGCGATATATATTATTTTGAGCGGCGATTTCTGCAATTTTTTGTTGCGAAAGAGCGTTCAACTCATCCAGGCGATTCACCAGCCGCGCAATCGTTAGCAATTTTTGTTCGACCAGGTTTTCAATTTCATGAATCGCGGAAATGGCATTCGCACCGCTGATGGACACTGCTTCCATCAAGGTTGCCGCCTCTTCCTGCAGAAGATGTGTTATCTCGTGCCTGGTTTGGGTCAATTCGACGACTGCTGATAAAAACAGGACAATCAGCAGCAGCAGCGACAGGATTACCACATAGCGCGGCTGAAGTCGCTTGAATTGTTTTGGAATGCTGGCAGCGTGATTTTTATTCATTGTGCTATCACTTTGCTTCGGCTCATGGCTGGCGTTGTTGAAACTCATTGGCAGCGATGGTCCAATCGTTCGCCTATTTCATGCGACATCGGAACTTACACAACGCTGCCGTGGATCTCCTGCATTGGTTGCAGAATTCAACTCTGCTTGCTTTTAAATTTCCCTTTGGGCGGTTTTTCTCGCCTGCGGCGTGATAATTGAATTGAATCGGTTGGGCAGGTTTCAATGCAATTGGCGCAGGCAAAGCAGTCGGGAATAATGCGCTCCCTTTTCAGAATCGCCTCCATCACAGTTGAAGGACATGCCTGGGCGCATTTGTTGCAGGCGATGCACGTTTCGTAATTGACGTTTATTTTAAACAGGCTGATTTTTTCCAAAAACCATCCCACCAAACCAAACGGGCAGAATAAATGGCACCAGGGACGATAAACAAAAACGCTGGTCAGGATGAGGGCAACAATAAAAATCCCGCCGGCAAGACCGATGTGAACCGGATTATAAATTTTGAAGGGATCGATTAATTCCACGATATCCGTTGCGAATAGAAATGCAATTGCAGTAAAGACGACGAAGAACAGGATGCGAATGCTGTTGGAGATGACAAATGGTATTTTGTATTGTTTGATAATGCCTTTTGTGTCTGCAGCATTTCGATTGAATCTGAAAATCAAATCCTGCAGCGCGCCCAACTGGCAGCCCCAGGAGCAGATAAATTTATTGGCAAAAATAACCATCAGCAGAAAAGCGCCCAGGGCGATCATTCTTGGCGGAAAAATCACTCTCTTTGAACCGAATAGCACGATGGCATCTTTCACCGTACCCATGGGACTGGGATCGGAACCGAGGAGTATGCCGAAGATGATGAGTGCCGCAACGTAGAACCATTTTCTGTTTGCGGCTGTAATTTTTGCCTTTATCACCAGGATAAGGATGAAAATCAGAAACGCGAACCAGAGTGCGAATTTGATGCGAATTTTGATCCAATTTTTCGATTCTGATTCCGCGATTAGCGCCAGGTTTTGGTCGATTTTTGTTGAGATTTCCTCATGCGAAAGACCATGGTCGCTCAACTTGCTTTGTTGATTTTGCTGTGTTTGTAAACCGAAGATTTTTTTCAGGAGTGAATCCGGTAGATTATTTTGCGCACCGAATTCAGCCACGGTCATATCATCCCGGAAAATCAGCACCGGCTTTTCCGGAATTTTTTCAGCCTTGCCTCCCCAAAATGCGGTTATCATCAAGGATGATAAAACAATCACCAGGATTAATGCACCGGTAAAAACGAAAATCTTGATTTTGGAAAATTCTTGCATTTTGTTCCTCTTGTATTATGGCAGATGATCCGCAGTTTATAATACGTTTCGTCCGATCTAAAATACAGCGCTCGTGTGTAACATAACAAAAAATTTGATAGCATGCAACTAAATATTCGGGAGAAAAGCGTGGTCTTAACGCGTGGAAGGATGGTCATTTGAGTATTCTGAGCGAATCCGAGATTTTTGGCTTATGATTATGCCAATCCTGTAAGTCCAGGAATTGGATATTTCTGCTTCCATAAAGTCTGCCATAAGTGCTATACATTTTATGAATGAATCCACTCTGCAAAGAGTTAAACCACGAATTTCACCAATTTTCACTAATTGATTTTAGTGAGCTTAATTTATCCCAATTCGTGCTTTTTAGTGCAATTAGTGGTTTTTCGAATGGGCTCATGAATTAATTACTCAAAATGCCTGTATTAATAATAGTTTCAAGAGAGCCACACACAATTCCAATTAAATGGTGAATTCAACGCCTGCGCTGAATATGCTTCCGCGGAATTTGAAATATGCGTCGTTCGAATCATTATTTAGATAAAAACAGGAGAATTGAGCCGTTATGTTCTGAATGATCATGCCCAAATTGAATGGTTTGCGCATTTCAATTCCCAGCATTGTTTGAATATCATGGCGCATCACATCAGCCTGATTTTCGTCGTTCGCATAAGCCGGGTAAATATAATCTTTTTCGTGCATGGTTGCATACACCTTTGCCTGGCTCGACCACGGCAGCAATTTTGTCAAAACCAAACTACCCTCGTGGCTGCTATAAGTGTACTGATCATCATATAATTCATCTTCTCGGCTGTACGAATATTCCTGCCCGCCCAGGTAGCGCGTTTGGTCGGAAGGCTTGAATCTGCGACTATATTCCAGGCTAATTCCGGTCGTCGGGGTAAGCGATTGCGCGAGCTTCAATTGCAGACGCCATTGGTGGGTTTGGGGCGCTGTCAAATTATAGGCGACGATGGCAGTGTCCGTCGAAACCTCGCCATTTCCCTGCCCATGCTTGCGTCCTCTGCCCATTCCGTCACTTCCGACGCTCGTAATAATCATTTCTTCCAATATTTGTTGATGGCGAAAGGTTTTGTCAGCCAGATCGATTTCACCGATGAAGGTTGTTTTGGTCGGAAAAAAATGCTTGATTCGGAGAAAGCCAAAATGTTCGTAATAGCTTAATTCCGGCAAATTGGAAAATTGCCTGCTGCGGAATCGATATCCAAACTCGATTGGCAGGCTTTGCCCGGGAGCATAGTGCACCTGAGAATAGACATACCAATCGGAATAGTCGTAAATATTATATTCCGGTTTATTGAGCCTCAGTTGGGCATTGGCACCAATATTGAGCTGCAATTGCCTGCCCTGTAGCAATAAAGTTTGCACGCCCAATTGGTGGCTATGAAATAATCGTTCCTCATACTGCTGAAAAAGACTCAAATCGCCGGCGTAATCCAAACGAAGATGCATGGATTTAAAACTGAAGGTTTGATTGAGGACAATAGAGGTTTGATTGATCCAATCAGGTATTTGCAGGTAGTTTCTGAAGACATTTTGATCGTAAATCACTGAATTGCTGAATAAGAGTTGGGTTTGTGCCATCCCGCTTTGAGCGAACGGCAGCGCTATCAGAAGTATTATGAGTTTGGCGAGGTGCCATTTTTGATCAACCTTTCGTTCTGCCGTGCTGCCCACCATCTCGTTTTCCTTTTCGTTGAAATCCGCGACCATCGCTGATGCCATCGCCGTCCGAGTCGATAAAATAATCATAGCGCCGATTACGCGATTGGATGCCCAGATCATGCATCAGGCGTTTTGAAAAAACATCATGCATCCCATCGCTATCTTTGTCGACAAAGCGTGCGATTTCTTTATTATTTTCTTCATCCACCACGCCATAACGATACCCCATCACGTTATCATGGCTGATTTCGAGTCCGGTAATGTCGTTCTTTTTATCCTGATCCGCGTCAAGCACAAATTCTGATAAATCGACATCAAATTGGGGATCAACGTTGGTATCCTGAATGCCGTCACCGTCTTTATCGACCCATGGAATTTTTGGCGTGATGCCCTTGTGTTTGAGAATCCGTACAAAGAGATCGTTCACACCGTCGCCGTCTTTATCGATCCAGAGATCATTAAGTCCGTCGTTATTTTTATCTTCAAATTTAAATGTATGGGCATAAGCTCGGAGCGTCACATCATTCTTCCCATCACCGTTTGCATCGGCAAAGCGATCGTTGATACCGTCGTGATTTTTGTCTTCATACCCGATGACTTTGAATGGAATGGAATCCGGGCGCGCTTGCTGAGCGTGCACATCTACATTTGCAATCATCGCCGAGGTGATGAAGCCGACCAGAATGTATGTTAAATTTTTGAGTATCATGATTCGTTTATACCTCGCTCTCGTAAAAAATCGAGTTCTGCAAAATAGATACTTGCTGGTCAATAATGGCACCCCCTTGAATGCAGGAATCTTTTGCAGATTAAAAATGAAGATTCAATGAGATTCCTGCGGTCATTACAAAACAGCCTATTTTGTAATCGCGTGTATTTTGCAGACGCCTGATTGAAAAGAAAGAGGCAGCTTCTTTCAATGGTAAAACACATTTGAAAATAGACATCTTAAAGGAAAAAGTCAAGCTTAAAGAATAGACAATCCTATTTTTATGGCTCCGACCAAAGCCCTGCCGGTGTAAATAACATCCCGATAAAGAAGCATGCGACGTGCTTAAACGGACACACATCGCATGTTCGTATTGGTATGGAAGTCATTTATTTCATTAACAGCATCCGTTTGATTTGAGATTGATTGCCGGCGTCTAATTTATATACGTAAAATCCGGTCGGCAGCATGTTGCCATTGTTATCCATGCCGTCCCAAATTGCGGCGTAGGTTCCGGCAGGTTTCAATTCATTGACTAATGTGCGTACTTCCTGACCCAGCATGTTGAAGATAGTCAACCTGATCTGTGCTGTCGTGTTGAGTTGGAATGCAATCGTAGTTGTCGGATTAAAAGGATTCGGGTAATTTTGTCCCATCTCGAATACCACGGGCAGATTGTCGTCAATGCCCGCAATACCGGTAGTCGCGCTCTCGGTTCTGAAAACAGCATAATATGTCGCAACGGTTTCGACTTCCAGAGAAATTGACTGACCGTCTTCATCGTAGGCTGCACTTTCCAGTTCGATCCACTGAGCCGTATTTTCATCCCAGAATTTCAAAGTCAGGTCTGTTGAATTCAGCTTTGCGAGCAAATTGCCACAACTATCGCTATCCTGAATCCTGAGATTTATGCGCAGGCGTTTCATAAATTTAGCGGAATCGCCTTTGCCAAACATTTGCTTTCCGTCGGGATTGGAGAAATGAAAATGCCAGCCGGCACACACTGAATCGGGTTGTCCTGGCAGACTATCGGGGTAGACTCTTCCCATTTCGCAGAACAGAGAATCCTGGAATTGATTGCCGTGCGGTCCGCCATCTTTCATCGCTCCCGGAGGAAATTCAACCCAGGAACCTGAATCGTCGGGGCAATGAATCCGTTTATGATGCTGAGAATTTTTGCCAACCCAGGCACCGGTCCAGGGCGCAGGTCCCGAGGGATCCCGCCAGACCAGATCATTCAGTTTGAATACAAACAAGTGCACCCAGCTTGTGCCGATTTTGATACCAGCTTCGATAGTTACGGTTTCGCCGGCTTCGGGACGCGTTGCCCCGCTTTCGGGCTCATACCATGGGGGTCCGAAATGCAAGAAATAATCCGGACTCTGATCGTCATCGACATCGAGGTAATACTTGGTGTAATAATATGTCGTGTCCACTAAAACCGTGCCTGTGAGGATCACTACTTCCAGGCTATCGCACCACTGCTGATGCGTCCACCAATTTTCAACCGGTTCTCGCCAAAGAAGACCATTGATTTCAAACACAATCACCAGCGGAAGCACTGGTCGCTCATTGAGCGAACCGTAAATCGTCACATAATCTCCATTCTCTGGTCGAACAGCGCCGCTTTCCGGGACGTACCATTCCGGTCCGAAGGCAAGATTGTAATCGGCAATGCTATCTCCATCTACGTCCAGAAAATAGATATTCTGGTGGGTTGTGTCAAAAAGGACTGTGCCTTCGATCATAATCGTTTCCAGCGTATCCGGCCAGGCACGATAATTATTCCGTTGGGCGAATCCGTCAATTGCCAGCAGGCTGGACATGAGCAGCACGATGATGAGCGCAAATACTCTGATTTCTCGTTTCATAGGTAACTCCAAATTCGGTATAGGTTGTAAAACAAGGTGAATTATATGCAGAAAATTATCCCTAATTTTCTGTTAGGTGAAGATCTTCATCGGCTGTCTATTCAAAGTCTATGCCATGCGCATGAGTGCGGATATCCATTTAAATTTCAGTTACTTGAATAATTAATTATATTGCTTTTATGGTATGCATTCCATATTTAACAATTATAATATACAGGCAGTTAGATTGAAAAAGGATCTCCTCATCCCACGAAAGTGACTTAGATTTATAAAGAGCTCATAATCTGTTATAATCAAATTGATTATAACAATTTCACCAGGCTTCCCAATTCGGCTATGAATGCAGTGCAACGAGTCTATTTGCACGATGGGATCAGAATTTCGACAATTTGGGCGGATTGATTCGACGATTTGGGCGATTAATGAAATCGGGCATAGACCGATTCATTAATCCGAAAAGGTAAATCTGGGGGTGGGGCAGCAACCCTCCTGCTGCCCGTTTTGTACCTAACTCAAGTTTCGCACATCTTGCAATGGCTTGAGACGTATAAAACAATATTTGATAAGCTTCTAACTAGTTATTAAACAAGGTTTAGCTATTAAGGATGTGGGATTAAATAACTTGGGCATTTTGCGTAAAAATAATTTTGATAAATAGCAACTTAAGAAATTTTACTGGGTAATTTATTTATCCCACCTTCTAAATTTAACGCAGAGGCGTCGAGGACGCTGAGAACCGCAGAGAAACGATCTTTATTTTTGTTTTTCCTCTACGAACTCAGCGGTCGCTGCGTTTCAAGAAGCTTTTAAAGATACTCTCGTTTGAACAAACCTAATTTTATGCTCAAAATGGAAAGTGTTCTTATACTTTAATTTTATACATATTAAGGTTAATCATCAAAATTTTGTTTTATTGTTTTTTAATAGGTTAACAACTGCGAAACATGAGTACCTAATATATCAAATCGGTCACAAAAATTTTGCACGGCAATTCCTTCCAGGCAGGCGCGAAACTGGCGTCGGGTAGCCGGAAAAAGCAGCATCGCCCGATCAAAAATATCCTGTTGCAATTTGATTTCGAATTCCTTATATTCTTTCTGCATTTAGTCCCTATGTATATCCTTTAAGGCATAATAATTATATCGATCGTAACTCGCCTTTTTTCTAATATATTTAACATATTGGCGTATCTCGACTAATCGATGCACCTGAAAAAAATAGGAGGTTTTTTTGAAGTTAGCGATATGCAATGAGCTTTTTGAAAAGTGGGAACTGGAAAGAGTCATCTCTTTTTGCGCTGACATGGGTTGGGATGGGATCGAGGTTGCTCCGTTTACACTCGCCGATTTACCAAACAGGCTACCCTCACAGAAACGGAAATCATTGTTCCATTTTGCAGAAAATCATCATATCCATTTGATCGGCTTGCATTGGCTGCTGGCAGGACCCCCGGGACTTTCGATCAGTTTTCCTAATAAGGAAATGCGGCAATTCACACAATCTTACCTGATGGATTTAATTGATCTGTGTTCCGATCTTGGCGGCGACAGGATGGTTTTCGGATCGCCCCATCAGCGTTCCGTCGGCGAAGGTCAGCCATTCAATGAAGTCTGGAAATATGCAGTGGATATTTTTCAATCGCTAATGCCCCGCGCCGAATCGAGTGGCGTCACCATCTGCTACGAGCCATTATCTCCGCTCGAAACCAATTTCATCAATACGGCGGAGCAAGGGCGAAAATTGCTGAAAGCGGTCGATCACCCCAATTTCAAATTGCATCTCGATGTGAAAGCCATGAGCTATGAAAAGAAGCCAATTCCCGATATCATCCGAGAATCCGGCGATGTAATCGGACACTTCCATTTGAACGACAAGCAAGGGCACGAACCCGGCTATGGTGATCTTGATTTCGAACCCATCATCAATGCGCTCAGGGATGTGGCGTATGACGATTACATCTCAGTCGAAGCTTTCGATTTCACCGATGGTGCCGAAACAATTGCCTCGCGCAGCTATGAATATTTAGGAAGGTTAATTTAAAACCTGTCGAAGAGCTTTTCATAAATGCGTTGTTTATAATCCTGGTATTTTAACATTCATTGGGAAGAAAAATGGATAAATTCGAACTAAAGACTGTTGCCGGACCACATCACCGTTATTATACGCCGGTTGAATGCGCGCTTCAGGCAAGCCAAATAAAAGCGTATGAATCGGTGGCGCTGAAGGAGAGCAAAACCGGGCGCGTAATACCGGCTCAACTTATTCCGACATCGGATCCCGAACTGGTGAAGCTTGTCTGGCTGGTTGATGAGCTCAGGGCAGGCGCCACGCGCAGTTATACACTTGTCAATGATTCGGATGAAAGGATTGACGAGGGTGTGGAGCTTGATGAAAATCCGACCGAGAGCGTACTGGATGTGAAAATCGACCATCAATTTTTTGCGCGCTACCATTTCAGCCATGAATATTCAAAACCGTTTCTGTATCCGGTCATCGGTCCATTCGGTTCGAGCGTTACCCGACATTTTCCGATGCAGCAAAATGTGCCCGGTGAAACCACAGATCATATCCACCACCGGTCGATTTACACATCTCATGGCGATATGAATGGCTCGGATAACTGGAGTGAGGAACCTGGGCATGGCTTTATTGTGCACAAGGGATTCGGACATTGTGTGTCGGGTTCGGCGCTCGGGGAGTTTGTTGCGGAAAATGAGTGGCAGGACGCCCGACACCAAAGTATCGTGCGGGAGCAGCGCCGCATTCGAATTTACCGGCAGCCTGCAGATCGCCGTATTATCGATTATGAAGTAACCTTTTCGGCTGATTGGGGGAATGTGCGATTCGGCGATACCAAAGAAGGCGGTATCCTCTCGGTGCGTGTGGCTTCTTCCATGGATGGCGTGCGCGATGGCTTGATTACAAACGGGCATGGGGCTATCACCGAAGCCGAAACCTGGGGAAAACACGCTGCCTGGTGCGACTACTCCGGACCGGTGGACGACCGCTGGCAGGGTATCACGCTATTCGATCATCCTGAGAGTTTTCGCTATCCAACCACCTGGCACGTTCGTGACTATGGTCTGATGACTGCGAATCCTTTCGGGCTGTCGCATTTCAAGAATGATAAAAATTGGGATGGCTCGCACGTTCTGAAACAGGGTCAGCAGATGCGTTTCTTCTATAGAATTTTCATCCATTCAGGGGATGTAACCGATGGTGGTGTGAAGGAACGCTATTTTGATTTCATCTTCCCGCCAAAGGCAGTTATTTTTCAGCCATGATTAATTTTACGCTAAAAGAGAATGAGAACACGGATTAAACGGGTGAAGCGGATTTTAACGGATTTTTTATTCATACCTAAAATCGGCGATTGGCTTATGGTTTTTAGTGCTTATTTTATAAAGACTTACGAGTTTACATTATTTCACCTATTCGGTGATAAACTTGGATTAGTCTAATTAATTGAAAATTAATTAGCTAAAAGCCAATCGTTGCACGCCGCAGCCAAATGCTAATTGCTCAATTCGGTTATTCAAAAAATCAGGTCAATTAAATTGTGGCGGCAAAATGAAGGATTTCAAATTGAAATTTTCAATTCTTCCACTATTTACATCTATAAATTCTAATGATATTTACGAAGGACACCATCAAAATCATCAATACTGCATTGACATCATTAGCTTTGCTATTTGAGAATTTATTTGAAATAAAGAGATACATTTAAGTTGATAAAAATCAGTATAAATCCGTCTAATCCG
>JAFGMA010000450.1 GCA_016927835.1 Candidatus Zhuqueibacterota bacterium | reverse complement strand
TTTGAGATGCTTGAGTTCAGTGATGGGAAACTATCTTGCTGAGTTCTGAGGGGGGAATCCGGCCGCAAGGCCGGTGACCTACCCGGACATGCGACACGATATCGCATAATTGCATGTTTGTTAAAGGATTACGCTCTTAGTCAAACCTGATATGTTCCTGCCAGTACCCTACAGTGACATGCACCCGTTGCGCTGATTCACTCCACGAGGTAGATCAGCTTACACTGTGAATCTCATTGGTTTTTTTAATCATCTCACGGGGTAAAGGGTGTGAAGCTCACTGGACGGGCATGCCCAGTCAATGTACCGAAACAGGTGGAGATCGTGAGATAGAAACCCATCGTTGTCCGCTGCCAGGTACGGTTTTGAGGGGACTGAAGGCTGGCAACAGCCTTCGGCTGCCCGACCAAACAAGAAAAGGGATGCTGCATTATTGGCGCAGCATCCCCATTCCTTCTATCACTTAATCACAGGTCGCTTGGGTCCGCCATAAGGTTTTGCACCGAATGTTCTGCCTTTGCGCTGTGGTACCGAAATCAACTCCGGATCTGTCACCGTGGGCGCAGTGATGAAACCGTGATAACGCCCCATCCAATAGTCGCGCAAAAAGCTGGTAGGCTCCATCACGCGCCTACCGCCGGCGCCGCCATCGTAAACAATGGCGCTGCGGCTTCCCCTCGAGACTGACTGTTCACGCGGCGAGATCGCGCGCTCCCTGCCTTCGTACGCCCGGTAGCCGCACTCGGTGAATAAATCATCCCGATGCGAATTGCGGAAACTGTGTTCCACGCAATCCAGCGTCCACTCGCGCAAATGCTTCACCGCCGGTTCTGCGTCGCAATCATTGCCGGAGATTGCGCCATACGCAAAATTGAACCACGGGATATGTTCCACGCGCTTGATTTCCCACGTGCGTGCGATGCTGCGCAGGTAAATCGATCTCAAGTCGGGATCGTCGGTGTAGCGCAGCAGCGTATAATAACTGCGATACGCCAGGTTATCGTCCCAGGGGGCAATTTCCATCGGGGGAAACGTGAATTTCTGGCGTACAGTCAAATCGTGGTAACCGAAATTCAGCAACTGCTCGAATCCGTCTTTGAATTTTTGATCGCCGCTGACGACCAAAGCGGTGCGGATGAACGCCTGGATTTCCAGAGCATTCAATCCCGCGTCCTGTGAGCCATAAGGACTGAGCAGGTATTTCGGATCCCAGCGTCCCCAACGCGTTGGTTTGCCGTCCATGTCCCGCAGCACCCAACCATTATCGATGATGTGCGCCGCGATGCGCGTCAGGTGTTCGCGTGCCAGTTCCTTTTCTCTTCCCTCTGCCACCAGATCATAAAACAGCGATACCGAATAATAATGAGCAGTGATTTCATCGCTGGAGGTATCGCCCTTCCAGTACCATTTGCCATCTTTGGTGGGATACCATTTTGCCGGCAAGCCGCCGGAACCGTGCCGACTCCGCAGATCCTGATCAGCCGTGGTCGACCAGATCGCGCGCGCAATGAAACCATCGACCGGCGTGATGCGATCCAGCCACAGCATGGCTTTGAACGACTCCACCGCTTCCTGCCGGGCGGTTTCATCGCCTGTCACAACGTATTTGTAGCACATCGCCGCCAGGTACGGTGCGGTGTGCCCGCCATCATTATCGCTGATTTCGCGAATCCATTCACCATCTTTCTGGTAAAGCGTATGAATGAAGCCCAACCGCTTGTGCCCCCATTCCTCGATGTGGCGCTCATAATAATCGGCTTTTCTGCGCAACGTAAATGGCTCATAGCGGATGATGCCCACGCCGCCGTCGGTGGCGATATATACGATTTTATCGCCCACAGCGATATCATGCACATTGTTGCCGGGCAGCCAGTGATACGCGCCGAAATAATGCCAATCGTCTTTCAGCATGCGCACCGCGCCCGTGGTGGTACCGATCCAGACATCATTAGCAAAACCTTTCGCCAGGCAGGTGGTCTCCCTTGACGGCAACCCATCCGCCCCTGTGAGCGCAAACATAGACGCGCCACGCACAATTGCCAAGCCACGATCGGTGGTGATGAAAAGCCGGCTGCCCAGAGCCAGCATATCGAACGTATTTGGTGAGGGGAAGCCACCCCAATCGATGAAATTTTCTGCCACCACCTTCCGGTCCACCAGCGCAAGGCTACCGGGTCGCAATACATACAACGTCCCGCTATAGGATGCGATTCGCAGGATCGGTCCGATTCGTACCGGATCTGCAAGTATCTGGGTTCCGTCCTCCATAATCATGGTTTTGTCGCTGGATAGATAGCCTCCCTCCGGCTGGATGGAACTGAAATGATCCTTCTCCAGTCGAAACACGTCTTCCCGTGTGGCGCCATGGAGTACACCACGATGCATACAGAGGTCGATGTATTGCCGGTCATCCAACCGCTGCCATTTTTTTCCGTTGAAGCGATGCAAACCGTCCGCTGCCATCGCCCACAGGCATCCATCCGCAGCGATTAGCCGGTTCACATCCACAGGCGCGGATTTGGCTAATTCGAATGCATCCGCTTTCAGTTGATAAATCTGCCCTTTTATCACGGCGTAGCAGGTTCCATCAAATTCAGCCACCGATACCACCGGCGCATCGGTTTCAATTTTTTGTGCCACTTCCTGCAAATAAACTTCATCTGTGACCGGCTGCCAGAGACGTTGCGCAGTCTGATAAATGTCACCTCCGATGCCCGTCCCGGATACCAGAACCAGCATCACAACAAGAGATAACAACGCTTTTTGAAATACACTCATTCCGCCGCTCCTTTGTTTGGTTAACGTATAAAGAAAACATTCGCATGATTATAAAAAACAATTTTGAAGAAAAAGTCAAGGGATAAATTGCTGAGCGATAAAGCAATGGGCAAATGATGCAAGCAATCCTTACTTTGATCGAGAGGAAAGAATTCGAATCAGATCGTCGGCAGGAAATTTTTGTATTCAGAATGGAAGATTCCCTCATTTCAGACGAATAAGTGGAGATCGGCGTCTTAATACGTGCATTCAAATGGATATTTTCAAAGCCCGACATTAGCTATTCAACCGAAATCACCGCATCCGAAACACCCGGCTCCAACTCGAATATTCTCTTCGCCCCGCTCAACTCGTTGGCTCGCAGCGAAATATTGGCGCTCTGCTGTCCTGAAATTTTGAGAAAAAGTTCGTTGCCCGGCGTCACCAGGCACTTTGTGATTAGCGCATGTTTGACCTGGCGCAAATCGATAGTAGCAACTGCCCCTTCTATAGCCGGCGCAGTGAGGGATTCGAGCTCAAGAAATTGCACATCCTCGAACACCAGCGCGTGCCGCAAGTCAGACGATTCCAGGGAAAATTGGAGATTCCGAGCTTTCAAACCGGTTGCGTGCCGGCAATAGAGTCCGTAAACCGGCAATTCACCAAACATACTCGATTCCGGGTATTTTGCTATCTGTTCAGGAATTTCGCGCTGCGCCAATTCTCTCGCTCCGCCACCTCTGAAGCAGACTTGAATATTATCCAGCGTCACGCCTGCCACCGGGTGTCCGGGGATTCCCGCAACCTGACAGGCTCGAATCGCACCGGTAGCCGTAATGTTGCTGATGATGACATTTTTCAGTGTTCCGGGTGTGGCTACGTCCATGTCGCGCCCGCGATTGCCCAGCCGCAGGAAAATCGGTGCTTCAACATTTTGCATGGAGATGTTGCTTATGGCGATCCCATCAATATGCGCGCCATCCACTGATTCAAGCGCAATCCCGGAGGAGGGCAGGTCGCTCTGCTCCAAATTATAAAACACGCAATTGGATACGGTGATGAATTTGAAATCGCCTCCCGACTCTGTTCCCAATTTAAACGCATTGCAGGTGGTTGCCAGTTGGCAATTTGTGACGGTCAAGTATTCTGTCGATCTCCGGTACCCGAGCGAAAAACTGGCTTTCGGCACAATCGCGTCATCCCTTGATTCGATCTGGCAATTTGCGATATGCACGTGCCGGCAGCAATCCGGATCGATACCGTCGCAAAAGCAATTGCGGATGGTGACACCATCGATGTTTACGTAATCCGTTCCCAGCAGGCTGATAGCGTAATTCGGGGCATTCACAATTGAAATATCCTTTATCGTCACCTGCCGGCAGCGCTTCAGAGCGATTGGCTTGGGACCGCCCCGTTTGGTGCGATTGCCATCAATCATACCGGTTCCAAGGATAGCGATATTTTCAATGTCTTCGCCCCAAATCAGCGCAAAATGAAAAAAGGTGGTTTCATGATCCGCGTCATTCGGAAAATCCAGTTTTTCGTACGTATCAAAGTCGCTATCGTCGGTGCTCGTTAAAATCTTCGCGCCATGCGCCAGGTACAGCGCGACATGGCTTTTCAGGTGCAGGCTGCCGCAAAGGTACGTCCCCGGCGGAAAGCTCACCTCTCCCCCGCCCTGCTGGTGGCACGCGTCGATGGCTGCCTGAATCGCGTCGGTGGCATCGGTTGAGCCATCTGTTTTTGCGCCAAAATTCAACACATTGATGCGATCCTGACGAACATCAGAGGCTGCGGCGGTAACAGCGGCAATAAATCCTGCTATCACCAAAACAATTGCCAGGTATTCAAAGCCATTGGATAAATGCATTTTTCCTCCGATTAAAAAATTTCAGCATAATTTGTAAATCCCAAAATTTTAGAATGAATTGCTTGCTCCAATACGATAAATATATTATATTTAGTTTTTAAGTAGTCAACTAAAATCAAAATTTCATACACTAATGAAATATGATAATAAATATCAATTTTTGAGAAAAAGTCAAGCGATAAATCAAGATTTTCATTTTAATTTGAATTCAGAGCAATTACGCTTTTATGGCATTAAAAAATTCCCATTATGAACCAGTTCAACGGAGATTAGCTCATGGTCCTAAAATTGGCTTTCGAAGGCTTTCGGCACGGTCATATTTTTGATCTCTATAAAAGGGCAGACGCTGCGCCCGAAATTGAAATCGTCGCTGCGTGTGAAGAAGATCCGGCAACGCGCAACGCGATCATGGCTGCCGGAACCGCGAATATTACGCACGATAATTATGAAAACATGCTGAAAACTGTTGAGTGCGATGCTGTCGCGGTTGGTGATTATTACGCCAAACGGGGTGCAATCATTTATCAGGCGCTGTCACGCGGCAAGCACGTGATTTGCGATAAACCGCTTTGCACCAGCCTCGAAGAGCTGAACCAAATCGAGCACCTGTGTGCGGAGAAGCACCTGAAAATTGGCTGCATGCTTGATTTGCGGGACACCCCGCAATTTATCGGCGTCAGGAAGCTGGTACGCGAAGGCAAAATCGGCGACGTGCACGCGATTTCATTCGGCGGACAACATCCCCTGCTGCTCGGAACGCGTCCGGACTGGTACTTTGAACCCGGAAAACACGGCGGGACGATTAATGATATCGCGATCCATGCCATCGACATCATCCCGTGGATCAGCGGACTCGAATTCACCATAATCAATTCGGCGCGCTCGTGGAATGCTTTTGCAACCGACTTCCCGCATTTCAAGGACGCCGGACAGATGATGCTCACCATGAATAACGGCTGCGGCGTACTCGGTGATGTCTCGTATTTTATGCCCGACAGCTCGGGATATTCCCTGCCATTGTACTGGAGAATGACTTTCTGGGGCAGGAAAGGCGTGCTCGAAACATCTTGTGTTGCCGGGGAAATACTGGTCGCAGTTGATGGAGAGCAGCAGTTATCAATGCTGCCGCTGCCCGAGGGAAATCCCGGCGGCTATTTGGAGGCATTCATGCGGGACGTATCGGGAGATATCAGGGGAGATGCGCTGGATACCGCCAGCGTTTTGCGCGCCGCCCGACATACGTTGATGATTCAAAGGGCGGCTGATCTGGATTTGCGGGAAGTGGATCTGACTTAACTTGAAATATACTAGCATGCGAACCGCCATAGTTATTCGCCTGTCAATTTCCTAGGGATCCCAGCTATTAAGGAACGCCGTTTAAACAGCTTACCCATTTTCATCAAATACAGTGTTTGATATGAGCTTATGATTTTAAATCAATAAAAATCATTATACTGGGATGCAATCCAATAATTTCGGAGACAATAGTGTTTTATTTTTATGCAATGCTATTGATGATTAGGTGTGATTCTTTTGACCCATGCCGCTGCCCCATAGCCGTCAAGCTAAGGGCATAAAGCAATAATTAACATCATTTTAGGTTATTAAAAAATGATGTACGGCCCGCAGTGCCGCCAGGCGGGGAGGCACTCATGGTAGCACCTCATTTTTTTTGCCGGTCTTTGTG
>JAFGMA010000449.1 GCA_016927835.1 Candidatus Zhuqueibacterota bacterium | reverse complement strand
TAGGAGAATACGAATACACGATTGACACGAAGGGCAGGCTCAATATCCCTGCCAAATTCAGGAAAGCGATGTCTCCCGCTGCTAATGATACATTCGTGATAAAAGAAGGTCCGGAAAAATGCCTGGATGTTTACCCGCTGGATGTGTACCAGGAAAAAATTGTCAGCAAGTTGAATAATTATTCGGAGATGAAACGCAGTCATCGCAGGCTGACATCGTTGATAGGCGGCAGTTCGAATTACTGTGAGCTCGATAAGCAGGGCAGGATAATGATTCCTCCAAAATTTTTGGAATATGCGAGCCTGGAGAGTAAAGTGAGTATTGTCGGTGCCTTCAACCGGATCGAATTGTGGGATCCTCAAAAGCGAGCCGCCTATATCGAGGAAAGTAAAACAGCGCTTGATGAATTTGATGAAGATACATCAATTGAAAGCTAGATAACAGTAAGTATATTTGGAAGTTCGAATGCAATGTTTCATATTCCGGTTATGGTGACGCACGTATGCAAGATTTTGATTTGGGATAGGAATGGAATTTATATTGATGGTACGCTCGGTGGCGGTGGTCATGCAAAAGCAATACTCGAGCATCTGGATGTCGATGGTAAAGTCATAGGAATTGATCAGGATGATGACGCCCTGGAGAATGCTAACCGATATTTGAAAAATGTTGGCGCCAGGTTCATATCGAAAAAGGGCAATTTTCAAGACATTGATAAAATTGCGCATCAGTCGGATTTCGCTTCCGTACACGGCATTTTTCTGGATTTAGGAGTATCTTCATATCAAATCGACACGCCTGAGCGGGGACTCAGCTACCGATTCGACGGACCACTGGACATGCGCATGTCCGCATCGAATCCGGTTTCGGCGAAAGAGATAATCAATACCTGTGAAGAGCAAGAACTGGCGCGGATTTTTAAAGAATACGGTGAGGAAAAGCTTGCGCGAAAGGTTGCGCGGCAAATCGTGCGTGAACGAAAGAAGAAGCTTTTTGAATCAACATTTGAATTGCGCGATGCGGTTGTCGCCGTTGTACCGCGCCAATTTCAGGTGAAGAGCCTCTCACGTATTTTTCTCGCGCTTCGTATCGCGGTGAATGAGGAATTCAGCGCCCTGAAACAGGCGCTGGCAGCCAGCCTCACGATTTTGAAACCGGAAGGCAGGCTTGTGGTGTTGACGTACCATTCGCTGGAAGATAGAATCGTGAAACAGTTTTTTAAGCAGGAGCAGGAAAATTGCATCTGTCCGCCTGCCTTCCCTGAATGTGTCTGCGGCAAAACGAAACGGCTGGACATTATAACGAAAAAATCAATTCAACCTGATAATGCGGAGATTCTGGCAAATCCGCGTGCCCGGAGCGCCAGACTCAGAGCGGCGAGAAGATGCGCTGACTAAAATCCGTCCGAAAACAGGTACTTTCACGCTGAGAGGAGTCGAAGCACGATAAGACAACATTAGAATCACACCTTTTCGACTCCGCTCAGGGTGAAGAAATAGGGGCTTTTCGAGCGGACTTAATTTAAATTTGCTTCCTGTTGGCACCTCACCGTCCAAGGAACCGGAGATTTCGCCAATGAGACAAATTCCCGATTACTACCAAAGAATTCACCTGCTTGATTTCATCCCGAATGTGAAGAGCGCCTCAAATCCTATCCGAAAGCCCAGTTCATCATCGTCGAGATCATTTTTCAAAGGGGGAGCACATCACGATTCAGTTTTGGGGGGATTGACTTTTTCGCGGGGCTTGAGTATCCTGCTTTAACCTGACAATGGCATTGCGGAATCTGAAAGCGGACATCGTAATGATAACATTTAGAAATAAAAACTCAAAAAAATATAAATTGAATGCCTTATTGGGCATCGTGATCGTGATGATTCTGGCGGTTGGAATGTTATTTCAGGTTTGGCTAAAAGTAAAAATTCGCTTGATTGCTTCCGAAATCGAAAACCTGAAAAAAAATGTGGTTACCTTGCGAGAGGATACGAATCGGCTGCAAACGAGAGCCATCAACCTGTCGAGTTATGAGCGAATTACGCGGTTGGCGCAGAATGAATTGGGCATGATTTTCGTGAAACAAGAAGTGCTGACCGAAACAAGATCAAAATGATGTTTTGTGTAATGGCTCAGGAATTACAGTTTAGATAAAGTGAAAACGCAAACAGACGCTCTTAATTGTCACCGCAAAATTTAAAAAAATAAATGGCGATGAAAGTACGAAAAGGGAGAGGCAAAGATTTAAGGCGAATGAGTTTTGTCATCATCTTAACCCTCGTTTTTTGGAGTATCCTTATCTTTCGCCTGATACACATCCAGCTTATCAACAGAGGGAAATTTCATCAAATGGCAAACAATCAATATTTACATGAGGTTAAACTGGAAACCCAGCGCGGAAGCATTTATGACCGAAATCTGGAATGCCTTGCCATAAATGAACCGGCGCTTTCAATAGGAGTTGATTTACGCCATATTGGTAATCCCGGAACTGCGGCAAAGCAGCTAAGCAGTGTGTTGCCTATGAATGAGGAAAAAATTTATCGGCAGCTTCTATCCGGGCGCACGTTTACATGGCTGGAACGCGACATTGAGCAACAAATGGCTGATACAATCGTCGCTATGAAAATTCCTGGCATACGTGCCTTGAATGAAACCAGACGGGTCTATCCCTACAAACATGTCGCCGCACAGCTCATCGGATTCACTAATATCGATGAAAAAGGTCTGAGCGGGATCGAACTGGCTTTCGATAAACAGCTTCAGGGTATTCCCGGATCAATCATCATGCAAAATGACGCCAGAGGGTTGCGGCAACCAGATGTGGCGTATCCGGTGAAGCAACCCACTGCCGGCAAAAATGTCATCACAACCATAAATTATATTTATCAGAGTATTGTCGAAGAAGAACTAAGGCAAAGTATCAACGCGTATGAGGCGGACGGGGGGATGGTAGTTATGGTGAATCCCAACACGGGCGAAATCCTTGCCATGGCTTCCGAACCAGGTTTCGACTGTAATCAGGCACGAAAATATCCCCCTGAACGTTGGCGCAACCGGGCGATTACCGATATTTTTGAGCCGGGCTCTACCTTCAAAATTGTCATTATGTCTGCAGTAATAGAGGAAAACCTGAAGCGCATCGATGATATTATTGATTGCGAAAATGGAACCTACCGGGTACTCGACCAGGATATAAAAGACTGTGCGCCGTACCATGAGCTTTCGGTTGGAGATGTGCTCGTTAATTCCAGCAATATCGGGATGGTCAAATTATCTCAACAAACAGACCGTCGCGTGACTTATAAATATGCCCAGAGATTCGGATTCGGAACACCGACCGGAATCGACCTCGGCGGTGAAATCGGCGGCGAACTGAAAAATCCGGTTCATTGGTCCGATTTCACGCCTGCCGCTATCGCCATGGGGTACGAGGTTGCCGTGACGCCCCTGCAACTGGCGATGGCATATTCGGCAATTGCAAATGGCGGACGCTTGCTCAAGCCTAAAATTGTACTTGATATCGCGAACGGGCTTCCAACTGCTTCGGCACCAATTCAACCCCAGGAAATTCGGCGAATTATATCAAGCCAGACAGCAACCACCATCCGCGGGCTGCTCGAGCAGGTGGTTGAACGAGGTACCGGGAAAAAAGCCAAAATCGACGGCGTCCGGATCTGCGGCAAAACCGGCACTGCACATAAATACGAAGCCAAAACTCGCGGATATTCAGAAAACCAGTATTTATCTTCATTTGTGGGATTCTTCCCCGCGGATGATCCGCAAATTTTGATTTGTACTATGCTCGACAATCCCCGGACTACGTACTGGGGAAGCGAAGTCGCTGCGCCAACCTTCAAACGAATTGTTCAGCGGTTGATTAATGCCGATAATAAGCTTGCAGGAAAACCAAAAATAGAATCCTTGACAGTGCCGCGTAACGGTAATGGAAAAGTGGTTGCCCAGACGGTCAAGCTGCCTGATTTCCACAATTCGCCTGCCGGGGAAACCGAGCGGATTTTAAAAAAATTGGGCATAGATGCCGAATTTAAAAATAATGGTGATATTATCGCCCGACAATCCCCGGCACCAGGCACACCCTTGAATGATTCAACAAAGGTAACTTTTGCACTGTGCAATCTCGACCATGACTCGACCGGGTATCGCATAACACCGAGACTCATCGGCTTGAGCGTGCGTGATGCGATAAATCGATTGACGCTGTCAAATTTACGGGCGGTTGTCAAAGGAAGCGGCAAAGTTGTGCGCCAGAGCCCCAATCCGGGAAAGCAAATCAAAGCCGGTGGCGCCTGTATCCTTGAATGTCAGCCCACAATTCAGATTCAGGCATTTAAAAGCTGGTGAGAGGCTTTATCATTGAGTGTGCGGTAACTATCAATTCAGACTTCAGCCCGCCCGGGTGTTGTCAGGCGGAAAAAAGACCACTTCAAAAGCACACGGTTAAAAAATATGAATCAATCGTGCAGCGATTCCAACGCGGTGTGAACAGGATTTCACAAATTAATGAAACGGTGATTTATGAATTTATTATTAAAGGAATTAATAAATCTTCCTGCCTGTCCGTCATTCTACAAGGGGGAAGAACACCGGTTGGATCAGAAAATCGGGCAAATTGCAATCGATTCGAGGAAGGTTGGCAGAGGCGATCTGTTCATCGCAATCCGCGGTGAACGCCTGGATGGGCATCAATTCGTTCCCGCAGCGATTCAGAGCAAGGCTCTGGCGGTTGTCGTGGAACAGGAGTGGTACAATCGCCAGGGAGAAAAAACGCTCGATGGTCATTATATTGTTGTACCAGATACACTGTTGGCGCTTCAGGAATTTTCAAAAACATATCGTCGAAAATTTCATATCCCGGTTATTGGGTTGACCGGATCCGTCGGTAAAACAACCACCAAAGAGATGATGGCGGCAATACTCTCGAGAAAATTTAATGTCCATAAAAATGAAGGGAATCTCAATAATCACTTTGGTGTGCCGCTGACGCTGTGTCAACTCACGGACAAGCATGAAATCGCCATCATCGAAATGGGAGCCAATCATTTCGGTGAAATTGCCAGACTCGCGGAAATTGCCGAACCCACTCACGCGATTATTACAGCCATCGGTCGGGCGCACCTGGAATTTTTCGGTTCACTCGAAGGCGTGGCGCAAGCCAAGCTGGAGCTGTTCGACGCGATTAAAAATACCGGGGTCGCGTTCGTCAATGCAGACGATCCGATGATCGTCGGAAAAATGCCGCCGCTGAAAAAAGCCGTAAGTTTCGGTTTCGAAAATCAAGCCGACGTTCACGCTGAAGTGATCGGGACGGATGAGTGGGGATGCGTTACCTTCACACTCACAGGTTTGAAAATTCGCCTGCGGACACCGGGAATGCATCAGGCAAAAAATGCGCTGGCTGCTGCCTGCGTGGGACTGCATTTCGGAATCGATGCCCGTGAAATCAAAACAGCCCTGGAATCTTATGCGCCTTTTGCCAAACGGATGGAGATCCTCGAAACCAAAGGCATTCATATTCTGAATGATTGCTATAATTCCAATCCGGATTCGGCAGGCGCAGCATTGCACGTGTTGAATGGGATGAAAATTGCCGTCCGCAAAATTGCGGTTTTAGCAGACATGCTCGAATTGGGGGATTTAGGCGAAGAAGAGCACCGAAAAATCGGGGAACTCATTGGGCAATTGAAATGCGATGCGCTTTTCGGTTTCGGTCCACTAACGCGCTTCACTGTTGAAGCCGCCAAAAAGGCACTCGCGGAGGGTGCAAATCATTTTGAAAATAAACATAAATTGATACATCAGTTAAAGCAATATTTATCCGTTGGTGATGCAGTGTTGATAAAAGGCTCCAGGGGGATGGCGATGGAGGAAGTAACTGATGCGCTTTTGAACTGGTCTTCACCGAATGCAGCGTAATACCGGAATCCGTTGATTTGCTAACTTTTCAAAGGTTATATTCAACGTGTAACACTAGATATTAAGAGATAAATCGTGCCACAACCAACATATTGTGTTTCCGTGAATCTTTGAAAGGTTAAATCTGATTAAATCAACATGATCATACCGGATCAGCCGAAGAGGTGTACCATTTTAGTAAATAACAGGATTGCCTATGTTCTACTATCTGCTATACCCATTGAGAGATGCTATTTCAGGTCTCAATATTTTCAAATATATTTCTTTTCGTTCCCTGTTGGCAGCGATCACAGCCCTGTTTATATGTTTTGTTATCGGTCCGAAAATTATCGACTATTTGCGGCGCAAACAAATTGGCGAAGAAATTCGCGGCGACGGACCGCAAACGCATCTCATAAAACGGGGAACGCCCACGATGGGCGGACTGATCATCCTCATCGCGGTACTGGTGCCAACGCTGCTCTGGTCACGAGTCGGGAACACGTACATTTTGCTGCTCATTCTATCGACGCTGTGGATGGGCGTGGTCGGATTCATCGATGACTATTTGAAGGTTGTGAAGAAAAAATCCAAAGGTTTGATTGGGCGCTATAAACTCGCGGGGCAGATTATTCTCGGTTTGATCATCGGAGTGGTGATTATGATGAGCCCGGCGATTCGTGACGATCTTCGAACGGCGATCACCCTGCCGTTTTTCACCGGACCATCGGAAATGAGCCGTGAGTTTTACATCGATATCGGGCTGCTGTATCTGCCCTTTGTCATTTTCATCATCACCGCGACCTCCAATTCAGTGAATTTGACCGATGGATTGGACGGGCTGGCAATCGGATTGGTAGGTATTGTTGCCGGGGCATTGGCGGTTATCTCTTACGTTGCAGGGCACATTAAATTCAGCGAATACCTGATCATCAACTATCTTCCCAATGCCGGCGAAATGGCGGTGTATTGCGCGGCACTTGTCGGGGCTTCAATCGGGTTCCTCTGGTACAATACACACCCGGCTCAGGTCTTTATGGGTGATACCGGTTCCCTGGCTCTGGGAAGTGCCCTGGGGACGCTGTTTATTCTGGCGAAAAAAGAATTGCTGCTTCTTATACTCGGAGGCGTTTTTGTGGCTGAGAGCCTGTCGGTGATCATTCAGGTGGCATATTTCAAGCGAACGAAAAAACGCGTGTTTCTCATGGCACCGATTCATCATCATTTTGAATTAAAAGGGTGGCATGAATCGCAAGTTGTAACACGTTTTTGGATAATGGGCATCTTGCTGGCGTTGATTGCCCTGAGCACATTTAAAATTCGTTAACTTCAATTTTAGCAGAACAATGGGACTTGTCCGTAGCAAATTCAATTATGATGTCGTCATGCTTATCTCAATCGCATTGCTGGTGGTGATTGGGATTGTGATGATTTACAGCGCCAGTTCATACAAAGCCCAGTCCGCCTACAACGACAGCCACTATTTTCTGAAAAATCAAATCAAGCGCGTCTTGATAGGGCTGCTATTGCTGATCCTGGCGATGAAGATCGACTATCATCTGCTCCTGAAAGCCTCGCCGTTCATGCTGGGGCTGGCTTTCGTGTTATTGATTTATGTGCTCATCGATCCGACAGATTCGCTGTTGAAAGGCAGCCGCCGGTGGATCGAAATCAAGGGTATGATGTTTCAACCCTCTGAATTTGCAAAATTTTCCCTGATTTTTTTCCTCGCCAGTTTCTTATCGCGGAAAGAGGATGTGCTGGATGATTTTATGAATGGATTGCTGCCGGCGTTGTTAGTCATCGGTCTCATTGTTGTGCCGGTACTGGTAGAGCCCAATATGGGAACAACGGTTATCTTGTTGCTGATCTCAGCCACCATGCTGTTTGTCGCCGGTGCGCGCGCAAAGCATCTTGGCATTCTGGCTCTGTCCACCCTTGGCGTAATTTTGTTGTTCGTCAAGAATATGCAGTATCAGAAAGCACGCTTTTTGATGTTTATCGATACGCTGCTCGATGCGCGCCAGCCCGTGTGGCAGGTAAAGCAGTCGATGATTAGTTTAGGCAATGGTGGTTTTTTCGGTGTTGGTCTGGGTAACAGCAAACAAAAGCTGCATTTTTTACCCCAGCCTTTCACCGATTTCATCTATTCCATCATCGGCGAAGAATTAGGTTTCATCGGTGCAGCCTTCATTGCTGCGCTTTTTATCATATTGATGCTCCGAGGCATTCGATCTGCCGTAAGAGCGCCGGATCGCGAAGGCATGTTTCTGGCAATTGGCATTACATTTTCCGTAACCTATTACTTTTTAATTAATGCCGGCGTTGCCACTAATCTGCTGCCGATAACCGGAATCCCCATGCCATTTATAAGCTATGGAGGCAGTTCATTAATCATGACGATGTTTGCCATCGGGATATTGCTGAATGTTTCGGCACAGGCGAATACCGCTATCGCGCCAGTGCGACTCAACCGGCGCGTGAAAAGGCGCTGACGAATCGGATTTGTCAGGGAAGCTATATTAAGAGATCTCGAGCGCGCCGGAGAATTTCGGGCAGGACAAGCAACGTGGCATCGATCTGGATTTCTAACGGATGCTGAATAGGCTGATATTCATTTAAATCGGGAACCGCTTATGAAAACGGATGCCGGAAAAAAATTGAGAATCATCGTCGCCGGCGGCGGAACCGGGGGGCACCTTTACCCGGGTCTGGCGTTGGTTGAGGAACTGAAACGCCGCGGAAATTTGGCTGATATAATTTTTGCGGGCACAAAGCGCGGCATCGAGTCGCGCATCATCCCGAAGGAAGGCTATCGGTTGAAATATATTTGGATACGCGGCTTTCAGCGTAGTTTGAACCCGGCAAATCTGATATTTCCGTTACGGGTCATTGTCAGCCTGCTTCAAGCGTATCGCCTGGTTCGCCACTACAAACCGGATGCCGTCATCGGAACCGGTGGCTATGTGAGCGGACCAGTTTTATATGTAGCAGCAAAACTGAAAATCCCAACGTTGATACAAGAGCAAAATAGCTATCCGGGCGTTACTACACGCCTGTTGGCACAGCATGCGTCAATTGTGCATCTGAGTTTTGAAGAATCAAAAAAATATTTCAAAGAAACGAAAAATCTTGTGGTAACGGGCAATCCGATTCGAGCCGGTTTTTTAATTACGGGAAAAAATAGCGCGTATGATAAATTTCACCTGACCTCCCGGAAGAAGACGCTATTCGTGTTCGGCGGCAGTCAAGGTGCGCATGCGATAAACTTGGCGGTGCTGGATATACTCGAACCGCTGATGCGAGATCCGGGGATTCAACTTCTCTGGGGCACGGGGTACAATGATTATCAAACTGTAAAAAAGCAATGCAAAATGTACCGGGAAAGGGCATCAGTACTTCCGTATATCGATAATATGCCCGCAGCGTATGCCATCACTGATGCTGCTATTTGCCGCTCGGGCGCAATGACAATGACTGAATTATCGCTCGCTGGCGTGCCCGCGATTTTTATTCCCCTGCCCCACGCGGCAGCAGGACATCAGGAATTCAATGCCCGCGTTTTGGTGGATCGGGGAGCAGCGGAGATGATCCGCGAACAGGACTTGAAGCCTGAAATATTTTTGGATAAAATTATCAACTTGCTAAAGGACGATAGTCGCCGAGAAAAAATGACTGAGCGAATGAAAGAATGGGCGAATCCGGCGGCGGCGGAGGAAATCATTGATTCGTTGTTGAAACTTGTAAAATAAGCACAGGCGGGTGAGGTGCAATGATTCAAAAGCTGGGCAAAATCAGTTTCATCATCACTACTTTAATCGTATTAGTGCTGGGCACAGCGCAATGGATGCGGGGCAAAAACGCCTTCTCCCTGAAACGTATCAAAATACAGGGTACACGAGTTTTAAACGATACCCGGTTGTTGCACCAGGCGAATATAGAATATAATAAGGATATCTTCGATATTGAATTGGCGCAAATTGAACATCGCCTTAAATCAAATCAAATGATAAAAGAAATCAATGTAAAGCGGCAAATTCCCTCGACAATCAAAATTGAAGTTACTGAACGGGAATTGGTAGCAGTGATATTTATCGAATCCAGGATGCACGGTGTTGATGGCGATGGTGTGATAATTTCGCAAATAGATCGTTATGCGCTGTATGATTTACCAGTTCTTTCAGGCGTAAAACTCAACGACGTGATGCATATCGAAAAAGGATATTCAAGCGAGTTGCAGCAGATTGCACCCCATCTTAAGCGCTTGAAAAAGATGGATCCGCTGATGTACCATCGGATTTCAGAGATTAATTATCGCCCGAATCTCGGATTCACCATTTATTTAAGAAACGATTCGGTTCCGGTTCTGCTTGGACTTGAAAACGCCGATCAGAAATTGAATCGGCTGGCTTTCGCGTATCCTCGGATAGAAGAAGATTTTGCCTGGAGCAATGTCGAACATATTGACCTGCGTTTTGATTCCCAGGTGATTGTAAAAGGAAAATGAGGAGAGAATGCTATGGCATATATAGATTATCTTGTTGGATTGGATATTGGTACAACCAAAATTTGTGCGATAATTGCCGAAATTACAGAAGACGCTGAGCCTAAGATCATCGGCGTTGGAACAACCCCCTCCGACGGCTTGAAAAAGGGTGTTGTGGTGAATATTGAAAAAACCGTGCATTCAATCCAGACTGCTATCGAACTCGCCGAACGAATGGCTGCCGTGGAAGTCGATTCGGTCATTGTGGGGATTGCCGGCGATCATATCCGGAGCATCAACGGGCGCGGGGTAGTTGCTGTTGCCGGTCCCGATAATGAGATATCCGAAAGCGATGTGCGCCGCGTGATTGATGCCGCCAAAGCCGTTGTGCTGCCGATTGATCGCGAAATCATTCACATCATTCCCCAGGAGTTTATCGTGGATGAGCAGCGAGGCATCCGCGATCCGCTGGGGATGTCCGGAGTACGCCTGGAAACGGAAGTTCACATCGTCACCGGTGCGGTAACTTCGGCGCAAAATATTTATCGCAGCATCAAAAGGGCCGGATTGAGCGTGCAAGACCTGGTGCTGCAGCCGCTGGCATCCAGCTTTTCAGTGCTGGATGAGGACGAAAAAGACCTGGGCGTCGTCGTGCTGGACCTCGGAGGCGGTACAACCGATATCGCCATGTTTTTCGATGGGTGTATTCGGCATACCGGTATCGTGGCATTGGGCGGCGATATTGTCACCAATGACATCGCACTCTGCTTGCGAACGCCTATCGATCAGGCTGAAAAACTCAAAAAGCAATACGGCGCAGCGCTCCATTCGGAAATTGATACCAATGAGCAAATTGAAGTCGAAGGCGTCGGGGGGAGAGCACCCCGAAAGGTCGCACAGGGGCTGTTGATCGATATTATTCATCCCAGAATGGAAGAAATCCTGACGTTGGCGCATAACGAAATTCGAAAGTCTGAATTTGCCAATTTAATGACTGCCGGGGTCGTCCTCACCGGCGGAGGATCGCTGCTGAAAGGTACGGTGGAACTGGCTGAACAGATCTTTGATATGCCTGTGAAATTGGGCATGCCCAAAGGATTTGGCGGATTGGTCGATTTGGCGAGTAGCCCGATTTATGCAACTGCCATCGGGCTCATTCAGTATGCGGTGAGTTTTGAAAATGAATTTGAAACCGATTCGGATGATAAAAAAGGCAGCTTCAGATATATCTGGGAAAAAATGCGGAACTGGATTTACGGCAGTAAATAGCCGTTTATGGGCTCATTCGAAAATCCTCGCTGTCATTGCCGAGATTCGTTTATCGGGTATCTCCATTCATAAATAGGTTTTCGGATAAGCGCTAATAAGGAAGGCTGTCTGACGTACGAATCAGGCATCTGAGAAATTTCCAATGAATGACAGGACGTAGATTTTTCATTCGAGCACTAAAACATGTGCAGGATAGACCGGGAAGCTGCGAGTCGCATTTTTATAAGCAAAGTATGTTTTGACAATTTTGTGTTAGCTTGATACCTTAAACGGATAACTAATCAGAAATTAATTAAAATCATTTAAATACAGGGAGTGATCATTATGAGTTTAACGTTCAATTTTGACGATACGAACACTCCGAATGCTCGAATGAAGGTCGTCGGCGTCGGAGGCGCAGGGGGCAACGCAATAAACAGAATGCTTAATGCCGGATTAAATGGTGTTGAATTCATTGCAATCAATACTGACCTGCAGGCATTAAACATCTCAAAGGCACCGACCAGGATTCAGATCGGAAAATCACTAACGAAAGGTCTGGGCGCCGGAGCAAAGCCGGAAATCGGACGCAGGGCGATCGAAGAAGACAAAGAAGTGGTGTTCAATGCGCTGGAAAATGCGGACCTGGTTTTCGTCAATGCCGGTATGGGAGGCGGAACCGGAACGGGCGCAGCACCCATCGTCGCCGAAATCGCCAAAGACCAGGGTGCGCTCACGATTGGCATTGTGACGCGACCGTTTCTGTTCGAAGGTCCAAAACGGATGCAGAAGGCAGAGGAAGGGATTAACGAGCTAAAGGAGCGTGTGGATACCCTGATCGTGATTCCCAACCAACGGTTGCTATCAATCGTTTCCAAAGATACCCGGCTGAACCAGGCGTTCAAAATGGCAGACGACGTCCTTTTGCAAGCGACTAAAGGCATTTCCGATCTTATTTCGATTCCGGGACTCATCAACCTTGACTTCGCCGACGTGAAAACCGTTATGTCCGAGATGGGAGATGCCATGATGGGCGCAGCAACCGGAACCGGTGACAGACGTGCCCAGGATGCGGCTACAGGCGCGATTCACAGCCCGTTGCTCGAAGATATTTCGATCGAAGGCGCATTGGGCGTGCTGGTGAATATCACCGGGGGCGAGGATATGTCGCTGCATGAAGTCAATGAAGCCGCAATGGTCATCGCTGACGCTGTTGGTCCTGAAGCGAGCATGATTTTCGGCGCTGTAATCGATGAGACGATAAAGGATGAATTGCGGGTTACGGTTATCGCCACCGGCTTCAACCGCAATGGCAAAAAACGCGAGCACAGTGGGATAAAACCCCATGTGAATTACTCTAATGTGGGTATTGACCTGCTCGATGTCCCCACTTATCAGCGTAAACCTGATAATGGTCAAAATGGCAATGGAAATGACCGAAAACTCGAAAGCTATAAAAAACCAGAAGCGCCGGAATCCCATAAATCAACCAAATCTGGCAGTGAACTCGAATTGCCGACATTTATCCGAAAGCGACTGGAGATTTAGAGCCTATATGAAAATCATCCTTCTCATTCCCGAGATCCGTTGATCGGGAATACGTTTATAGCAGGAATTGATGAGATAGACGGGAATGATCGTTTTTGCAGAATCCAATTCATCTTTTGAATAGTCATCGGATCGGATTTTTTAAATTGCTTCAATGAAAGCAGGATTATCTCGGGTCGATTTTTTGTGATTGATTATGGTGATTTTAATAATAAGTAAATGAAGGTGTGACCGATTGAGTTGCGCACGTTCCCGTTATATTCACTTTGGTGTAGATTTTTCCGCGTACAATAGCCTGCAAAACCGAAAATCGGGAATCCATGGGTATGGATTCCCGATTTGCATTTCTTCTTGAAATTTGAACCGCTATGTTGGAAATTATGTGTTTTTTTAGCCAGACGTGTTTCAGGCTCGCTATTCGCAATTTTTGATCGGCGGAACGCTTTTGCCCAGCTCTGAACTGATTTTTCCGGCTTCGATGATGCCGATGACGCGCCGCGCTTGTTCGGGTTTTACCACCAGTTCCTCTCCCATCAACAGATGATCTGCGACATTGCGATAATATTGGACAGATCCATAAGCCGGCAATGTTAAATTTATCTTGCTTTCCAGACGAACACCGGACGCATAGCTCACCAACAGCATCTCGTCATTGCGCCCAACCTGAATTGCGCCCCTTGTCCCTAGAATCAACCATTTGGGGCGACTGATTGCCGCCATAGACGAAATCCAGTAATCGGCAGTGACGCCATTTTCGAATTTGATCGTGACCTGCCCAAAATCTTCGTTGGTGACGGCATGCCAGACGCGTTTCTGGAAATCGCCCATAACCTGTGTGATTTTCGCCGGAACCAAATTGAGTATCCAATCCAGGAAGTGTGCTCCCCAGTCGTGCATGACGCCGCCGCTGATGCTTTTGTCCGATCGCCACCAGAACCCGGGATGATTGAAGCCTCCCTGCCCGCATTCAACGCGGTAGATATCACCGATCAAGCCGCGATTAAGAAGATCGTGAATTGTGAGGTAATCGCCATCCCAGCGTCGGTTATTGAATAAGCTGAGCAACAGCCCTTTTTCCCGATATTTTTGGACCATCGCATTGGCTTCGGCGACATCGATGCAAAATGGTTTCTCCAATACCACGTGTTTGCCGGCGTCCAGGCTTTGGAGCGTAGTCGATGCGTGCAAATTATGGGGCAGAATATTGACGATCAGATCCAGATCTTTCATTTTAAGCATGTCATCCAGGGATGAGAAATAGCCTTCGAATTCCGGGTGCTCTTCCTTTGCCGCAGCGATTCGCCCGGGATCGACGTCACACATGGCAACGGTTTGCAGCCCGGGTGTTTTGTTAATCCACTCCGCATGTCCTTTTCCCATGTTGAATGCCGGTCCATAGCCGAGTAGCCCGCAACGGATGGTTTTGGAAGGCAATTCCGCGCCCGTGCTCCAGGCGATGCTGCGCAGCGCCAATTTTTTGAAATCCGGATTTTGCCAGGCGCCCATGTCGTGTCCGCTCGCCAGGTAAACCACCCGACCATTGCCATATTTTCTGGTAAAAGCAAAAGGTACCTGCTTTCCCTGCCATGTCGTATGCGCCAGTACAGTGCATTTAGCGGGATCATGGCTTTTCAGGTGATACATCTCATCGGGGGCGGAAAATTCCGGCATTCGAATGTTAAGATAATGGTTCGGGTCGTTGAATGACACTTTGAATTCATGGTAATCCGTATGCCAGTCGAACTCGGCATTCAACATTTCAATATAGGGACGGCTGCCCCTGAAACTATCCGCCGCCGAATGTATACCTACAAATCCGCCGCCATTTTTCACAAAACTCAACAATCCATGCTCGCGGTCTGCTGTCAATTCATGTTCGAAGCCGGTGGTGTAAAGCACAACCGCATCGTACTTGCCGTCGGGGAGGCTGATTAAGACATCCAAATCATTGGTCAAGGTCAGTTCGAATCGTCCGTCAGCCTTCAGATAGTCTTTGAGCAATTTGCCGCAGCGTTCCGTCGGGTGGAATTCCGGTCCGCCATAGACATATAAAACTTTTTTCATCGCTGTTCGCTCCTTTTTCGATGGGAAATTAAGCAGTCTATGAATTAAATGCAAAAAACATCAATGGGCGAATACCCGACGTTCCAATAATCCTTGCATGGCATCCCTGATGGTTTCGCGCAACTCATCAGGCGTCATTCGATCAATTACTTCGCGTGGTATCACTTCTCCGAAGCGGCAATAAACAGTGCCGGGACGAATGAGGTTATTGCCTTTACGTTTTACGCGATATGCATCTTTTAGCACCATCGGAACAATGTCGAAGCCGGCATTTTTCGCCAGTCGGAATGCGCCGCGTTTGAATGGCTTGAAATTTCCGTCGAGTGTGCGTCCGCCTTCCGGCAGGATGATGATCGAGGTGCCTGATTTGAGAGCCTCCTCCGCTTTATTGAGGCTTACAAGCGCCTGTCGAGGATTTTTATGACTGATGGGAATATTCCCGAAGCGTCGAATGGCGGCGCCATACACAAACCAGCGGAAATGATCCTCCAGTTCTACGCCGCGCACAAAATTGGGAATAAAGCCATTCAAAATGAAAACATCGAATATGTTGACATGATTCGACATAAAAATATAGGTTTTTCCGGGATTAAAATTTTCATATCCCTGGGGCACAACTTTGATGAAAAGGCTGCGAATAAACAGGCGACATAAAAATTTCACGGTATTATCGTAAACGTTTGGCTTAAAAATAATCATCAGAAGTGTGGCGAAAGGGATGAGTATTATGAAATTCAGCAAGCCAATCGCCCATACGCCGGCGGAAATAATTTTTTCGGATAGGGATGGTTGAGAAGCTTGGTTCGGATTCTTCATTTGTTGTACTTTGCAGGCTGATTCAGCAGCGAGGTGTTAGGAGTTTTCAGGGCATTTCAGGTTCAGTACTTTCCAGAGCCTTTTATCGATCGATTCCGGCACATCCTTTTCATCCTCCAGAAGCTGGTACAGGAAGATGGTTTTTTTCACCGAGTCCACATAGGCACAGCAAGTTGGACATTGCTCCAAATGTGCTTTCAATTCTCGGCATTTGGCGCTATTAATATCTTCCCCAATTCGGGCGCAGAGCTCTTTTAAATTTCTCAAACAGTCCATGGCGCTATCTCTGGTTTTTGCCGACATATTCAGCGAGTTGATTTCGAAGGAAAACCCGCGCGCGATGCAAATTGGATTTCACGCCCGCGAGCGACAGATCGAGCATGTCAGCGATTTCTTTCAATGACAAGCCTTCGATATCTTTTAGTATAAACACGGATTTAAATTTTGGGGGTAGTTGTTCAATGGCGGAATTCAAAATCTCCTTGAGTTCATCATTCAACAATGCCTTGAGCGGATCATCGCCCAACGCACGATTGAATCCCTGGTAATCTTTTATCTCATCGACCGGGTAATCTTCAAGGGAAACCACTTGCGTTTTGCGGCTTCTCAAACGCATGAGAGCAAAATTAGCTGCGATGCGATAAATCCAGGTTGAAATACTTGATTTCCCCTGAAATGAGTCAAGCGATTCAAGCACCTTCAAAAACGTTTCCTGCAGTACATTTTCCGCATCTTCACTGTTGCCGAGTAATCTCAGCGCCAGGTTGTATACCATACGTTCATTTTGATAAACAATCTCTGCCTGAGCTGCCCGATCGCCTGCTTTTGCTTGTTGTAGTAGCTCTTCTTCCGAAATATTCATGAATGATGTTGTTAGCTATGGCAAAATCATAAGTTGACCGCTAATTTCGGGAAGCAAGATAATACATTTAATTCTTAAAAACAAGCACAAATTTAACCAATGCGGTAATCGCTCAGTTCTCTAAATTAATACCAGATAGTCAATAAATACCCCTTGAAAAATGACAGCAACCGAGACGTGCTCGCAAAAACAGGAATCAGATCAGGATTTTTTTTCACGGATCTCACGCTCAACTGAAATTTCCGACGCTTTTCTCAGCATTGCCGATGCAGAGCAATATTTTGTCTCCGATAACTCAATTGCCCGTTCAACATCCTGTTCCTTAATTCCGGTACCATAAAAAATGAATTTTAACCTGATTTTTGTAAATACCTTCGGATGCTCTGCTGCCCGGTCGGCTTCGATTTCCAGCTCAAAATCATCGAGCGGCACGCGTTTTTTCTTCAGTATCGAAATGACATCCATTGATGTGCACCCGCCCAATCCCAGCAGAAAAATTTCCAGGGGGCGTGTACCGGCATCGGAACCACCGACTTCCTCGCCCGCGTCCATAGTGATCCAATGATTGCTTTCTCCTTTTCCGGCTAAAGCGAGTCCTTCAATCCACTTAATTCTTGTTTTCATTCGCTGCTTCCATCCTTTTTAAAATTGCTTGATTCAATTCATCTACCATAAGTTCAATTTGGTTATCGCTAAATCCTTTTTCACGTGCGCTTTCTGCCAATGTTCCCCATATCGGTTCACCGCATGCCAGACATTTGATGCCCTTTTCTCGAAGGAACTTCACCGCAAACGGATGTTGATCAACAAGTGTCTCAATTAAAATATCTTTTGTAACGCTCATCATTCGCGATCCTTTCTATCCTCTTTTATTGAAATATTTTTCCCTGAATCATCGAAATTTTTTGCTATTAAAGAATCCACATAATGCTTCAGATAATTGTTTATAATGTCACTTACACACTGCTTTTGAAGCTCGCTGCAAAGATAGATTTTTAAATGGTTCGCCACTGCAGCCGATCGGCAGGCTTTGATGCGTTCCTCTACATCGCCGCAATACCTGGCGATGATTTCATCGGTGTTGTTAATCATTACTACCTCCGCTTTTTTGATTAGATGATGTCAGTATGGAAAAGATTCAGGGGAAGCGGAGTCTCGACTATTGAATGAAAAAAAAATTTTTGGCTCAGAAGATTGCAGTTGATATCGATTACGTCGAGCGCTAAATCGATCAATCCGTACAAAATAATTCGTTATTCCTTGCATGCCAAAGGGAGCAGAAGCTTTCACCCGACCGTGTAACTTCAGCGGAAAAACTATATACGCGAGCATTCGGCAGAATTGGGATCATGAGCTAATTCAGAAGAGCAGCATCTTAACCAGCCTCAGCAACTCATCCGGAGTATACGGTTTTTGAATGAAGCCGACAGCGCCTTGCCGGATTAAATAGCATAATGTATTTATATCGCTCTCTCCGCTCAGGAGCAGCACCTTGATGCCCGGATCGATCTGCTTGAGGCGATGGAAAATCGTTTCGCCCCCCATATCCGGTACAATCAAATCCAGCATGACCAGATCGATGGATTCGATGCGCTGAAATATTTCCAGTGCCCGTCTGCCATTGTGTGCTGTGAGTACGCGAAAACCTTCCGCTTCCAGGATGCGTTTATTCAATTTCTGGATAACATCTTCATCATCGATTACAAGGATTGTTGACGAAAAGGGTGCTGGTGCTTGATCTCGGCGGGAAGTAGTCTGGCTTGGTGTTGTTCCCCGGTGCTTTTTTGCTGATGCAGATTCCATAATATCACCAAATGAATTTTGAAATCATGCAATTGATAATAAGCGAGTTATGAAATTACGAAAAGCGGTTTAATATTTTGGGAATCAGGAGCTTTTTAGTTCCAAACCAAACGAGGCGAATTACAAAGCATTGCAAGATAAGAAATATAAAGAGGATAGTCAAGTGATATTTAAAAATATGAATGCAAATTACACGCGCCAGGCTGAACCTTACCTCAACAAAACCAGTCGCCGGGTTTCGAAATAGTTGTCGATCAAAATTTGATAAAAATAGTCCCCATCGTCCAAATCCTTGCCGAAGTCATCGTTGCCGTTCCATTGCAAGGCATATTCACCTGGCTTCAAGTAAGCATCAATGAGGGTTCGGACGTTCTGCCCCATAATATCGTAAATGCGCAATATAACTCGATTGCGCTTCAGAATTTCAAAATGAATTGGTGTAGTGGGATTAGTTGGATTGGTTGCCGTTTGAAGTGTTGTCATCGAATCAGCCATCATCTCCACTTTGAATGCATCGGAAAAATAGACCGCTTCATCGTTTTGCGCGCATCTCAATCGATAATAGAGGACGTGCTTTTCCACAGGTTCATCGCGATAGCTGAATTCGACTGCAAATGAATCGATAGGAATCCCATTGATTTGATTTACTGTTCTGAAATGTATATTGTCGTCGCTTCGTTGAAGTTCCATGACCGAATTTGAATCGTGCGATGCCAGCAGCCAGGTTAACTCGATACAGTCAACACTGATAGCACTAGAAAAAGATAAAACTGAAATTGGAGCCGGTAGAATTTGTCGGGTAGTTGCACTTGAGTCGCTGTTAAGATTTAAAAACATCGAAAATACAATAACCAGGTATAAATTAGAAAGATGAAATCGAATG
>JAFGMA010000448.1 GCA_016927835.1 Candidatus Zhuqueibacterota bacterium | reverse complement strand
TTTTCTTTATTTAGAGGGATTAATTCAATATTTGCAAATTCATCGACAATATCTTTATCGAAATTAAATTTATTAATTATTTCGCATTGACTGCCGTGTAAAATTAGAGATAATTTTTGAATTTCGCGTAGAAAATCCATCGCTGAAGATTTTAATAATATAGATTTTTGTTCTAATTGAGATTTTGCATTTTCTATTGCCTTTTTTAACTGCCGTTGTTTATTCATCGCTTCAAGACGCTCTTTTATGCGGCTTTTAAGAAGCTTCACATCGACTATTTGCTCACAAACAGGACATTTTGAAATAGTGCTGTTTTTTTCAATATACTTTTCAGTGTCTTCTAAAAGCTCAATTAAATTGCTTACATCTTTATCTTCTCTTGCAACCTCCTTTTGCATCGCTTCTTGCCTTGAATTAAATTCTTGGTTTTGCCGATAGAATTCTGTAATTTTATTTTTATACACTTTTTCATTTCTTTTGCATTGATCAATTATATCTAATAAGCTACAGATTTCTTTTATCTGTTTTTCATAAATAGACTGATCGGTCTCTGTTTTTTCTTTTGCCCATAATAAATAATCATTCCCTGGTTTGCCTTCTTTTATCCAAAAGCTTTCAAGCGATTCAAGCGCCTGTTTTACTGAACGGCGGGATTGTTCAAAATTCTGTTCAGTCGCTCTTATTTCATCCCGCAAAGACTGCTCCGCCTTTTGGCAATTAGGAACTTCAATAAAATCTTTTAAAGCCTCGTATCGATCTTTAGGTTTTCCGTTTACTAACTCTAGAATTTTACATCTTCGAAGAATTCTTAATGTTGGTTTTTCTACATCACTTAAAATTTCTGGCTGATTTCCTTTTCCTATTTTTCCTGACAATAATGTACCATTGAACATTAATTTTGCTTCAAGATCATTTGTTTTTTGCCCAAGTGTGGGAATGTACATACTTTTATTGCTGCCCACACTACGATCATCTAACGATCCCCATTTGCCATTGCATATAAAATCAATCGCATCTACAATTGTAGATTTTCCAGTACCATTTTCACCGAAAATCATCACCGCCGCTTTATTTTTATCGAATTCAATCTCTAGGGGACTTGATGCACCTTTAAATGTGCATAAAGATATTTTCTCAATTTTCTTAGCCATTCTTAGACTCCTTCATTTTTAGAAGTTCGTTCTCAGCTAAGAGCCGCCATTCTTCTCTATTCATTTGCCCAAAAACAATTTGATGCTCTAATTTTTGCCTATTTGAAAACTTTAGCATATTTTTAGTCAAAAGCGAATTAATAATTTTCTTTGCAAGTTCTTTATCTGGCTCGATATTCATCCCAAACTCCTTTTGAATATAATTAGGCTCATAGATCCCCATTTAATTGTGTAAAGCATTGGTGAATTAGTTCTCTGTACCAATCATGATGCCATTTTATTTATTAATATTTCTTTTTTAGTTACTTAATAACTCCTAAGCAAAAATTAGTTTGTGGCAATTAATTTCGTATCTTTTCCATTTTTTAAGTACTTCGATGCGGTTATGCTTATCTTAATAGAACGATTATTTTCGTTATGTATTACAGAATATTTATTCTGCGTACGGATCGTAACTTGAATATTTATCGTAAGTTAAGGAAATCTTAGCCTTTCATAAAAGCTTAATCTGTAATCGCTTGCAGTGTAATCATCATACACAAATAATTCTCAAAAATGATCCACATATGAAAAATTATGATAAAAGCGGCTACTGCCATGCTATCAAAAACAAATAGAATCACAGCGCAAACTCCGTGCGCAATTGCTCTTCGAAACTCAGCAGGCTCTGGCTCTCGTCGAAGAGATGATATGGGATTTTGAGCGATTCACCGGATTGGTCTGCCAGCGTGACGCTTCCACTTTGTCCGTCGATCTCGCCGGCGAGCTGCAGGATTTTGCTGAGCCAATCCATCCAGCAGGTCATCTGATGCAGCGGTGTGGCAGCTTCTTCCTGGATTGAGCGCGCCCCGCGTTTCTTCAATTGACCCACCAATACCAGGTGATCCATCGCCCGCGTGGCAGCCACATAAAACAGCCGTTTGCGTTCGGCAATGGTCTTTTCACGATTGCGCTTGTCGATTATTTTTTTAATCAGCGTCGGCGCCGGTTCATAATTTTCCCCCGGGTTCGGCACATCGATGCCCAACTCAAAATTGGATGTCCGGTGCATTATGCCATCCTCATCAATCGACAGGGACGCCGTGATATCATCGAACCGCAATTGCTCTCGCTCACCGAAATTGAAATGCGCTGTTAAATCGGGCACGAACACCATTGGAAATTCCAAGCCCTTGGACTGGTGAACCGTCATCAGTTGGACGGCGCCCCCGAGCACGACATCCACATCGGCTTCGCCTTCCTCATCCACATAATCGATACGTTCATTGAGCCAATTGGTGAAACTGATAAAATCTTCCTGTTCGCTCAAAGTCGCTTCACGGGCGCGGTCCATCAATTTCTCGATATTGGAGAGCGCCTGTTCGCCGCGATTGCCCCGTGCCAGGGTGGCAAAATAGCCGCCTTCATCCAGGATTAGCCGCAGAAAATCGATGAGCACCATGCGCCGGCTGAGCTGCATCCAGCGCGATAAGAGCGCATAAGCCCGCTTCAATGCTGCGGTATCCGCATCGGAAAAGCGTTCACGATGGTGTCCATCATTTGCCGTACAAAAATAGCGCAGCTTTTCCCACAGCGACTCGCCTTGCGGTAGCCGTGAAAGCATGAACAGGCTCTCATCCGCCACATGCGCCACCGGCGAGCGCAGGAATCCCGCCAGGTAAATCGAATTCGACGGATCAGCCAGGAAGCCGGTCAAGTTGCCCAGGTCAACGATTTCCTGGCGCTGGAAGAAACCGCGACCGCGCACAACGATAAAATCGATATTTTCCCGGCGCAGCGCTTCTTCGTACACTTTCAATTTGGTGCGTCGATTGAGCAAAATGGCGATTGCCGGTTTTTTCTCAGCCGCTTGTTGCCGGACATAATCGTAAAGCGGATCATCACCGGCGAGTACCTCTTTTATTTTAGCTGCGATCAAATGCGCTTCTTTGGTGTAAGTATCGCTGTCCTCCGGCATTGCCGCAGTTTGAAATGCATCGTCCGCGCCGCCTGGGTCCCGGTCAACCAGCAGCAGCTCAACGCTCCCCTTACGACGATTGCCGGCACAAACCAGTTTTTGCGGACGCGCTTCATACTCTTCGTAATAGGATTGCCCCATCAGGTATTCGAAAAAGAGATTGAAAAATCGGATAGGTTCAGCCGCAGAACGAAAATTATCGCTGAAAATGATTTCGCCCGATTTAACCGTATAGTCTTCGGCGATTTTCTCCGCGTATTCCTGCCGGTAATCCTTGCCTGTCTCGGCTGAAGCATCGAGCAAAAATGCCTTTTCGTAGGTACCATGCGTCCGATTCGATGCCACTAGTTCCTGGCGAACTTTGCCAAAAAGTGTCACATCGCCGCCGCGGAATGAATAGATGGCTTGCTTCTCATCGCCCACAATAAATAGCCGATCACCAAACAGGCGCTTCTGATCATCGGATGCGATACGTTTTACAATTTCCCATTGGATCGCATTCGTGTCCTGAAATTCATCGACCATTATGTACAGATAATTCTGACGCAGTTCTTGCAGGATGTGCGTGTGTTTTGGTGAGGTGAGCAGGGCGAGTACTTTCAATTGCAGGTCTTGAAAATCGAGCAAATGTTCCTTTTGCTTTTCATCCCGGTAGGCGTTCAGGCAGGTTGTCGCGACGCGTGCCAGTGATTTGCAGGTTTCGAAGCCATCTTCCTCCAATTCCTGGTTAATTTCGAATTGATCGACCTGGGAGTCTTTCAACACATTGCGGATGGTCATGAAGCACACGCGCAGCAGATCCAGGTTGTCCGGCACTGATGCCCACGCGCCGGCATTTGCGCCCGAAAGATTGCATTGTTCCATCGCCTTCGGAACACACTCAATAATCGGCGCCGGATCAAATGCGTCACTTTTTGCCGCTGAAAGGTGAGTTATCAGCTCGGGGAGCAATTCGAGCAAGGCGCGTCGGCGCTGGCTCAATTTGGAATCGTCATCCGGTGGATCGGGCATGGCGAGTTTTAAATCAACCAATATGCCGGCAAAGCGATTTTCAAGGCTGAGCTTGTAACAGATTTCCCTGAGAATATTCTTGCGATAGGCGATTAATCGTGTTTGAAATTCGTCCCACTCGCAAATCTGAATATCCCTAACCCACGGTCCGAGATCCTCCCGTTTTTGGATGATCGCGTAGATGGCGTTGACGATAGCAGTTTTGGACCATTCGCGACTGAGGACTGTCAGGTCGGGGTGATTTTTCTGCTCCGCCATTTCAGCGATGCTGCGTTCGATGACCCGGCGCAGGAAAAAAATTTTATCTGTTTCATCCATCACCCTGAAATAGGGATCGATTTGGGCTTCGATGGGATATTCGCGCAGAAGTGCCGCACAAAAGGCGTGAAAGGTGCTGATCCGGTTTTTGAGGAAATCGTCTCTCAATTTTTTAAAATGCGCTTCGCCGGTGAAATCGATTTGCCTGTCGATGGCAGTATAGACGCGTTCTTTCATCTCCACAGCGGCTTTGTCGGTGAAGGTAACTACCATCAGCCGGTTCAAAGCCAGCTTTTGCTCACGCAGGATTTTGATGATGCGTCGCGTCAGAACGGCGGTTTTGCCGGCACCGGCGCCCGCGGAAATTGCCAGGTTCCTGCCGGTGTCGGTTGCCAGGTGCTGATACAGGGTCGGGTAAAATTTGTCTTTCGCCATATTGATTTCCGGTTTTAGATTGATGAATGCGTCAGGCGCGGGGGTGTTGATGCGAAAGTGAACTTTCGCACTCCTCAGATATTTCGAATAGGGTGCGATGCGAAAGTGAACTTTCGCACTCCGTTTTTAGAGTGCCCGCAGCGGTTTGTAGCATTCATTTTCGTCGATGGTCCAGTAAAGCTTGTCCAGGCGCAATTGTTCGATGCGACAGATTCTGGTGAAATAGCAATTCGCACATATTTGATCTTTTGCAGCACAAAGCGGCAGGTGGAAGCGCCCGCCGAAGATGAGTTCCCGGACGTGCCGGATTCGTTCTTGTGTCAATTTCAATTCATGCTCAAAATTAGCTGCCGGCAGAAAACCGAATTTGCGCTGACCCGAAAAGATTGGATTCGTATCGCTCACATTATTTTTTCGCGATGCCTGAAGGTCTTTCAGCGCGAAGTAACCGCCACGCTTTATGGTTCGATAATTTCTGATTAAATACATGCCGGCTCCGGCGACAATTCCAGGTTTTGGTTGCTGCTGATCCGAAAGCAGCTTGCGTAACGCGAGAATTTGCAGCGGCAAATTGAAGCGTAATCCTTTTCCAATCGCATCGACATCGCCCAGATCGGCTACGCTGTAATTAAAAATAATCAAATACCTGCCATTACTCGTGCGATCGACGCGTTCAATTTTAAGATCAATCGGAATGCCATCGATTTCGAATGCGCAATCCGCTTGTGGATCATTCGAAAAAGAAATATCCGCGAGGTGCTGCGCGAGCTGGTCTATCGCTGTGAGTTCGAAATTTAAAAACGCAGCCAGGACGCCGGGTCGCTTTCGAACGGTTGTGTCGCTGTTTTCAAGTCCAAGCAGTAATCCCTGCCGGAATCGATTGCTGAAAAGATCATCTTTTTCACCGGGCATTTCCGCCAACGCCTCAGACGCGGATTTGTGCAAAATCGCTGCGGAATCATCGGGAACGCGATTGGTAGCCGCGGCAGCGCGCGTGTATTCAGTCAGTATTTTATGGATTAAAAGACCGCGATCTGTTTGATCCGGGTGATAGTCGATGAGGTACTCCGGCTTCAGACGGGCGAGATCATCCAACAAAAAGCGCAGGGGGCAACCGGCAAAGCGTTCAAACGTTTGAGCGTTGAAAATGAAAGGTTGAGCTATTCGGGATTTGATTTCCGCGAGCGCCGCAGGGGAGTCGATCAAGCCATCGTATTTTGAAAAGGCGTCAATGCTCGCGCGCAACCCATCGCATTGCATGATGGCAATGATTTCATCGACGTAATCCGGCGACGAAAGCTGCAAATTTTTTAGTACAGGAGCAGCGCGATCAAATGCACGATCCACATGCTGACTGATAAGCGTCAGTTTTTCACGGGAGGTATAAAGCGCTTCGTCTGAAGAATCGTTCAGCACGGATGCAGGAGACAGGCATTTTTGGATCTCGGTAACGAAAGGCGAGACTAAAAGGACTTTGCCATTGTCAGAACACGGATGCGATACAAAAAGCTGTTCCCTGGTTGAGGCAATTAATTGGTACAGCGCCTGGCGATCACGATCAACGTTTGAGACGCCACCGGTCATCGCCTGCCCTTCGCTTTTGGGTTGAAGAAAATTAAATGGTTCTTGCGACGGAAAATCACCATCGATCATGCCGCCGAGGAACGTGATTTGATAAAATTCCGGGTATGCGGTTTCAGGCGATTGAATGGAGACACCGCCGGCTCCGACATCCGGCACATAAAAATCCGCGTCCGCCATCAGTCCGGAAAATGCCTGCGCCAGATTGGTTAGCGGTACTTTCGCGCCGGATTTCGATGACATTGACGAGAACTGAGCCACCAGCCGCTGCACCAGTTTTCGAATGACCGCCAACACGCGCCGATCCTGCTCCGCCACGGCATGCAATACCGGATCAGCCGTGTTATCAATCGCGTTTATATTTTTTTCGATTTTGAAAATTGCCAGCAATTTTTCAAGGGAGCGACTGAATGCATCGGGCTCCATTTCACTGCGCCAGGCATAGAGCGCCTTTTCCGCCCGAGTCAGCAGGTACTGATTTGCTATCGCCTGGAAAATTCGGGCTTTAAGCAATTCAGGTGTATCTGCATTGTTATTTCCCAGGTAGCGCAGTATCAGTTCTGCCGGGTGTATGTCTTCGGTCGGTCGGATCGTCCGGGAAGCCTGTTTTTTTAACGCCAGCAAATCCCGGAAATTCAATTCAAACACTTCAGGAGCAGGCAGGCGGCTGTCAATAATGTCGTTGATCCATGTAAATTCCTGACTGATATCTTCAAGGAACGCATGCAGATCGTCCGAACTCACTTCACACGCAAACGTCATATACGGCGAAGAAAACAGGTGTTCCCGAATCGCGAACGGATTGGGTGCGAGCGCGTGATTCAGCATATTCGATATCAACAGCCCCAGGGGATAGAATGCCAGCGGCGTTCCGGCGCAGAGCGTGCAGGGAATACTGTAACGCGGAAAAATCTCCATCACCAGCGACGCATACTCATTATAATTCGGAAAAAACACACGCATTCGGTCGTACGCCACACCATCCGCATTCAATTTTCGAATCTGGCGGGCAATGCGGGTGACTTCGCTGAAACGATCATTTGCCGGCTGAATTCGCACTTCAACACCCGATGGCATGAGATGCTGCGTTTTGTCATCGTGAAAAATATGTCCCGCCAATTGCGAAACAGGCGAATCAGTCGAGTCTTTGAGCTCAATTTCCTGAATGCTGCCTTCGAATACCTGGCGTGCCTTTTCCATGAAGATTTGCAGCGAAGCCTGGCAGCGAAAGGTTACATCGGAAGCGGCGGAATTCTGGCAGAACGCGAAAACACTCCGTTTGAAGCGATACATCAACCAGCCGATGAGTTTTGATTCAAGGGCAGTGAGTGAATTGAAACCGAAAACAATCAACGTGGCATCCTGAAGCCCGTGCAAAAATGCACCCGGCTGCCCGGATTGCTTGTCTTTAATAAACGTCAGCAACGCACGGCGATAGTCAAAAAGATTACGAGCTTGAAGCACGTTTTCGAGTTCATCGTGTACATCGATGAGATCGCGCTCTTTCATTGACAATTCGCTGTGTTTGAATTCACTCAACGTTTCCAGCAGATTCAGTTCGCCGTCTTCCCGAAAATCAATGATGAATTCGGTGAGCGCCCTGGCATATCCCTGGTGATAGGTTTCAATATTGAAAAACCGGGCTGAGGTAGTTTCCTGCTCCGGATTTGATTTGAAAATATGCGTGTACAGCAAGTATTCAATGGATTGCCTCGAAAGCAATTGCGGGATACCGAATGCGTGATTCAGGTATCGTTCCAGCAATTCTTTCGTCGTCATGACCGGCGAATTGGGGAAGGTGTGTCGGATATTCTCAGAGCGCCACATCGGGGGGATTAAGAACAATGATTGCCCTGCCGGTTGTTTCAACCACTCTGCCCGGGCATCTGATATGCTTGCCCAGGATGCGCCAGAACATAATTGTACGTGTGCCAATGGCAGACTCCGTATTAGTAAATCGCTTGTTGGAACTTATATCCTGTGCTTTATAAATTTGATCCTGACAAAGCTAAGGTTGATGGAATATAATCAACAGATGATAATTAATCAAGCAGATAAAAATGAATTCGAATAATGGGTGTCCCTTTATTAAACCTGAAAGGAATATTAAAGCTCATTGCAGGAAAATTGGATTTGACCAGGCGTGTTTCCCGTCATGATCCACCAATTCGATTCTCACAAAAATATTGGGTTCAAACCATTCTGGGAGTTGTGATTCGACCAGCCACTGGTTATGAGGCGCATAATCGACGAAGCCGACGTTGCCGAACGTACGCCAACGTACCTCGCAAACCGGGCTGCAGGAAATTCGAATGTACGATTTCTCAACAAGAATAACCTGAAACGTAGGACCGCACGTAGAATAAAATGAACCGGTTTTTAGGGCAGTCAAGATTCCGTTACGACTGAAGCTTTCGGTCCATATCGCCAGCCAGGCTTTGCCGGTATCCGAATAATAACGCTTTTTGCGATTTAAATGCGCGTCATCTCCGGCAACGCCCCAGATGCGTTTGCCCTGCCCGAGCACCATGTCCCACAATTCTGTCGCGATTCCGTTCGCGTACGCCTCGTTGCAGTAGGCATTGTAAATTTCCATCGCCATTAGATTGGGAACTGAAAGGTAGACATCGGGCGTGACTGCGCAATACGTAGGGTGGGCTGCGATGGTGAACGCCCCTTGCTCTGCCAGATGGTCGACGCGATCTATGAAAGGAAGGTTCACCGCTGCTGGTTCCGTCGCCGCAACGCCGATCACGTCAGGAGTGCCGCCATTTTCGATGCTATTTATCCCGATGAATGTGTCATCCGAAAATGATTCAATCGGCGTAACTTGTCGATGGTCGGTGATTCCGAGGCAATGGTATCCCAATTGGCGATACTTTTTAACGGTTGCTTCGGGCGTCATTCCGCCATCGGAATTCAGTGTATGGCAATGGAAACCGGCTTTAATCCAAAAACCGGGAGCATTGAATGGGGAGGGTTCGAACTTGAATTTGCGCTTCATGAATAGATAGCTCCTTTTTGCTGACAGACTACAGCTTTCGAAAATAGATGCAATTTTCCATGCGGATAGAAAATCCCATTTTTTCATAGGCTTTTCTGGCAGGCGCGTGCGCCGGATCGCCGCCGGTTAAAACTTTGGCGTATATCATTCCGAGTTTTTTGAATTCATCCAATACATATTGATACATTTTTTTGCCTAGTCCCATCCGCTGAAAATCTGGGTGGATCGCATTGTTGCCGATCAAACCGATTTTTGAAGCATCGTCAATGGAAAACGTAATAAATCCAGCGATTCGTTCACCGTTTTCCAGGACGAAAACCATGATTCCGCTTTCTGGCATACATGCTTTTCTGACCTCATTCGATTTTGCATGTTGCCAATCCGGATGCAAAGCAGCGTATAGCTCTTCTCCCAAAATTTGCCTGTACGATGCATAAATCGGTTGCCACGCTGCCAGTGCAATCTCGATGATTTTTTCAATTTCACCCGGCAGCATTTCCCGAATGATAATTTTTTGCAAAAGCTCTCTCCCCTGATTTCATTAATTGGAGGAGTGCGGAAGTTTACTTTCGCAACCACGGCAGGCGATCATAACATACCAGTGATTGATCCATGCCTGACCATCAATTTCGATTAAATTCAACGCAAACCTTTGGGAATCATTCAGCCGACGGAGTATCCGGTGAATCGCTCGCTGCTTTGTCGGCGACACACCATCAGTCAAGGAGGTTAACGGGCGGTGTTTGACATAAGGCGCGATTTTATCGATCCGGAATCCCTCATGCTCCAGCATCTTTTTCCACTCCCCCGGACGATATTGCCTGACATGCGACGTATCGTGCAGCCTGTCCAACCGATTCATGCAATCATCGATAAAATCATCTTCGGGTACGCTGCGGTCATCAATCACCAGCCGACCTTCGCTGCGCAAGATGCGTTTCATTTCGCCTAAAGCCTTGAAGATATCCGAAAAATGATGTGCTGAACGGCGGCAGGTGACTAAATCAACCGACTCTGTGGCAAATGGCAACCTGTGTGCATCTGCCATGAGGAAAGTTACATTGGCAATTCCATTTTGCGCCTGTAATTTTTGCGCTTCGGAGATCATTTCAGGTGTAATATCGAGCGCATACACTCGGGCAACCTGCGGTGCCAGCGCAAAAGCCGTGTGCCCGGTTCCGGTTGCAACGTCCACGGCAGACCATTGCGGTTCGGGCGCGCAAAACTGTATTACATCCGACAGGACAAAGGGATCGGTGTGACATGCGCTGATGGTATATTTCGCCGCCCGTTTGCCGAAGACAGTCCGGGCGAGTTGTTCGGGTGTTTTTCTCGTCACTTTGAGGATATTTTGTGTATTGACAACCAGCAGCCAGCGGTTACTGAAACCTGGCCGGTACGAAACATCGAGCTTGTGATTAAGCAAATGTGAATATAAGCAAAATTGCCTGAAAATGCAAGCGATGAAGTGAAAAGATTGTCATATTTCAGCTATCGATTCGCAGGTGTAACCTTTCAAAGCATTTGAACCTTTGAAAGGCTAATTCGCTTTTTCAAGGCTGATCGATTATAAATAATGCTATCGGCTCTTGACTTTTATGGCGCAAACTTGTATAATTGGAGTAAACAGAAGATGGATTACACGACTTATCACAGCCTTTGACAGGAACCTTAAATCGCCATGTCACAAAAGAATAAAATGAAACACGCGGTCGTTTATCGAATGATTGTATTGCTGCTACCGTTTGCCGTTCTCATCGGTGCTGAACTTTTACTCCGGGCTTTGAAATATGGGACGGAATTGGAACTGGTGCGCGTGATTGAGATTGCAGGACAGAAATATTACCGGATCAATGAATCATTTGCGCGCCGTTATTTTGCTGGCAGCGAAATCAGCATTCCCGAAGCCCGCAACGACCTGTTTCGCGTCCGGAAATCTCCGAATACATACCGAATTTTCTGTCTCGGCGGTTCAACCACTGCCGGCTTTCCGTTTGTTTATAACGGCACTTTTCCGGCACTTTTGCGGGATCGTCTGGCTGCGCTGTTTCCTGAGCGTGAGTTCGAGGTAGTGAATTGGGGTATTTCAGCGCTGAATAGCTATTCAGTACTCGATATTATCCGAGAATTGGTGAAATACCAACCGGATGTATTTTTAATTTACACGGGACATAATGAATTTTATGGAGCGCTGGGAGTGGCGTCCACGCAAGCGGCGGGGCAAAATCGTACCCTGGTGAAAGCCTACATCACCCTGGGGAAATCGCGCCTGTTTCACCTGATTCGCAACGGAATTAGCGCCATCCGACCATCTGCCGCGAATGATGATTCCGCCTCAGCATCGGGTACGCTCATGCAACAACTGGCAGAAGACCGGTTAATCCCGCTTCATGGTGAGAAATATAATGCCGCTCTGAATAACTTCGAAGCCAATATTCGCGAGATAATCCGCCTGGCTAAGGAACAGCAGATTACTGTTCTGTTCGGAACCCTCGTGAGCAATGTCAGTGATCTGGAGCCGTTCGAGTCTGTATTCGCGGATTCATTTTTCAATGAGGCGGAATGGCAGCAGCAGTTTGCGCATGGGCAGGAAGCAGAAGCGGCAGGGGATTTTGCACTGGCGCTCTCTTTTTATCGCGCGGCAGCCCGACTGGATAGCACACCGGCGAATCTGGCATTTCGAATGGGAAAATGCTACCAGCGCCTGGGGGCGATGGCTCGGGCGGATTCCGCTTTTGCACGCGCGCGTGATCTCGATCCGCTGCGCTTCAGGGCGAGTTCGGAATTCAATCAAGTTCTGAGGAATATCTGCGCGGTGGAGCGTGTGCCGCTGGTGGATATTGAAGCTTTATTTCGACAACACTCACCACATAGCCTTGTCGGCGATGAATGGATTTGTGATCATCTGCACCCGAATCAGAAGGGCTATTGGTTGATGGCAAAGGGATTTTTCGAGGGGATGGCTGAAAATGATCTGATTGCACCGAAGACCGCCTGGTGCAACCAACGCGAGCAAACGCTGCGCGAAGCCATTGAATTGGCGTACGTTACGGACCTGGAATTGGAGATCGCCAATCGACATGTTCAGAATTTAACCGGTCGTTTGCCTTTTAAACAAAAACATACTGTTCGCAGGAGATCAGGGGATGCAGACTGGGAAAAAATGCTGCAAACGGTAGTCGATGCGGTGATGGCGTACCAGTTGGATTTTGACGAAGCCAGCCTTCGTCTGGCGGAGTACCTGATTGCAAAAGGAGCTTATTCACAGGCAGAGACTTATTATCGGTCGATTATTAAAATCAGACCCATGCGGTATGCCCCTTACATCTATCTTGGCAACTTATTTCTGATTCAGCGAAAATATGATGAAGCGGAAAAGGCTTATTTGGAAAGCCTGGCACTCAGCCCGGATTTACCTTTCGCGCATACCAGGTTGGGTTTATTGTACATGGATCAGAAACAGCCTTATATGGCGCAGCCCTATTTTGAGAAGGCGGTGGTGTTGGCGGGCAATTCGCCGGAATTTAGTTACCAAGACCTGGCGGATGTTCATTATTTATTAGCATTAGCTTATGCCCAGACCCAGAATTATCAGAAAGCAGTTTATGAAGCAAAAGAAGCGCTGAAAATGCAGCCTGGCAACAAAAAAGTCGATGCGCTGCTGCAAAAAATGTATTACGCCATCAATGCCCAAAAATAAACCACCCTCCGGAGTGCCAAAGCTTGCTTTGGCGGTTTTCCCAGCCTAGCCTTTCAATCCACAATATTACTTTTGCATTCGAAGCTTCCCGGAGCACCAAAGCTCTCTTCAGCTCCTTTCCGACCACTACCCAATCATCCGACGCATCTCATATCCCGGCACGCGCCACATAAAATTCGGATCGATATACGGTTCATCATCTTCGCGTCCCCGCATCAATTCGATTTTTCGCTTGATCTTCTCGCCGATGGATTCACCGTAAATAAATGTAGTCTCGCCGGTACCGGAAACGATCATAAATTCCGTCTGCGAGGTTTCCCAGAGATTAAGCAATTCCTCGGCATTTTCAATCTCATCCAACACCATATCGTGTACCAGTGCCCGATTTGTTTTTTTCATTTCCGGATCCTTTACATCGAGATAGGTATGAACGCCGGCAATCCAGGCAGCCACATTCCGAAGCGTCCGAATCCAGCACTTAAATGCCAGCATGCGATCTCGTTGGTCTTCGAAAACGCCGCGCAAAGACGCATCAATTTCAGCATTGGCGGATATTTTTTCGAGCTGCGCGATCGCCGCCGTCAATGGATCGAAGACATTCGCATCGATGCGCTGCATGATGTTTCGGGCGTGTTCCGGGGTGGAGAGTACGAACAGCACGTCGCGGTTGAAATCGACCCGGGTGGGATTATGCGGAGTTGTGAGCATGAAATCCTCATAGTATGCGCGATCTGCCTCTGAAATGGCTTCGATATTGGGGATAATCGGACGAATCCAGAGCTTGTACCAGACATGCCCGAATCCCGAATAAAGGAACATAGGCGGATACGCCCGGTATGCTTTTTCGAATAATTTCCAGCCATCGATCAGTTCGCCGGCGAATTCTGATCCCACCCAACGGTCAGCCATCCGGTGAATGAATTCATCGATATTCATTTTGGGATTCAAATGAAATTCGCGCAGAATTTCCTGGTTGATATACCACGGAGCATGGGTCGACGCAGCAATGCCACCGCTATGTCCGGCATATTCGATACCTGATTCAGCCATTGTTTTCAGCTTTTCGTACGTTAACCAGGGAAATGGTAATCCGAGTACCGGTTCAAAATTATGAACAAATCCGTGGGAATAGCTGATATGGCAGCGGGTATCGCGTGCCGCCATTTTATCGATGAAGGCTCTCTCTCGCTTATCCAGCGATGTGTGAAAAGCCGTGCCGATAATCTCCCGGACATCCTCATAGTTGGGGTGATGGTACGGCGAATCCAGGGTATCCCAACCGGTGCCGAGGAAGCTTCCGCCTTCTATATCGATACGATCGCCGAGCTCACGCAGAATCACCGCGCGTTCGGTATAAAACGGCTCGAGATGGGTGATGATTCGAAATTCGGGATTAAGGGATGAGGCGGCATCGCGCAACAGCCTCAGAAAACGCATCGCATTCATGGCAGCCGCTTCGGCGATATCCCGATCCGGTTTCCATTCCCGAATCAAATAGGCGCCGCCGTTGGCGCCCACATAGAGTGATTTTGTGAATTCAAAACCTGCGCCGCTGTCATTGCTGATGATTTTGATATAGTCCAGTTCCGGTACCTCCGAAAGCAAATTTTCCACTAATTCGGTGTAGTGCTCTCGCGCAGCCGGATGCGCCAGTGTCAGCGCGAATCTCGGTTTCTGGCTGCGAAACGGGTGATCGACGCGTGGTCCTCGCAGGAAGGGATATTTCTGAAAGAATTTTTCCGGCAGAGATCGCGGTTCAAAGCATTGGATACCCGGCTTCAATCCATATCTCAGACCGATCTCCACCTTGCGCTTCATCAAATTGAGATTGGCTTCGAGATATTCACGCGGATACGTCCCTTTGATAAGCCGGCTTTCGACAAATTGATCCAATCCGGGAGCGTAAGTATAGAACCTGGGATAAACCTCATAATATACGCCTTCTTCAAGCGCCAGGGGAGCCGCAATGCCATTGACTTCCCAGTGTGTATATCCCTGGCGTGCAAGTTCTCGGGCATAGGTGGTGAGGTCCAACTTACGTATCGTCCGGCACAGGTGCGCGCTGAAATAATCGAAATTCACGCGATGCCATTTAAATGCCGCGGGCATCAATTTGCCGTTCTTATACCGTTCGGCGTCTTCATACAACCACTCCTCTCTCAGTCGGCAGAAGGCGCTATACAATAGATTGGGTCGGGATGCAATGAGCCGCCCGTTGCCCGCTGAGTCTATTTGAAAGAAAGCCCATTCTTTTTTATCCGGCACAGGCTGGTCAAGCGTGAAATTCTCATCGGCAACAAAAATCTGGAAGATACCTGCTTCCATATCCGCATCTGCAGGTTCCGATTCAACGCTTGCGTCGTCTATCATCCGTTGAAAGGCTGCTGCAACGGTGGATTCGACGGGAATCCGATTTTGTGTGATTTCAATTTGCCTGACCCGGCTCAAAGCTTCAATCACTCGCATAGCTAATCACTCTCCTTTTCAGATCGTCCAGAATTTTCTCTGTTGAAATGGCTGAATATAAGGATGATTGAAATGAAATCCAAGTGTTATTTCGCTAACGATTTCTAAAATTCTTGAATTATATTGAATTTTGACTTGATTGTTTGAAAATTTATAATATATTACCTAAATTTCAAAAGGGTGCAATCCCAAAATTACCGTAGCATAAAGTTGATTTAAATTTATAATTTTTATAAAA
>JAFGMA010000042.1 GCA_016927835.1 Candidatus Zhuqueibacterota bacterium | reverse complement strand
CATTGCGAGGCGTTTTTTGCCGAAGCAATCTTTTCAGTGCTTAACCTCATGGGATTGCTTCGCTGCACTCCGTTTCGCTCGCAATGATATGAAAGTTCAATTTGTGCCCGTGCAAAGTATAGCAGGTGGGATAAAAAAAGCTACCCGTTTAAATTTCTGAAATGGCTATTTATCAAAATTATTATTAAGCAGCATGTCCAGGTTACTTTATCCCACCCCCTTAAATTTGCTGGCAAATGCAGTAAACAAATACCTTCGAAATCGAAGGCATTCAAATTGCACCCAAAAATACATATCACCCCTTTGAGTCAATCTTCAAATAAACTTGCCGATAGTTAAAGCAGGGCAAAAACCTGAAGTCACTATTTTACGCGTCATTCAGCTTACAATGCCTGAAAAATTTTTCACAGTTTTTAACCATTGGAGGATTTGGAATGAAAAAAATGCTGTTGGTTATTCTTATCCTGCTTCCGTTCATTGTAGGATTTTCGGTCAAGGGTCACTATTGGATCACGGATAAATCTTTCGAATATTTGCCAGAGGTGATGCTCGCCTTCAAGGAGCGCTTCCACCAGCCATCAATTTCGGGGATACCACCACGGTATATGTTGCCGGACATTTACGAACCCGGTCACACCAATGAAGGACTTGCGGCAAATGCTGAAACGCATTACATTGAACTGGTTAATGCATTGATCGAAGAACGATGGAATGATGTTGAAACGCAGATAGGATATGTTGCCCATTATTGCGGCGATGCGGCGAGTCCCACCCAAAACAGCCCGGATGCCTGGGGACAAATTGACGATAGCTATGATGCCCTGGTCGATGTCTTTCTGGACGATATCACGCTTGATGCTGATTTTGATGAGCCAATAAAAGTTGAAAATATATACAAATATTACCTGGATCGATGTCGGCAATCGGCGCAGTTGGCGGATACGCTCATTATTATTCATAACGCTGCCAAAACCGAGGAACAAATCTGGGCAAGCAGCAGAGATATCTTCCAGCAGCAACTAAACTATGCAGTGCGGGATTTGAGAAATGTATTATTCACCGCGTGGGATGCTGCCGGTCAGCCTTCAAATTATGTTCAAATCAGTAGCGGCTGCACCTGCTCGCCGATCATAAGGAATAAAATCCTGAAGTGAGTCACCGCCCAATTCATCGGTCTCGCAGAGAAGTTCTTGCAATCTTTGAAATCCGATCCCCGTCAAAGCCATGCAACCTGCCGAATGCGTCTGAACCTGGCGCTGAATTGAAAATGCTGTTCCGATCAAACAGACTTCCAGAATCATCTGCGGCACTTTGAACTGTTTCTTTTCGGAACGCCGATGTCAGATCGAGACAATTCACAGGCTATTCGGAGATCGACACAGGAATCGCCGGATGAGTTACGGATTGGTTCGGCTTACCGCAATTCAAACTCAATCCGTTTTTCATACCGAATTTTCTCACCATCATACCCGATCCGGATCGGGATGATTTCCACCCCGGCGTTTGCAGCCTGCGCGAATAAATCCGCAAAGTCCGGATCAATTTCCCGATTCGCTGCAAATAGGTTTGCGTCCGGGCGGAATACCAAAATCAGCAGTGCAGCGCCCTGGTTCATTTCCCTAACGGCGATAAGTTCATTCAAATGCTTTCTGCCGCGTTTGGTCGGTGCATCGGGAAATAGCGCGGTATTGCCGCGAGCATGGGTACACCCTTTCACCTCAATCCAGGTGTACGCTCCGAATTTATCTTCGATAAGAAAATCAACGCGACTTCTCCCGTATGTTACTTCGGCTTGGATACGCGCAATATCCTTGAATGGTGTCAAATCAGCATTTCCCAAAATTTGTTCAGCGATCTTTCGATGATATCCCGAATGAACGAGAATCCAGGTATCCTGCCAGCGGCTTGCCAGGATATCCCATTCGGTTTTGCGATGCGCAGATGCTGCATAACGCAGCAAAACGTCGTTTCCGGGGTAAAGCAAATCAACCAGTCTTCCCGGATCGTGGATATGGGCTTTGATATCGCGGGCTGATTCCGGATACCCCAACTCCACGATTCCCAGGTATCGGTTGGGACGTTCTTTAAAATGTGCCCTGGCAGAATGCGGTATGTCAAGGAGTACAGTTGAGTTTGAGCGCATGGACGAGATTTATGTTGTTGATTGTCTATATCGGGATTGATGACTGAGATTCATTCAAAAAGAGACTCAGCGATCTGTTCGCAGATTTGTTCCAGATAGTCACGGTCCTCCGTCGAGAAAGGGGAAATTTCGTGCGAATCGATATCCAATTCACCAATCACCTTTCCGTCGGAAAGAATCGGCAGAACGATCTCGGATTTTACGGCGGGGCTGCAAGCGAGATAATTCGTCTCTTTTGACACATCCTGCACGATGAATGGTTGCCCACTCTCTGCTGCCTGTCCACAAATGCCTTTGCCAAATGGAATGCGCACATGTTCAGTTGCAGCGCCAACATAAGGACCCAGCACGAGTTCACCGGATTTTGCGGGATCAACAAGATAAAAACCGACCCAGTGGAAATAGGGCACTGCTGATGCCAATTGCTCACAAATTGCCTGCAATTTTACCGTCCTGTTTCCGGTACCGTGCAGGATGCTCTTCACCTGCTGCAGCACGCTTTGAAATAATGCCGTTTTCGTATTGGTTGTCATCAATCGCTCCGTTCTAAACATGCTCTCACTATCAAGTAATCTTCTTGAATTATCATTTCCGAACAATTTTATAAGCTGCTCTAAAAATTCCAATAGCGCGAGCGCTGTCATTTGAAAAATGGGGTAATTTCCGTGTGGAATTAACGGAATCTTGAAGCTGCCGTTCATTTTGAATTGCCCGGGACGACGTTTGAAATTCATGAAATTCAATATGTGGACGCCGCTTTCGAGATACGCCCACATAGCTGCGTTTGTGAACGATTACAAGCCAAAATTCATCGGAACCTTGAAATCCGGCTTTTTGCATAATCCGATCAAATCATCGACATCGGCGGTGACCAGACAGGTTGTGATATCGGCGGCGCCGTAATAAATTTTTACCTCACCATCATCTTCCAGAACCATGCCGCAGGGAAAAACCGCATTATTACGAAAGCCACCCGAAATTTCATACGGTGCTTCCGGCGCAATCAGCGGCTCCGGGCAGATGCCCTTGATTTTATACGGATTATCCTGATCAAGCAGCATGATGCCGGCGCAGTATCGTTTTTGCCATTTATCTTCCCAGCCGTTTTTGCCCCGTGAATAGTCTTTATCGACCGAGTGGAAAACCGTCAACCAGCCGTGTTTGGTTTTGACCGGTGGCGCAGCGGGACCGATTTTGGCGTTCGCAAACGGAACATGTTCTACTGCCAGCAAAAGCTGCGAATGTCCCCAATATTTTAAATCCGGTGAATCGGATATCCAGATGTCGAACCATTCATCCTGTACGCGACCGTAAACCGGGAAGGGTCGCTCCAGGCGAAGGTACATGCCATTGATTTTTTCAGGAAATAATACCATATTTCGGTTCTCGGGCGCGGAGATGCTGAGTATCTCGAATTTTTGAAAATCTTCGGTCACAGCCACGCCGCCGCATACGCCGTGATACGTATCAACAGCGAAACAAAGGTAGCAGCGTCCTTCGATTACCGTCAGGCGCGGATCATAAATTCGGGTGATCTCGTCCGTTTTAAGCTCCCAGCACGGATTCGGCTCAACCTGCCATTTCACCCCGTCATCGCTGAATGCCAAGCCCAGGTTGGTGCCGTCAATGCGCTGCTCTTCGATTGATCCGTAATCGTTGCGAAAAACCATCACGTATTTTCCCTCGTACTTTGCCACGCCGGCATTGAAAATCAGCGCGGCAGGATACGGCACATCACTCGCTTTCAAAACGGGATTTTTTCGGTGTCGCGAAATTACCGCACTCGATTTCAATTCACCTATGAGTCGTGTTGCCATCCTTTTTCTCCTCGTTTTTTGATTGATCCATCCGTAGAAAATAAATGTATTTAATTAAGCAATTTTTCAGTCATTAGCCGCGGAAGCCAATTTTGCAGCCTGAAAACTGAATTCCGAACTAAAGGATTTTCTTTTCGATGCGCGCAGCAAACGGGTGACCTGCAAATGATCGGATTAGCTGAAACGATTCAAAGCCTGATCTCGGCTGGGCAACCTCTGTAATTGATTATTCATCCGGGCGCTCAAAATTCGATCTACAATTATATGAAAGAAAAATCTGAATTGCAAGCGCTTTTAGATTTGCGGATGAATATTTCGCCTTTTGCTGCGCTTCGATTCATTTACGTGATGGATGGCAACCAGAACCAGCGCGCCCTTCATCACGCCCTAAAAATTTCTTGACAAAGATAAACTAATTCCATATATTACACAAAATTATTACATGTTCTTTGGGGCGCAGGATGATCAATCAATACAAACGGTTGGATGTCTTTAGCTGCAATTATCAATCGCACGCCAGGTTCGAGAATAAAGTATCTGTGTATCATGTGCTAAAAGCCAGAAATTGCTATCCGCATGGATGTATTTATTTTAAGTGGAAGTGCAAATTATTCAATAAAGGAAAGCGCTGCATCAAAGGATTTAATTATGTCGGAAAAAAATGCGTGAATTGCAGCTATTATACCGATATCAAAATACATAGTCAGCCGAAAATAAATTTGGATCCGGCGGCATATCAGCAATTCACTGAAGAATTGCAGCTTTTCGAAGACTGGCTGTTTGATATTGAAAATCATACGATCAATTTTATGGGAACGATAGATGTTGTGAAGCCCCGGCTTCAGAAAGAAATTCAAGGCAATGAACATTCATTAAAGCTGGTTGGATTCACACTGATCTTCCGGGAGGCTTATTTCGACCTTATGCATTATGAGGATTTATGTTATGTGAATATCTCACCGGCGATGCAACAGAAGGTGCGTTTTGCAGAAGGCGATGAGATTGAGTTCCAGGCGATTGTCCAGTTGGATCGGGGGCGAATTATTTTGAACCGACTTCGGAATATCGAATTCATCACACGTTCGGACAATCGAATCTGGACAGTTAGCGATGCGTTGGTCGTAAAGCAAACCGCAACCGTTTTTGCCCAGCAGCTACCCGGGTGTCTGTCCTGCGCGCACGGCGTCCTGGTAGACGTTGCTGATTTTTCCGGGCGCAAGCCAGCTAAAAAACGCGAATTATATTGTCTGAAAGGTACGAAAGACCCTGACGTCTGTATTCATCTGCTTCCGGTTGAAATTCTGGACAACGAGAGGACCTGCCCCTGAAACCGGTGAATCAGCGCGATTTCTGTTCGAGAAGCAACTGCCGGCGCTGAGAATTGATGAGCAGCGATTATTTTGAATTGAAGGCAGCACGATTAAAGCTCTGGGAGGTGGACTTGTTAGATCAACTCGAGAGTATCTTGAAAGCATTCAGCGATATCCTCTGGGGACCGCCCATGCTCATTTTGCTCGTCGGAACCGGAATTTTTCTGACGATTCGATTGCGGGGAATCCAGTTCAGGGCACTGTGGTACTCGTTATACCTGGCGCTGATTAAACGCAAAGAAGACGAAGCATCCGAAGGCGATATCACCCATTTTCAGGCGTTGATGACGGCACTTGCTGCGACGGTTGGCACGGGAAACATCGTGGGTGTTGCAACCGCATTGACCCTCGGCGGACCCGGCGCGTTGTTCTGGATGTGGATCACCGGGCTATTCGGCATGGCAACCAAATTTTCTGAAGCTGTACTGGCGGTTAAATATCGCGAGATCGATGAATATGGCACAATGTGCGGCGGACCCATGTATTACATCTCCAAAGGTCTTGGTTGGCGCTGGATGGGTATTCTGTTTGCGATATTTGCTGCGCTATCCGCGTTCGGTATCGGTAATATGGTGCAATCCAATTCAGTTGCCGACGCTGTTGAAAAAACGTTCGCTTTCCCGCCGTATGCCACCGGAATCGTGCTCAGTATTTTCACGGCGCTCGTTATTTTGGGCGGCATAAAAAGCATTGGCAAAGCAACGAGTGTCATCGTGCCATTCATGATTATATTTTATATGCTGGCAGCGACCGTGGTGCTGATCATTAATTTCCGCGCCATTCCTGATGTTTTTATGCTCGTAATTACAAAAGCCTTTTCGTCAACTGCTGCCGTCGGAGGCTTTGCCGGCTCACTCATGCGGCATGGTGTCCGATGGGGAGTGGCAAGGGGCGTTTTCTCAAATGAATCGGGTTTGGGTAGTGCACCGATTGCAGCGGCTGCCGCGCAAACCAAAAATCCGGTTTCGCAAGCCCTGGTATCGATGACACAAACGTTCATCGATACGATAGTTGTGTGTTCATTCACCGGCTTTGTGATTATCTCCTCAGGAAAATGGATACATGGTGAAACCGGTGCAAAATTGACCACGATTTCATTCAATCACACTGTTCCATTCGACATTTTTGGGGTGCCACTGGGCGGATTGATCGTTACTGTCGGACTCATCTTTTTTGCGTATTCCACTATTCTAGGTTGGTGCTATTATGGTGAAAAATCCGTGGAATTCCTGTTGGGTCCGGCATCTGTCAAGCCGTATCGTTTAATTTTTTGTATCTTTGTTTTTATCGGTACTATTTTAAACCTGAATCTCGTGTGGACGCTCGCGGATGTGATGAATGCGCTAATGGCTATTCCCAATTTAATCGCTTTGCTCGCGCTTTCGGGTGTGGTGCTGCTCGAAGTCCGAAAATATTACTATTATGATTACAATCCACTTGATGACGAAACATTAATACGACAGAATCGACGATCTTGAAACAGAAACTACAATATAAAGCCGGCTACGTGACGATTATCGGTCGACCGAATTGCGGCAAATCAACGCTTACGAACAGTTTGCTCAATTTCAAATTATCGATTGTCACTGCCAAGCCCCAGACGACGCGACATCGAATCCTGGGTATCGTGTCCGGCGACGGGTATCAAATCATTTTTCTGGATACGCCCGGATTGCTGGATCCAAAATATAAATTGCAAGAGGTGATGCTGAAGACAGTACAGGGCGCCATCGCGGATGCCGACCTGCTGCTTTTCATGACCGAGGCGCAGGAAGATTTTTTCGAGAAAGATATGTATTTTCTCAACATGGGAATTCATCAACAAAAACCTGTGATTCTGGCTATAAATAAAATTGATCTGGTAGAAAAATCTACTTTGCTGCCCAAAATCGAAACCTATCGGAAAGGCTATCCATTCTGTGAAATTATTCCCATTTCAGCGCTTCAACATGATGGATTGGATCGGCTGCGACAGGTGATCGTTACCTATTTACCGACAAGCTCCCCGTTTTACCCTGAGGACATGATCACCCAGCGACCGGAACGATTTTTCGTCGCCGAAATCATCCGGGAAAAAGTTTTTATGAAATATGGGGATGAAATTCCATACTCCACAAGCGTGCACGTTGAGGAATTCAAGGAACGCGACCAGGGAAAAGATTACATCAGAGCTGCAATTTATCTCGAGCGTGCCAGCCAAAAAGCTATCTTGATCGGAAAAAAAGGCGCAGCGCTTAAGGAAGTGGGCAGACTGGCGCGCGCCGACATCGAAGCTTTTCTCGATCGTCCCGTCTTTTTGGAGCTCTGGGTGGGCGTAAAGGAAAAGTGGCGACGCAACGAAAGTTTTCTCCGCGAAAGCGGCTATTACGACTAGCTCAAACCAATTCAAACAACAGCGTTCTGCCAAGCGCAGGCGCCAGTTCATCCTTCGACTTCGCTCCGGATGAAGATGCCAGGTTTCATTCAGGCGCCCTTGAAGTGGATTCAGTTGTTGCTGTTTTCGCCAGGGAAACCTTAATTGGGACAAAACCACTAACTCAAAAAAATTGAAGGTACCATGAAAATCAGGTGTTGGCGTATCTGCATGCTGATAATCGTCAGTTGCTTCTGCGTGTGCATGCCCATTCCCGTGAAACGGGCGGTAGAAGGCGGACCTTCAGTACGCGTAGGTCTGGTCGAAAATATCGAAAAAGCGACTTATAGCGTGGATGGCGCATTTAAAATCACCGATGAACATGGAAACAAGCTGGCGATGAATTTAAGCGGCGGCGAATGGGAAATAAAAATCAAAACCAGACAAGCCAGCCGCAAGCGTTACCGGTTACTCGTTCTCTCCACCGACGATCTCACCAAAGCCAACGCGCGACGGGAAGAATTGGATTATAATCGCTATCCGGCAGAAGTGATAACCATCGGTCGGAAAATTACCGAAACCACGCACGTTCCAAGCGCTCAGAAGCAGCCCTGGTTCGATTCGGAAAAAGAATATCAGTCGAACGGAAAAGTAATCGCCGATAACCGAATTTACCGCGTTTATTTGCAGCAATCATTTTCCAAAAAATCGGAAGCTGAAAAGTACCAGGGCTTGCTCAAGCGGCATGTCGAGACGACGGTGGAAGAAAGCTATTATGGGGATGCTGCGGGCACGATCGAAATCAAAAGCAAAAGCGGCGGAGCAAATTATACCTTTGATAAAACCATAAAAATTGTCGGTTCCATGGTCACGCTCAAGGAGTTTTCGCCGAAGGGTACGGAAAGATGGGATGTTGCCGAAGCGCGAACATACCGCGGGGACATGGAATTCCGGATCGACGATACCGGCAAGCTGACGGTGATTAATGAGCTGCCAGTCGAAACCTACCTGCGAGGTGTGGTCTCGGCGGAGATGTCGGTATCTTTTCCGCCGGAAGCTCTGAAAGCCCAGGCAATCGTCGCCCGCAGCAATGTGATCCGCAAACTCGGCATCTATCACCAGAATCAGCATTTCGATGTTTGCGACGATGAACACTGCCAGGTGTACCGCGGAATCGTCAGGGAGAGCGTGCCCACGGACAATGCTGTCAATGAAACGCATGGTGTGGTGCTGACGTACCAGGGCAGGATTTGCGATTCGCCCTATCATTCAACCTGTGGCGGGCACACTGAAAATAATGAGAATATTTGGTCAGGTGAGCCGCAACCCCATTTGCGCGGCATACTGGATAGCAAAGTGCGCGAAAAATTGGAAAAGGACCAGAAGCAAGTGACGTTTGAGGACGAAGCCCTGCTGGATAAGTGGCTCAATGCCTCGACTGAGATTCCGGCGTACTGCAACATGCAGCGTGAAGACGCGCCCCTGAATCTGAAATTTTATGCGGATCATTTTCGATGGCGTGTGAATTTTTCCCAGGATGCATTCGCGTCGGTGATTCGCAAAAAGACGGGCAAAAATCTTGGCAAAATTAAAAATATCGTGCCGATGGAGCGCGGCGTTTCAGGACGCCTGAAAAAAATCCGGATCGAGGGCACGCGCGGTGACCTGGTTATCGAGAAAGAGTTGAAAATCAGAGATGTTCTGTCCGAAACCAGGCTGCGCAGTTCTTGCTTCATCATTGAACGCCGCGGTATCGTCGGGGAGATTCCGACTGAATTCATTATCAAAGGTGCCGGGTTCGGGCATGGCGTCGGAATGTGCCAGGTCGGCGCCGGCGGCATGGCGCAGGCGAAGAAAAGCTATGCCGATATCCTGAGACACTATTATGCCGGAGCCGAAATCAAGGTGATTTATTGAAATGATCTCACGCGATTGAAGGACTTGAAATGTTCTCCCGGTCAATTTTGTTGCTTTATATCAATGTGAAAATAATGAAGTGAAAATAACTAATTCCAGTTTAAAATGAACCGCTGCTAAGAGCGATATGTCACGAGTTGTTCTGATTTTCATCGATGGTCTGGGTATCGGAAACAATGATCCTCTCATCAATCCCTGCTCGAACAAAGAATGTCGGATTTTAAATAATTTTCTCGACAGCGCCTGCCAGTCAAAACCATTCGATGGGATTGTTCTGCCGCTGGATGCCTCCCTGGGAGTGCCAGGTTTGCCCCAGAGTGCAACCGGACAAACCGCCCTGTTGACCGGTGTGAATGCCGCTCAACTATTGAACCGGCACTTGCAAGGGTTTCCGAATCAAACGCTCCGCGAAATTATCCGGAGAGAATCCCTTTTGAAAAAGTTGAGCGACCGGGGCAAGCGTGTTGCTTTTATCAATGCTTATCCTCCAATCTATTTTCGACTGGGTCCGGAAAAATTGCAAAGGCACCTGTCGGTTACCAGCATTGCCACACTGGCTGCTGATTTTAAATTTTTCAATTTTGATGATGTTTTGCACGGGCGTTCGATTTACCAGGAATTCACCAATCGGACACTTCAGGACAAATACCCAAATTTACCGATCTTTACGCCGCAAAAGGCTGGCAGCATCCTGGCAAGTGCGAGCCGGCGATTCGATTTCAGCCTTTACGAATATTTTCAAACCGACCGCGCCGGGCATTCGCAAAACATGGAATTGGCATACACTGAAATCATGAAATTGGAACAATTCATTGAGGCGTTTTTTAAGGGCACTGATTTGTCCGGTACAACGGTGATTCTTACCAGCGATCACGGGAATATCGAAGATTTATCCGTCAGGTCTCATACCATGAATCCGGCGATGACCGTGATCTGGGGTGAAGGCAAAGCACAAATCGCATCCAGATTGAAAACGATTCTCGATATTACGCCGGTCATATTGGACTATTTTGCTGGCAAAATTTAGCCTGGATTATTCATATAAATTGAGAATATAAGAATTTTCGGGGATTATGCGGTATTCAGACGAAAAGGCAAATAAAAACTATTTAGCCACCGATCTTACTATGTTAATGTCAAGTAAAAAAAACAAAATGTTAATGTCAAGTAAAAAAAACAAAATTTTCATAATATAGCATAATTTTGAAGTGCGTATTTACAACAGATTTGGGAGTGAGGTT
>JAFGMA010000447.1 GCA_016927835.1 Candidatus Zhuqueibacterota bacterium | reverse complement strand
TTAAGCACTGAAAAGATTGCTTCGGCAAAAAACGCCTCGCAATGACAGTAAAAAAATGTTCAATTTATGACCGTTTGCAGTATATATTCTTGACGATAACTCAATTATAGAAATAGGAAAATTGGAAATGTTCTAATTTTCGGGCAAATAAAAATCTTAGTGGTGAGTTGAGTGCATTTCACGATTCTCAAATTAATTTTGCTTCCGGAGGTTAACTGGTTGGATAGAAAGCAAATGGATTAATCCGCCAACAGCCAAACATTCGGTTTTGGGATGCAATCCCTAACTCATTGGTTTCGCAAGGGATTCCTTGCAAAAAAGGCAGGTGGGCGTAAATCCCTTGCGAGCAGATGTCGCTCTGGATAAGATTGTTGTATGACAATTCAAATAAATGTTTGTCGCCTTTATCGGCAGTAGAAAATTTGGTCGGAGGCACGCAATGAAATTGCGGATTTTTTGTATAGCACTTGTGGGATTATCAATTTTGATCGCCGCATGCGGTTTGAAAAAGCCCACGCAATATGAAGGAACAGGCACATTGCACGTCCGTGTGGTGGACGACCAGCACGAACCGCTGGCAGATGCGGAGGTAAAATGGACGTCGCTGTTGGGCGAACTGGGAGCGAAATGTATCACCGATAGCCAGGGGACGGTTGTTTTTGACAATCTGGCGTCATCCGACTATACGGTTTCGGCATCGAAATCCATCAGTGAATCGGTGGGCTACCTGGGAAGCGAAAAAACATCGGTAGTCTCGGGCGAGCAGGCAACCGTCGATGTGCAGGTTCGTTTGAATACGGCTGGTTTAAAAATCAATGAAATCTATTACGCCGGTCCCCAGAATAATGAATTCTATTTCTATGACCAGTTCATCGAGCTCTATAATGGGGGTGAGCATACGGTTTATCTGGACGGGACGATCATCATCCGCGGCGGGACGTATAATCTCTCCGGGCACGATACCGATAATGACGGCGATCTCGATTATTTTTATTTCGATACCTCCGATGGTGTCGAACATCGTTGTTTTGTATATGCATTCCAGCTTCCGGGCGATCCGGTTAACGGGCAGGCATATCCCCTGGAGCCGGGCGCGTACGCGGTCATTGCCGGTGATGCGATCGACCACCGGGAAATCATTCCCGCCAGCGTCGATCTGTCGGATTCGGATTATGAATTTTACAATCCATATTTTTTCCGCGATCCCAACGATCCGGAGATACCGGATTATGTGAATATCATCACTGGTGAATACGGACCCGAAACCAGCACTGATTTTATGATTAATCTCGGTGGCGACATTATTCTTCTGGCTTCCGGAGTCGATAGCGCGTACTGGGACGGCATTGATATCGATACGATTATCGATGGCGTGGAATATACCAGTAACAAGGATGCGATTCTTCGGCTGGATGACCGAATCGACAGAGGCGCCGCCGGGGTGGAGCCGGATCGCGTGATGACGAAATACAGCGGCATGTCCATCCAGCGCGTTCGACCGGGATTCGACACGAATAACAGCACGGTGGATTTCATGATTCTGGATGCGCCGACGCCGGGGTATTGAAATTGATTGGTGAAATCCATCTTTATGCGTCGTATTTTCACTACTGGACACTTATGCAATTGAGTCCTTTTTGCATGTCATTCCGCATGTTTTAAGCGGGAATCTATGATAGGTTATAAAAATGGATGCCCGTGGGCGGCACCCCGATAGAAGTATTCGGGCATGACAATTTGACTAAACTTATCCTTTTTTTTAAAAAGTGTCCGGTAGCAAGGTCATATTAATCTTTATCGCAAAGTTTTTGGTGCCTTTTAAAAATGTGACTTAACAAGATTAAGCTGACTCTGGATTTTGGAAAATTGCCGGAAAGTAAAACAATCTTGTAACTTCTGAATTATTAAATAATCGAAGCTTGCCATGCAAAAATATCAAAAATTTATCTTTCTTATTCTATTTCAGGCTGCCCTGGCATCCCTGAGCCAGTCCCGGAATATTAATCCAAGACTAATGTCATTGGGCGACTGCCAACTGGTATTTTCCGACCGGGACAATGATTTGAACGGGTATGATTTCGGGAATAACCCCGCAGCGCTGTTTGCCGATCAGAAGCAAATGTGGATGGCAGCGCGTCTCTTCGGTAATCACACATCCGGTGAATTCCGACGCCCGCTCGATCCAAAAAGCCAGACGCAAGTCAGGCTTCAGGCGGAAGGTATAAAACCCATTAATCACAATAGCGTATTTCGCGGCTTCATCCAGTACGCCACAGAAGAGCTTCACGAGGTGGATAAAGCCCTCGAATACGAACCGTACCACGACATTTTCACGCCCATCGACACCACCAGAGGAACGTTCGATTATTACGGTCCGCGGCTCGGAATGGAGTATAGTCGGCAGCTCTTCTCCTGGCTGGCAATCGGCGGGCGCATCGCGTATCAATTGCAGGATGGATTAAAGCGCGAACCTAGCAAAACCAAGATCGATGGACGAATGATTCACGGGACCCTGGGAGCGTATTTGACGCCGAACCAGCGCCTTGGGCTTGGGTTGGCATATCGACCCTTTTCAATCCAATACCGGTTGAATGCCAATAAATCGTTTTTGCTGGATTATCCCATTATTTACAAATTCTTCGGCGATAGCTTACTCGTAAAAAATGACAAAGTGGGAACCTACGATCGCACAACGCGCGGGGAAGGTTTTATGGCAGATGCGAGTATTGCTTATCAACTCTCCGAAAGCATAGCCCTCGCCGGTGCGTTCGGATATTCGCTCGAGGATAAAAAGATCGATGAAGGCAGTTCCGAAGGGCAGCGCGATATCGATGATTACGGATCATGGCAGAAGAACGGTCCCTGGGCGAAAATCCAGTCGCGGATGCGTTACCCAAAACTGCCTGCAACATTGGGTCTCTCCCTGGATTGGCGGTCGTGGAATTCATGGGCGCGCACGCCGCGTTTTCAAACAATATTCGAGGAAATGGAAGGCGGCTGGTTAGGCTATGGATTAGGAGTTGGACTCGATAAACCAAACTTTCCGGTTTCATGTGGATTCGAATATCACGCGCAGTCATTTGAGGAGGAAAAACGGAATTATTATCAAAATTATAAGTGGAACCGGCAAAACACGGTGAGGCTGTATAAATTCGGGTGTCAACTCAGGCTGCGAGATAGCATCACACTGCGATTAGGCGGAGCGACCGGGGACGAGGTGGCAGAATATCATCTAAGCTTTCAACCGGTACGAGTGCTTCGGATGAGTGCCGGAATGAGTACCCATTTCAAACAATTACACTTTGATTTGACCGCTCTCTACGAAAGAATTCGGCATGAATCAGGCGATGGCGAACGTGAGCAAATACTCATGATACTGGAAGTCGTTCAATGGAAATAATTGGTTTCGCAAGATATGAGGAACAAATCAGCGCAGATTTTGTTATACTTTTTTAATATGCTCTCGGGCGATGGCGCAATTCACGAAAATGTTTTTTTATTAAACCTATACCTAATTCTTCTAACTCAAAACTGGGAGGTGCTATGCGAAAAAACGTTACAATGATGATTGGCATCCAGGTGATGGTGCTTCTCCTGACTGCCGGCTTGATGGCGCAGGATTGGCAGATTGTCAAACAATTTGATTTCAATGACGCCCTGAGTCAAATCATTGTGTTGAGCAAAACGCGAGGCTATCTTCTCGCTGGTGAGTCGCTCTGGGAATTCACGGATCATCCCGGCGAATGGACGCGAAAAGCGGATTTGCCGCTACGTGAAGATCCTGAAAACCCGGGCGAGGAATTGAGCTATTCATCGTACCGAATGGCTGCCTGGCGCGATACGATTGTGGTTGTCGGAAGCAAAGGATCGATTTTTATTTCTGTCGATGCCGGTGCCAGATGGAAAGACCTGTCCGATACCGCGTATATTGATGTCACGCTTCAATGGGTGCAAGGTCCAGACGCCAAGAATATTTGGATTGCCGGAGGAACAACTTCACCCAGAAAAGGCTATATCCTGAAAATAGAGAACCTTTCCGAAATTATTCGTCAGGATAACGAGGACATGAATTACACGCTGTCGCAAGTCTATTTCACCAATCGGTATTACGGACATGCGATTGCCGGCGGGACGTTGGGCGATTACTTCCGAACAACTGACGGCGGCAAAAGCTGGGACAAATTCGCCGGAATGTTCAAAGGAGGCTCATCTGGTCGGATTTACGACATAGCATTTGCAAACGAAAAAGTGGGTTATGCTGCCGGTTACTACGGCTATGTCTACAAAACTACCGATGGCGGTTTGAGCATCTGGGAACAGATTGAAACGCCCGAACACAACGTTACGACAAATACGTATTTACCAGCTATTTTTCTCCTCGGAACGGATGAATTCTATGTCGGCGGAAGGGAAGGTCGGTTATATTACACCAAAGACGGAGGCGCAAATTTTAAAACTCAACAATTGCCATCCGGAAATGACTTTGATTCATTCTGGTTCGCGGAACCAACCGTTGGTCTGGCGTTGAGTTCGTCGGAATTGCTACACAATAAATCACAGGGCTGGGAGCCGGTAACCGAATGGGTCGGTGAGGACTGGTCTGCCCTGGCTGTTGTTGGCGATGACAAGCTTTGCCTGGTTGCATCCGATAACATGGTTTCATTGGGACCGGCAGAGAAGCTGCCGCACCCCACATTGGCAAGCAGCGGCATATATGCCAACCTGAATGGCGCATATTTCATGGGCGAATATGGCTTCTTGCTGGGATATAAATCGCTTCAGATGACTATCGATGCCGGCGAAACCTGGACCGAGATCCTTACTGCTGATTCAGGTTTGGGTGCTTATGCCCGCGATATGGCATTCCTGGACAGTAAAACCGGCTATATGTGCGATAGCGGAGGCAACCTCTGGAAGACATCTGATGGCGGCAAACATTGGGCGCCTGACACGTTGCTGGGCAGCATGTTCTATCGATTGATTTTGCAGGATGAAAAAACCTGGTTCGTGCTGGATTATCGCGATGCCAAAGTGTATAAAACGACTGATGGCGGCGAAACCTGGACGGATCACCTGGTAACCGACGTCAAATCATATCTGTATGATATGGAACAGATCGATCGAAAGACGTTGGTCATCGCCGGATATGACGCCACTTCCGGTCAACCAAACCAGGGACTCATTCTGCGCAGCACCGATGCCGGCGAAACCTGGACGCCGGTTTTCCAGGACAGTCTCTCCAGCGAGGGCATGCAGTTTTACAGTATTGAATTCAACGGATCGGTCGGGTATGTGACCGGAAAGCTGGGTTTTGTTATGAAAAGCGAAGACGGCGGTGAAACCTGGCAAAAGGAAGCCTCACCCGTCCACATGCAGCCTGTATACCTGCGCGACGGCAAATTTCTGGCGAATGGTGATTTTTACGTTGTCGGAACCAGCGGCTATGTACTTAAAAAATCGGCAGGCACTTCTGTGAGCACGCATTATACACCGGCGCCGGTTAATTTTGCGATGCACCAGAATTATCCGAATCCGTTTAATCCGACTACAGAAATTCGGTATCAGCTTTCAAAAGATGCGAAAATCTCCCTGAGCATCTATAATTCCATGGGTCAAAAAATCGCAACCCTTGTAGAAAGAAAACAGACAGCGGGTAATCATCGCGTTACCTGGGATGCGTCAAAGGCAGCCAGCGGTGTCTATTTTTGCAGAATGAAAGCTGAAGGTTTCAATAAAACCATGAAAATGCTGCTCCTGAAATAAGGATGCGCTTTGATTTTTCGGGGACGAAGGCGATTCGTCCCCTTTTTATTTTATTGATGTCCTCAGCATTCAGTTTGATTATACGTAAGGTACTTCTATGAAAAGCAAAATTCGAATTTTGTTACAGACTCTCACCCTGTTTCTGATTATCTGGGTTGTCATCGTCGGCTGGGATATTGAAACCTTTTGCCCGATGGGCGGATTGCTCTCGTTCGGGAGCTACCTCTATCAGGAGACAATGGCTTGCAGCATGAGCTCGGATGGCGTGTTTATGGCATTTGCTCTGATAATCGGCGCGTTACTTATCGGGAAGCTCTTTTGCAGTTATTTTTGCCCCATCGGATACGTGACGGAATGGCTGGGAAAGCTTGGCAGGAAATTCAATATACAAATGTCGCTGCCAGCAGTTCTTGATCGATTATTCCGCATTTTCAAATACGCGCTCCTGTTTGTCGTATTGTATTATACCGTAACCAGCAGCGAGCTTTTTTGTAAAAAATTCGATCCATATTATGGTGTGGCGTCCGGTTTCGACCACGATGTTGTGCTGCTGTGGTCGCTTGCCGCTTTGGCTGTCACTATCCTCGGGGCGATATTTTTCAAGCAATTCTGGTGCAAATATCTTTGCCCCCTGGGTGCGGCAACGAACATGTTTGTTAACATCTATCTCGTGTTTATTCCATTTGCTTACTTTTTTGCGATCAGGGCTTATGGCATTGACCTGTCGATTGCCTGGCTATTCGGTGCGCTGGCAGTCGTTGGATTTGCCTGGGAAATAGGTGTTTACAAACTATTTCCATTCCCGCTGACGAAAATTACGGTTGATCAAAATAAATGCACCCATTGTTCCCTTTGTGTAAAAGCCTGCCCGCAGGGAATCAAGGTTGACGAGTACAAAAAAGTCGATCATCCTGATTGCATGCTTTGCACAGAATGCGTTTATGCTTGCAAGAGCGAGCAGGCGGTTGGCATCAACGGTTCCCGCAAATTAACCTGGATCCCCCCGACAATGGCTGTCGCATTGCCGATCATTGTGGTGATAGTGCTGGCAGGCATGCGGTTTACGGGATCGATTCTGTCAACAAATTTCGAATTCAGAACACTAAAAAAGCGATGGGGCAATTTTTCTGAAGCGAAAAATCTTGCTGAATATAAGAAAGCCGGAATCAAGAACATCAAATGCTATGGCACATCGCTGGCGCTATATAAAAAATTGAAAGATAAAAAAGGGATTTACGGACTGGATACGTACGCCAAATCGCATGCAGTGACGGTTTATTACGATCCGGAGGTGATCGATGAATCTGGTGTAAAGAAGGCGGTTTTTGATCCGCTGAGATATAAAACACGTAAGTTTACCAATTATAAACCGGATTCACTGGCGATATGGCAAGTCGGCATCGAGAACTTTTTCGACCGTGTTGATAATATGAATCTCATACGCATCTTGCACGCCGATCCCCATGTATTTGGATTCGAAACCAACTATGGTGAGCCGGTTCAGGTATCAATATTTTATTGCAGCGATAGCACAAATCCCGGTGACATTCGGGCGCTGATTGATACCACAAAGCGCATTGAAAGGGAGATAAAAGGCAAGATTCGCGTGTATGAAATGGATTTTACCTGCGAGAATGCTGGTAAAAGCCTGTCTAAAATTTCTACTGAGTTCTATACCCTTCGCATGTTCGGCATTTATGATCAAAGCTTCAACGGATACGAGACAAAATTTGAAAATAGCCTGAAAATTTATGAGATTGGCATAAATAACATCGAAAATATATTCGCGCGTCGGCGGCTCATTTACCTCGTAAGCCATATCTCTGAAGACAGCGCAATCGTCAGGCTCCGTACATCATTCGATGGTCAGCGCAATGTCGCACAAATTTTCTTTGATCCTGCGGAAATTGATACCACTAAAATTCATCGCTACCTGGTAGCCGATACACTGCGCTATTTCAAAGCGGATGATTCGCGCGGGAAGACGCAGAACATCTTCAAGGTACATTACCCATCTCGGCTGCATAGCGTCGCTGGATATACCGATCCGGTGCAGGCTGCGAAAAGCCGGGAACTTGGTGAACGGTAGCGCTATCTTGAAATCAAGTTGCGGGCTAAATGAATGAAGTATGTTTGGGAGAGATTTGAAATTCGAGAGGCTGGAGTCACTGATTTGACCAGCCTCTTCGATTATTTAGGATTCTCTATCAATCGAATATTACCAGCCACCATCTGATTTTCCGAATGAGAATGCTCTTCCCCGTTCTTTTGTATAATAATCATAAAATTTTGCATAATGTGCAACCATCGGGCAAATTAAAACGTCATACTATCAGAATATTTTATTCCCCAATAGTATGTTGTGTTTTTATTATGCAATGCTGGAGATAATTAAAATGTACGTGGTTTTGCGTAAAATAGGCTTTGTGGTTCTGGTCTTGCTCATATCCACCGCGATTTTTCTTGTGATCACAAATGACAGGGAAGTCAAAGAGGATGTTCTCGAATACACGCTTGGAATGATGGGCAAAAAGCTTTTTGCGATGGTTCCTGACGGTCCGGAGAAGGAGGCAATCAAAGAGCAGTACGATCAGCTCGTTCAACAGGCTGTGCAAAAAGAAGTTACGCCCGATCAAATCGAGAGCGTCGCTGCAAGCATATTCAATGCAACAGCGGTGGATACGGTACTCTCGCCGGAGCAGGCGGAAGCCATCATCAGCATTACAATCAGTGAACCGGAAAAAAAGCTGCCTTATGGCGGAAAATGGATCGAAGTTCCACCTGAACCTCCAGAATGTGAATCATCCCCCAAAGCGTACCCGAAAGCCGTTTTGATCTCCCAATGCCCCGAAACCTGGGATTCGTTGACAGTGCGCATTTCATCGATGTATCGTTTTAATGAGCGTTTGCACAAGGTTTTGGAAGAGAATCGACAGCAGCTCCGAGATATGCCGTACCGGATGCAATTCAGGTCGAAGCGCGGACTTCGTCTCGCACTTGACGCAGAATTGAAAGAAAAAATTCAGCATCAGCGCGAATACCGGCACCTCGCCAAAGAACTGCACCAGTTGGAAAAGGAGGCGATGCTGGAATGGCGCGAAGATTTCCGGGCTGAAATTCGGGAGCAGATGCAGCAACTGCGCGAAGAGCTTAAAACCCTCGATGAATTAAAGGAGTTGAAACAGGCAAAGCATCTTCAGCGGTTGAAGGCATTGAAAGCCCTGGAATCATTGAAGCACCTGAAATATCTTGAGCAAATCAATCCTGTCGACGGAGATTCGATTCGCAAGATCGTTGAAAAGAGCCTGAAAGAGGCAGGCGTGCAGCCGGAATAGCAAAAAGTGTTGAACAGGTTGTCTCGTAGCGAACATCACCCGGCAGATGATTCATGTAACCAACATTCGAGAAGGCTCATTTTATCATAGCAGAAGGAGCCGGCTGAAGTCTACCCAAATCGCACGGTTCTGTTAAGAGGCGGTAGCCAGCCTGAATCCCTCCAGCCGGTAGTTTACCCCGCTGAGTATCCGATAATTTTCCCCAAAATTCGATACTGCTTTGAACTATTTCCCGATATTTATCGTTTATCATTTTGACTTTAAATTACCTCCGGGAATACTTCAAATTTAAACAACGCAGGACCAATGACTCAAAAGATATTCGTTGAAACAAAAACCGCAACGCTTTTTTCTGAACAAGAACCATTCATATTTGAATGCGGGGCAAGCCTTCCTGAAATTACCGTCGCTTATGAAACCTATGGCGAATTGAATCCAGCCGGTGATAATGCCGTCTTCATCAATCACGCGCTCACAGGCAATGCCCACGCAGCTTTTTACAATTCAACCGACGATAAAATTCCGGGTTGGTGGGATGGCTTCGTTGGCAATGGCAAACCAATAGATCCCGCTGAGTACTTCATCGTTTGCGCCAACTTGTTGAGCAGTTGCTACGGCACAACCGGTCCCACCTCGATCAATCCGAAAACAGGCAGGACATTCGGAATGGATTTCCCGCCAACGACCACACGCGACATGGTGCGGGTAAACAAAGCTTTGCTGGATTATCTCGGCGTGAAAAAGCTGGCGTGTGTAACCGGCGGATCACTGGGAGCGATGCAGGTTTGGGAATGGATCGTCCAGTACCCGGATTTCGTTGAAAAAGCCGTAAATATCGCCGGTACCGCGAAAGGCTCCCCCTGGATGATCGCCCTGAATGAAGTGGCGCGACAGGCGATTTATAACGATCCGAAGTGGAATAACGGCAAGGGCGAGTTTACGCAACCCGAATTGGGACTGAAACTGGCGCGGATGATCGCCATGATCACCTATCGCAGTCAGGCGCAATTCTGGCAGCGATACGCGCGCGAACGGGTCGATGAATCTTCCGAACGCTATTTTAATTTTGATAATTGGTTCCAGATCGAATCCTACCTGCATTACCAGGGAACCAAGCTGGTCGAACGGTTTGATGCGCGCACTTATATTTACCTGACAAAAGCCATGGATCTGCACGATATCAGTCGCGGCTTCGATTCGTGGGAATCTGCCCTGAAGCGAATCCGGGCTTCGGTGCTCTCGGTTGGCATCAGCTCGGACGTGCTGTATTTCAGGGAAGAGCTGATTGAACTCACCCGGCAACTGCGCGAGCTTGGCATAAATGCCTCGTATCGGGAAATCGATTCGATTTTCGGGCACGATTCATTCCTGATCGAATATGATAAATTGAATCCCATTGTCCGGGCGTTTCTCAGGCAACATTAATTTTTCTTGACATCGCTGATTATTTTGTTTATCTTTTGGTTAGATTAGGTTTATGGCGGTGATGGCGGATAATTTTTTTGATACGAACTGGCTTCAAAAAGAGTGCCTTTAATAGTTCGCAGCAGTACAAAAACGAAGAGCGGGTAGCGATGAATCAGACGGCTACAAACCTTATCAAAGATTTTTCGGACGAAACCAGAAGAATTTTAAAAGATAATTTGGTCGCCGAATATCTTTTTGGTTCCGTTGCCCGCGATGATGCCAGCGAGTTTTCCGATATTGATATTCTTATCATTGTTAAGCATTTCGACTATCAAATCAGAAAAGAACTGAGCCGGCTGTCTTCGAAGTATTCTCTTCGTCATGGCGTTTATATTTCACCGATTGTCAAAGATGTAAAAATCTGGGAAAAGAATGCATTTTACAAGACATTATTTTATCAGGAAATCCAACGCGATAGCGTGCGGTTATGTTAGATGATAAACTATTTGATTTATTAGAAAATGCTCTAAAATTTAAACCGGTAGATAGATCACATTTAATAGAAGGATTGATGGCTAGTATGAAAAGTCCGGATCCGGAAATCGAAAAGTTATGGGATCTTGAAGCATTGAGAAGATATGAAGCTTATAAGAAAAAATGTGTCAAAGCGAAGAAACTGGCAGATGTACTGAGAAAATATGAATCACATTGAATTCAAAATTATATGACCCGCAGAAGTTGAGCATTACGAAACCTTTAATTATTATGAATATGAATTGTATAGGAAGGCAATAAAATCCGCAGATAACAAAGTGTACCACAAATGTTGCTTTCCGGTATCAGCCAAATAGGACAATGCCTTCCAGCAAGGTAATCCTGCAAACATGAATCGACCGAACGACAAAATTCATATTCGGCAAAAATTTTCAAATTCACAGGAAAAGCAAACTCAATAATCGAGGAGGAAAAAATGGAACTCTGGGAAAAAGTAAAAAAAGGTCTTGAAGGCAGTGCTGCGACAATTTCGGAAAAGGCTGCCGAGTGGTATAAAAGCGGCGCCCAAATGGTCAAGGAAGGCGCGGATGTCGTCTCGGAGAAAGCCTCCGAATTGTCGCGCTTGACCAGGCTCAAATGGGATCAGCATAACCTGCAAAACGAGATCGAACAGGAATTCATCGAACTCGGCGGCAGGATTTACGATCAGTGGTCCGAAAAAAGCAGCATAAAAGTGGATGAAACTATTGCTGAAGTCATCGAAAAAATCAAAGACCTTGAGGCAAAGCTGCTACTCAAGGAAACTGAAATCGAGGAAATCTCCAAATCGGTTTACAAGAAGAACATCAAGGATCTTCAAACCAGCCTGGATGCCGGCGGCGGTACGGTGGAGCAAATCGTCCTGACCGAGAAATCACCGGCGGTAGGTCAAAAACTCAGTAAACTCGAATTTCCGAACGATTCATTGATTGGTATGATTGTAAGGGACGACGAGGTTGTTATACCCCATGGCGACACCGTGTTGCAGGCTGGGGATAAAATAACTGTCCTGGGCAAAAAAGAGGACGTTGATGCCGCCATCTCATTTTTAACCAAAAAATAATCAAGTCAGCTTATGCTGACACCGAAAATTGAAATTCAAACCGGAGGGATACTAATGAAACGAGCCTTATTGCCATTGCTCGCGCTGACGCTTGCGATGCTGCTATTCATCGCGTGCGACAACACAGTTGCCCTTTTCGACGGGCATACCTTGAAAAATTGGGTGGTACCCGAGGGAGATAACGGTCACTGGAAAGTTGTTGATGGCATCATCGATTATGACGGAAAAAGCGAATCTGAGTCGGACAAGAATCTGTGGACGAAGAAAGAATATTCCGATTTCATTTTGAAACTCGACTGGCGTTTCCCCGGCGAACCCGTGGAAAGAGAGGTTCCGTTGATACTTCCCGATGGAACGGTCGCGCTCAATGAGGACAGCACACAAAAAATGGTTCCGGTGCAATACGCGGGTGATAGCGGCGTGTATTTGCGGGGCAATTCGAAAAGCCAGATCAATATCTGGTGTTGGCCTATCGGTTCCGGAGAAATCTATGGTTATCGTACCGATGAAAATCAACCGCCGGAAGTAGTTAAAGGCACAACGCCTTTGAAGTGCGCGGATAAGCCTTTGGGTGAATGGAATAGCTTTGTGATTACCATGAGAGGCGACCGGGTCAGCGTCGATCTGAATGGCGAAAAAGTGATCGATAACTGCCAATTGCCCGGCGTGCCGGAAAAAGGGCGCATCGCATTGCAGCACCACGGTGATCCGATACAGTTCCGGAATATTACCATTAAAGAGCTGTGAGCAATAAAAAACCTCCTGTGTACCATTTTGACCACAGGAGGTTTTTTTTCGGGTTTATAAAAAAATTAAAATTGTCATACTGCTACTTCTTTTTTGCCGCCCTTCTCCGCCAGCATCACTCTTTCCATTTGGGCAAAACGCCCCTCAAAATGCGTCAGGCGGCGATCGATCTGCAATTGCTTCTCCAGGGAATCAAATTTTTCCAAGACTTTTGTCTGGCTTGTATCAAGATTTGCGAGCCTTTGCAGCACGGCTTCGAATCTTTGATCCATTTCCTTGCGGAAAGCTTCGAATCTTTGATCCATTTCCTTACGGAAAGCTTCAAATCGCTCATCAATTTGGCGCTGAAGTGCTTCAAACCGCTTATTGGATTCGGCTTGATTTTTATCGATCCGCTGATTGAGCTTATCAAGTTGCTGGTCAATTTTTTTAAACTGCTCGTTATGATGCTGAAGCTCGGTTTTAATCGCCTTTAACTCGGGAACCAGCAGATCCTGTATAGCCGTCCGAAAACCGCCGATTATTTTTTCTATGCTATCCATTCTGCCCCCATGATTGAATAACTGTTACCGGAGCGCACTTCTTTTGCTACAATATACAAGATTATAACATCATTGTCAAGTGCCAACGCAGGAAAATACGCCTGCTCACAAGCATAGCAGATGAATCGGACTCAAAACCGAGTATTCGCACCGGGCAATCCATCGTGACTGCTAATGCTGATCAGCGCAATAAGCGCTGTAATTGCGATGAGTGCGCCAATCCAAATGATCCAGCGCTTCCAATTCTCGGATTGAATTGTTATAATTTCAGCGACTTGCTGCCGGCGATACGCTACCACCCAGATGACAGTAATCGCCGCCAGTATCACCCAATAAAAATATTGCTCCAATTGATTGCTGAAGCTGTGGTAAGACACTCCTTTTTTAATGTGTCCGAAAAAGATATAAAACGCACTATACACGGTCAAAGAAAGCGGAACAATCCATTTATTGAGCATCGCTGGCTTGTCTTGTGTCCGTCCCCAGGCTAGTATGCCCGGAAGTGCGAAAATGAGTACCACCAGCAGCCCCAACCAGATTTGCCAATAAGCATAATTCAGCGGATCAGCGATGCCGGCATTTTCACCCATTGTTGTGAATTCTTTTATATGGAATGCCTGAACAAGATTGCTGAGCGGAATCAATACCAGCAAAAGCAAAATTGACAGCCAATTTGCGGTCTTAGATGGGTGCACCGATTCCTGCCAATCGCGGGTATACGCGGCGAAAATCATCCCCAGACCGCCGAAGAATCCCAATGAAAACTCCATCACATTCCACCAGTTGAAGCTCACTCCGCTGAGATTGCCCATGATTTGCAGGAAATTGCCAAATGCAAATCCGAATCCGGCGCCCAGGGCAGCGTAACCCCCCATTGCGAGTGCGCGCTTGAATCCATTGCGATGTAAATACCAACCGAGTGCCAGCGAAATGCCAAGACAGGCAGCCCAGAGTTCGGATCTCGGCGGCGTCATCTTCCATTCGAGCTGATAAATAATGAGTCCCCAACAGATCCACGCCCCGGCAACCATCTGTGCCAGCAGCGAAGCCCAATCCGGACGCTTCTTTTCGGTTGTCTCCATGCCCAGCCCCAATAAACCGCCACCGATGAAGCCATATCCTGCGCCGATAACCGCCAGCATGGCAAAACCATACCACGAGTTGATAAAATCGCTCGCCCTGCAGATACCGACAATAAGACCGTAACTCATCATTCCGCCGACAGCCCAGCCGATTGCTCCGAGAGCCGCTAATGTCGGCATGCGTCTGGCAAAATCTTCCCGTCGCAATGCCACGATTACTGCGAGTGCGCCCATGGCGCCAGCCCAGGCTGCGCCATGTTCATGACCAAAATGCCCGCGTATTGCCCAGCCAAGCCCAAAAGCCAGTCCGGTCATCAAAAATGCTGACCATTTACGCATACCTTCCCTCCTCCTTTTTGTTGAACGATTCACGTTCTACAGTTATATCTCGATTTTTCTATTTGATAAAAAACTTCAAGCTTGCGAATGATGGAAACCAACCGTCTGCGTGCCGCGCCTAACATACTGCTATCGGTAGTTGCCAAACGAATCCACCAACTCACGCACACGCCGCACCCGATATTCCATTGCATCTGGCGGCACCTGGTCGGCAACGCCCAAAACAAATCGCGGATGTTGCGTCATAACGGATAGAACCTGTTTCGCGTGGCGCTCGAATTCGCGATCGGAAACGCGTGGCGTGAAATACGATCCGGGCAATCCTCCCCAGAAAATCGTTTTTGAATTGCCGGCAAAATCAAGCCACTCCTCAATCGGCAGGTCGCCAACGGGTGCTGGTGTGAGCGCTTCCAATACGGTGATACCTGTGGTGCATTCTTCGCGGAGCAATCCGCGCAAGGTTCCGTCCATGTGAATGAATGAGTGTTTTCGGGCGGCGGCGATCTTCTTAATCCACCGTTCCTGGTAACCGCGCATGAATTGCTCGAAAAGACGCGGACCCACCATCTCCGCGGATAAATTCTCGGGGATCATCAGCGCTTCAGCCGGACTATTCAAGGCGATCTGCGCAGCCGAATCGTGGCATCTGGTCATTGCATCGATAGTTGCCTGAAATTCATCGGGTGCATCCATCAAAATCGAAGTCAAATTTTCAATCCCGGCTTCAAGCACGAGTAATTGCATGAATGGACTTTTGGGCAAATAACACAGCACAATGCCCAAATCGCCGATTTGGTGATATCGTCGCTCCGCCAACGCATAGTCTGGTTCATAATATGAATGCTCGCAGAGATAGCGAAACGCTGGCAGATCAGCCGCCGTTTTAACCAGATGCTCGATAGGTGCGGTAGAATATGATGTTAGCAGCCATTGCCAGCATTCCTTCAGTGTTCCCACAGGCGTGGTGATTTGACGGAGTCTATTATTTCCCTCATGCCATTCTTTGACGTCTACCGACTCATAATGTGTGCTGAAAGGAAAATAGCCCTGCAAATAAAATCCGACCCCCAGGTTGCGGTGCCAATCAAGATATGCGTCACTGAGTCTGAAATTTTCCGGCATTTTATTCTGAGAGATAAGTGCCGTTGCCCAATAATCCAAATCGCCGAACCAGGGAACCTGATCCGGTTGGTTGCCATTCAGAAGTGTCAGAATGCGTTCGCGCGGTGTCATGCGTTGTTCCTTCATACTCTATAATAACTCAACATCAAACGATTTGCATCCCCTCATTTTTCCCTGAGCGGACCGATTCGATTTTTGATCTTAACTTTTGAATCCGCTGTTGAAATGCATGTTCCTCCGCGATAACTTCCTCCAGGGTAATACCCGGTCTGCGGCAGGGGGTGATGATATGCTCCAACTCGGCGAGATCATACTGGTTCGAAACCTCATCCAGCAGTGGCGCAACGTCGGGCGGGATGGTAATAAAACCATGATGATCCGCATGAATCAGTTCTCCGGGTTTGATTTGCAGGCCGAAAACAGTCACCGGACAATTGTAATCTATCACTTTGCCGTAAGCCGGCGCCACACACAGCCGCCGTGCCAGAGCTTTGAAGCCGGCATTTTTCATTTCATGCAAATCGCGGATTGCGCCATCGGTGATCGTCCCGACACAGCCAAATGCCCGATGTCGATTTCCGTTGCACTCTCCCCAAAATGAACCGACGATCCCGTCGGGCGCATCGAGATCCTGGATGACAACGATTTTGGGCGCTGGCAGCGAAGCCATCCACTTGAAATAGTCGAGATAATCCACGGCATGTTCGACTTTTTCCTGACTTGCCTGGTATTTTACGGTGACCGCATAACCGCACATCGCACCCATTTCGGGCATGAAGTCCGTGGTTGGTTCGAGGTTGAATCCTGTAGTTTTCTTCCTCTGACTCAACACACCCATTGAGTTGGCGATTGTGGGCGTGTTGTGGCGCGTTAAACGCTTGATTTGACCGTGTGTAATGGAATAGCTTGAAGACATGGTTAATCTCCGGTTTAGGGTTTGCTTTTTTATTCACAATTCATGAATCAGCCTGCGGAGAACATGATTCACAAATTGAGCGGTTTTATCAGGTTCCAATGCCGATGAGCACCAGGGGAACTGCGGGTACACCCCTGCCATGACGTATGATGTTATATAATTCGCCTTCATAATAAGCAACCCCTGAACTCATCTGTTCCTGCAGTGATTTCATCGGCAAAATTTCAATCCCGACATCGATTTTGTCACCGATGTAAAATGCCAGGTGTTTGACGAACAAATCATAAGCTACGAACGAATATTTCCCTAGCTGGACTTCTATTGCGACGCGTTCTTTGATGAAGTCGGTTTGGTTGTAGCTATAAATGGCTTTCGCCCCACTTTTTTCGATCTCCTTTTTTTGCTCATCAACGGGCATTGTAAGAGTTCTTCGGATTAGCCGTTCGTCTTTTGTAATCCAGTAGCTTATCCGATTTTCAGCCCAGCCTCTTTCCTCGAGCAAATCCTTGAATGCTTTGTTGATTTCTTTAGGACTATACAGCAAGCGCCCTATCATTCGTTTCTCGTTCGATATTTTTGTCTTGCACAATTCAGCGTTTACTTGAGCAACAACATCAAGTACTTCTTCCCAAAGCTGGGGTTTATGTACCAGGATAGATTCAAGTCCATTTAAATGGGAATATTTTTCAATTATTTTCATTGGTCGGCTCGCTGTTTTTATCGAATATAACTAGTTGATCAGGCAGGGTTTGATTGATTTCTTTCCAAGGGGGAATTGCAAGTTTATTGCGGCTGACATCAGGATCATATTTGGGTTTATACATCGGACGCGTTTTTAGCGTGCCCTTTATAGCTTTCTGAATTCGGGATGCAGCTAAATCAACATATTTTTTTATGATTTCAGCACCTGCACCACGCCTTCCATGCCGTAACGCCGCGATAATCGATGTGCCGGTTCCGACAAAGGGATCGAAAATCCAATCATCCCGATTTGTCATTGAAAGCACAAGGCGTTCAATAAGTTCAACCGGGAACTGACAGGGATGCTCGGTTTTTTCGATATGATTGCTTTTGACATTCGGAATATCCCAAACATCACCGGGATTTTTACCAAGCGGATTGCACGAGTATTGACCGGCTTTAGGTCCCTTAAAATATTTTTTCGCCGGGTACTTTTGCGGAACTCTCACCGGATCCAAATTAAACACGTAGTCTTTGACCTTTCGAGTGTACCATATAATCGTTTCATATCTGCCGGAAAACCTGCGCGAACAATGAAGTCCATGTTCAAAATACCAAATAATACGATTTCGCATCACCAGATTCAGGTCGCTGAAAACCGGATGCAAAACAGCGTCGAGTGGAATAATCGATCCGTTATCGACATAATTCCCGACTTGCCAGCAAATACTCCCTTTATCGGTTAATACGCGCTCGCATTCCTTGATCACCTCCGCTTGCTGGTTCACATAATCATTTAGTTTTAGCTTTTTTTCATACTCCTTTCCAATATTATAAGGCGGAGATGTGATAATCAACTGAATGGAGTGCTCCGGTATCTGTTTCAGCAAATCAAGACAACTTCCATGAAATAAAACAATGTGTTCATCTGGACTAAATTGATTCGCGATAGGTTGATTTTTCATCATCATTAACTCTTTATGAATGTATCGATTTGAATTTAAAAAACGCGTTTCTGCTAATTTCAGGCTCATTCTTTAAGCTTGCAATATTTAATGAGCATCAGATTCGGCAACCCGCTCCTCAACTCATGTATTATTCAATTTAATAATCACGGCTCCAAATGTCAATAAGAATTTGAGTCATGTCTCTTTCTCAAGGTATTTTTGAAATTGAACTGCAATCCGGCTAATACAGGTCATTTTTCTTATCCATTAAAATACTCTCTTTACGAAGTGTTTTCAAATCCTCACCCAATTTAACTTTTGCTGCCTGATAATCGCTCCAGTGGACCAGCAGATTCAGCCCCATGCCGATCCATTCCTTTTCATCTTCGGTGGTTGACCATGAATGGATACCTGCTCCGAGGTTATGTGCGCGGGCAGTCCGAATAATGTGCGCCAGCTTCTCGCGGAAGATAGGATGCTCGTACGCCTCAGGTAAGCCCAGGCTGATGCTCAAATCATGCGGACCGATAAGCAACGCATCCACACCGGGAACCGCTGCCAGTTCGTCGAGTTTCTCCAATGCCGGCACGCTCTCAATATTTAGAATGACGCTTCGATGCTGGTTTCTTTCATCCAGATACTGCTTTGCCTCCGGTATCCAGTCGTTTTGGCTCAAACCTCGATTCAGCAAATCGCCTTTAAGCGGTCCGAATTTCACTGCTCCGACAAGCTCCTGAGCTTCGGCAATCCGTTCCACATACGGCGCAACCACCGCCAATGCCCCGGCATCGATCGCGGCGGATGCCAATGCCGGATCAGGACGCAGAATTCGCACCACCGGCACGATTCCGCAGGCAGTCATCAATTGGCACAGCATGGCGATCTGCTCGCGTGAAAATGGGTGATGCTCGTTATCAATAAAAACAAAATCCAGTCCCAATTCCTGAGATAGTTTCCCCCAGTAGGGCGATGCCGTCGTGATCGCGGTTCCCAGCAAAAGTTCACCGCGATGCAGCTTTGAATTGAATTCCGAACCGGTCATTCAGGATCCTTTGTTGTAACTTGAACACACTAATATGATAATTTGAAAGCTTGCCATCTATTCAGCTTTCATGCGATCTTCCTTCCTTCTACATTCAAAAGTCTTTTGCCCTCATCCCCGCGGTTCTCTCGAGGGAAGAAGGGAGAAGTTCGCTCTCGCTTCGGGCTGAGCATTAACCACATCTAGAGTACTGGACACCGGGAAAGTCCTATTCTGGTTCCCCTTCCCTGTTGTTCAGGGAAAGGGCTAGGGGATGGGTAAGAAAAGATGGCAATTCAAAGAACAGATCCTCATCGTTTTATGTCCTTTCGTTTAAAGCACGATACTAATTTCTTTGAATGACGTCCATTTTAACCCATGCCCAGCCCCTTCATAAGGGAAGGGGAGAAAAAATGCCCTCTGTCTCAAATCCGAGATGTGGGTAATGCTTAGCCCTTCGGGAGAGGGCTAGGGTGAAAGCTGAAAATGATACCTGAGCAGTTTCAAGGCTCGTTGCATATCTTCCTGCATAACTTTCTACCGCACGGGCAGCGCATGGCTTTCCGAAATTGAAACAAGAAGTGATTTCACCCTTTTTTATGACCCCGGCACAACTTCAGCCGAAAAATATATCGCTCATTTCTCAGGCATCAACCAGATTTCAGACACCTGTGAGCCGCGCTCGCCTTCGCCGCAAGTCCAGATCAATTCGAGTATCCCGGTTTGAGTTGCCGCTTGTGGAATATCGAATTCATACACTGGCTGACGTCCTGTTTGAATGAAATCATGTATTAGAAATTCCGGCGCAGCAGTCAATTTCATTCTGGAGCGGAAGCGCCCGGTGTACGCCACTTTCAATCGGTATCGCATTTTGGGATTCAGATTATCATACGTAATTTTCAATGGCGTGTCGTACAACGTGGTTACCTGGTTCATCCACGCCAGCGGCGTTGCATTGCCCTCAAATCCTTTGGCGGTGACTGTGTGAACCCATTCCTCTCCAATCAATCCGACGCCAAAGCTCACCCGCGGAGACAGCAAGCCACCCGGATCGGTCGCCCACCCCTCGCCGGGCGCAACTCGCTGCAAGCTGCCGGCGGATCCGAAATTATCGTAAAATCCGCCGGGTCCCGGATCGGTGCGCGCGATGAGTGTTTTAACGGCTTCGAATTGGGCTTGTTCTGATTTTTGCTGGCGAATCAGGTTGAATTGCGTACTCAGCCAGGGTGCATCATTCAGCGGCGCGTCGATGTAATCCATGAAGTCGCCGCGACCTTCGGAAGCGGCATATTTTTCGACGGACAATTGTGCCCCGATGCTTTGGAAAAGCGCCTCTGCAAGTTCATCACAGCGCTGACGATAGTCCTGTGCCACCGGTTTGGATCGCGCCAGGGCAAGAATCTTTTCGGCGCGATCAACGGCGTTAAGCACTGTTCCGGGCGTTGCAGCGCGCAGAATGTCCATAGCCTCCTGCTCCAACCCGGTTTCATAAATCAATCGGCGCTGCACGCAGGCATCGTAGTAGGCGCGCAATAGCCCCATTTGAAAGCGAAAATTTGCCAGCACGTCTGGTGAGGCTGTCTGCTCGAGAGCCTGCCATTGCCGCAATGTTAATTCGATATGCTGATTTGCCAGAATTGGACCCTGCAAATTTTTTTCAAGCGCCAGCAATCCCTGTGCAACGCCTTCCGCAAAAGCCTCTCCGATGAAAAATTGACCGTACTCACGCAATGTTTCGATGGCTGGTGTTTCGGGATTCCAGTCCTGGGCGCTCCAGATGAATTTATTCACGTCATCGTTCGTTCCCTCGGAATAGCTGATACTGCCATTGGCATACTGACGAAAGGCATTGTGGATGTGTTTCTCGGCAACCGGTCGCGGATTGATACATTCCCTGCCGAGGGTCATCGCAAACGCCAGGTCCCATTCCGGCACCGGATACTGGCAGCTCAGGCTGTGGGTGATATCGGGATACCGCCGAATCGGAATATCCGTCGCAACGAGGCGGCGAATTTCAGGCAGGGGCGTCTTCACCCAGGGTCCGAACACGACGCCTCCGAACCACGGTTCGTGACGGTTTACGTTGGCATAAAACGAATCAAACCATTCTTTGGTTGGTCGGAATGCTTGCGGGGAAATCCATATTTTGGCTTTGGGATGATATTTGTGCAAAACGCCGGCAACGCGTCCCAGCCAGTTAAACAGGATACCCGGATGCAGGTCACCCGGATCGCCGCCGGGAACGAACACCACATCGATTCGCGGAAGGCTGCTGAAAATCTCTTCGCGTTCAGCCAATTCGAAGCGGAGAGAGGCTTCACTTGTATAGTCATCGCCCATATTCGGATACCAGATCCAGACATCCATACCATAAGAATCGATAATGCGCGACAGATCGATCATCATCTGCAGCGCCGGCACTTTCATGTGCGGACTGGTCGCATCGTCATCGGTTCGCGGGGGCATAATTTCGATGCTGTTCGCCCCGAAAATCGCCAGTTCGCGGATGTATTGGTCGAATTGAGCCGCGGTCCACGCGTCGTAGGCATTCGTTTTCGGTCGATATCCCAATTGATGCCCTCGAATGGGGTAGCACGGGGTACTTGAAAATGCCAGGTTTTCAGCGATTTGCAGACTTCCGGATTTCATGTTTGCCATCCGCAAAAATTTTCCCACAGCGTAAAGCACGCCGCGCGCATCATATCCCGCAAGCACCACTACAGGTCGCGGCTGCGATTGGGTCATCATCCGAAACCCTTCGGCGTCGGGCGCTTCGATGCGTTGAAGAATGTTCCACTCGGATCCGAGGAATGGCTTGATATCCTCATTCAATCCGACAATGATAACCGGTTGCTTCGCCGCGGGCAATTGATGCTTCACCGGTAAGGCAACGCCGGTTCGACGCTCGATTTCTTCCCCCAGAACAAGCAATGCCTTCGACAGCGTCGCGTTTGAGGATTTCGGCGAAATAACCACTGCGTGAGTTAAATCCATAGCGTTTCCCCTGAGCAATGTGAATGAAGCGGATGCGATGATTGATAAAACAATCAATAATGAAAATATACTCTTTTGAATCTGCAACTGAAATCGATACCAGCCAGGTTGCTTCAGCTCTTTCATAGCCACCCTCTCATTTTTTCATTCAATGAATGCTGCAACCAAATACCAGCCTGAAGGAAACCAAACATCCAAAGCCAACCTCCAAACCAGCTTTCCCACCTTTAGGCACGTTAGATCACTTTTGGCACTTTAGTTTACTTTCGTTCACTTCAGGCACTTCAAATCCTCCCTCCGAAAAGTCCATTCCGGCGTGATGAGAACATCGCCAAAATCAACCGGATACCAGGGACTCAAGTCTGGCTGCGCAGGATTTTTCAGAATGTGAATGTCCTGAGCCGGCATATAGCTCTGGGCGAGCATAAACAGGTTTTCGCCGGTATCGGGATTTACCGCCATGTCGACCACAATCACCGCGTGCCCGGGAAACCCGCCCTGAATGAAAATGTCACCGATTTTCATTTTGTGAATGTCGTGCACCGGTTCCAGTTCTCGACTCAGCGAATAGGAGCCGGCATACATGAATACCGTCCTGAGATATCGCTTGAAACTGCCATAAGAGGAATCGCCAGCGGCTTGCTTTTTCCAACGCACAGAATTGCCCTTTACCTCCGGTCGATATCCCTGGATCCATTTTTTGTATTCCGCATTGAATCCGCTGGTGAAATTGAAATGAATATCCTGAAATCGCTTTTTTGAGAACAAATATTCTGCGCGCAGCCGAATCACCGCATCGGCACATTGCTGCAAATCGTTTTTGCCCACATCGATTTCGATGACTGCCGCTTGCGCGCTTTGATTCGTTTTCAATTCGTCATTGAATAAATACACCGGGGGTTGCCCTTTTTTCAAAGGCAGATTTTGCAGCCAGTTTCCAAACGATCCCGCTTCGGTCTTTATTCGATGATAGCCCGGCGGAGCCGCAATTCGAACGCAGAGGCGGTTTTCGGGAGGGGAGTCAGCCAACCAGGGATACTCATTCGATTGAGCCGTGGATGGCAATTGACTGATGATTGACAGCAATAAATAAACAGCAAAAATCCGGTAATACGTCATGCCTGCCTCATCGAATCGTGGTGATGATGAAATTACTTCACATTTTTCAAAAATCGGGGATTGCTGGAAATGTTTTGATAGACGGCGGTTTGGCACCAATCTTTCAGATGCTCCGACACCAGCGGTTCGTATATCGCTGCTTAAAATTTGACCGAAAATAGCTTCCTGCGGATTTTATAAAGCAAAAAACTAATTTGTAGTCTCTGAACGAAAAGTGGCAAAATTCTAATATTTGCTGTCATTGCGAACGACAAAGGAGCGAAGCAATCTCTTAGAATATAGGAACTTACAGATGAGATTGCTTCGGCAAAAACCGCCTCGCAATGACATGCCGTGGACTTTTCGTTCTCGCCCTATGAAGCAAATTATCTGAATTGAATACATGTATTTAGCACTTTGCAGGAACCTGCGGGAGGTTTTCAAACGCGCTCATTATTTGATTTCAACGATTAGCACTTCGCAAGGTTCAAGCCGAATTTCCCCTGAAAGGCTGCGCCCGGTGAGCAAATCCACACCGGGGTGAGGCAGCTTGACACGACCGCCCTTTGCATCCCAGTTCGAAATGACAAATCCCTGGCGGGAATTTCCCTTTCGTGGGACGACAGTCGTGCCCCACGTTGAGTCATAGAGCGTTGCCAGAGCCGCACTTTGCAGAATGATTCGCAAAAAGTGTGTTTGCGACGATTCGTCCAGCCCCGCGCCTGTGTGAATGAGTTTGCCCTTGCCAATCGTTTTTTCATATCCCCAGCATTGTCCCGCAGCCGGATGGCTCGTATATTCGCCGAGTGAGCGAGCGTCCTTTAAATCGCCAAAACTGAATGCCCAATGTTTGGCGCCGGCTGTCGCACCGTGTGCCAACTTCACCTTCACCGGTTGCTGGTTTACCGGGAACGAAAACACCACCGGCACGCCGGCGAATGCTTCCAGCGCACCCAGTGCGGCTTCGGTATGAACGGTGTGATCGGGTGTCCGGTAGCCGGTCATGGGACCGATGATCCAGGTTCCGCCCTGTTCAACATATCTTTTCATTTTCTCGAGGAGCGCCGGATCGATTGCGGGTAAAAATGGCGTGTACACAATTTTGTAGCCATCGACCAGCGCGGATTCGAAGAGGACGTCTCTGAATACGCCCGTGGCGAAAAGCGGCTTGTAACCATCGTCGAACCAGGTATCGTAAAACTTGAAATCAGTTGTCATGGGTTCGACATCGAGCATGATGCGGCTGCGATTCGAATAATGAATGGCGACTTCTGCGCGGGGTACCGGGGCGTCGAACAGAAATGCTTCTACTTTGGGCATGGCAGATGACAATGTTCTCACGTCATCCCAACCCGGGGTTGGCTTGCCCCACGCGGTGATGACGGAGCTCCAGTTCATTTCGCAGCCGGTACGTTGTTGCCGCCAGAGCCAGTAGGAGACGCCCTGCCCGCCCATGCCGTAAGCGGTCAAGCCTTTCATGCGGGTGAAGCCCCGCGGTGTCGGATCGTTATCAGAGGCGACGCTTCCCGTCCATGAGGTATCCGTCTCCATAACCCAGAACGGACGGCTGCATTTGCGGCGCATCCAGTCGAATTCATAGATGGCGCGCCACCATTTTTCCACGGGAATGTAGGCATCGATTGCCCCGAAATCGAGATCGGCGAACAGATCATCGTAATCCAGATGATGAAACGGCGGCATGGCGTTATGGGTGACAGGCTGGTCCGAATGTGCGCGAATCACATCGAGCTGCTCCTTCTGAAAATTGACCATTGATTGCGAGGCAAATTGCCAGAAAGCGGTCACCAGGGAGCAATTATGAAGCGTTGCTGTCGGCACGGGCAGGGGCACCTGTTCGAAGCGATTATAATATTCGCTCCAGATATGTGTGCCCCAGGTGTGGTTCAGGTTTTCGATGGTGCCGAATTTTTCCTTCAACCATCTTTGAAACATGGCTTTGCACGTTTCACAATAGCAAGCTTCGACGTGACAGAAAAATTCATTGTCCGTCTGCCAGCCGATGACGGCGGGATGCCTGCCGAATCGCCGGGCGAGCTGCTCGATGATTTGCGCGCACAATCGCCGGTAGGTTGGCGAATTATAGCAATAGTGCCTGCGGGAACCATGCGTCATCCGGCGATCCAACTTATTGATGAGCAGTATTTCAGGATAGGTTTCGCTCAACCAGGCAGGCGGCGTGGGTGTGGGCGTACAAAGGATCGCGCCGATTCCCGAATCGTGCAACCGGTCCAGCACCAGTTGAAGCCAGTCGAACTCATATTTGCCCAGCTCCGGCTCCATTCGTGACCATGCAAATTCCGCGATGCGAACTGCATTCAATCCGGCTTGTTTCATAAGGGCAATATCTTCATCAACCTGGTCCAACTCCCATAGCTCCGGATAATATGCAGCACTGTGGTGTAATTTCTTTTCCATTGCCAAGATCCTTTTCAAGCGATTTGAAATAGTTCTCAGGAATATTTTTTGAACTTGTCAACATATTCCAGTCAATTTTAAGCTGTTCGCAAGCTTATTCAAAGGCATCCGATGTACTGACTATACTGGTTATGGCTTAATTTTTCAGTAAATTCTCTGTCATTGCGAGGAACGAAGCGACGAAGCAATCTCACCATTTTCATATAATTATGAGATTGCAGCGCTTCGCTCGCAATGACACCTTGCCATGAAATTTTTCCCGCAATGGGTATAGTAACGAATTTGGAGAAAAAAGTCAAGCAAATCATATCATGGATTGGAATTGTTTCAGTCGCTGGTGGATAGACAACCTCCCGCAGGCTTCGCTTTCCGATCAATTACTGCGGAACTTACAATTTTTATTGCTTTTATAAGATATTTTGTTATATTACGGATTGAAGCTATGTATATCTGGTTAATTGCTGGTAAGCCGAGTAATGGATTTGCATGGTGTCATAAACTTATTAAGGGATAGAAAACAGGGAGATGACATAATACCATGACCGACCTTGATATTATCAAACAGATCGAAAAAGAACTAAATGTAAAATTAATAAAAGTAGACGATATAGGATTCGGAGGAGGCTACTCTTTAAACCAAAATGGGCAAGTGACAGGCATAAGTTTATTTGGGTGTAGAATAAAAAAATTAAATCGTATTATTTCCTTGCTGAAAGAACTAAGGAATTTAGGGGAATTACAGTTAACTGCTAATCAACTCAGTGACATATCACCGCTCAAAGCTTTAATGAATTTAACGGAATTAAATTTAGGCGGCAACCAACTTAGTGATATTTCACCGTTGAAAGAGTTACTCAATTTAAAGAAACTCGGTTTATCCTACAACCGAATCAGTGATATTTCGCCGCTAAAAACGTTAACTAATTTAAATTTATTAGATTTAAGAGACAATCAACTCAGCGACATTTCACCACTCAAAGCTTTAACAAATTTAACGGAATTATGTTTATCCAACAATCAAATTAGTGATATTTCACCGCTGAAAGCGGTAAGCAAATTGACTATATTAGATTTAAGTGCCAATCATCTCAGTAATATTCACCCGCTGAATGCTTTATCAGATTTAACGATATTAGATTTAACAAAAAATCCGATTAAAGAACTCCCATCCTGGATAGTTGATTTAAAAATGGATTTCAAATGGGAACATGCCTTTTTTGATGATATAGGTATTTTATTAGGTGAAAATCCCTTAAAAATCCCACCAGTTGAAATTGTCAAGCAAGGCAAAGAAGCAGTAAAAAATTATTTTGAACAGTTAGAAAAACAGGGCAAAGATAATATTTATGAAGCCAAGTTAATGCTGGTGGGCGAGCCAGGCTCTGGCAAAACCACGTTAATGAACTTATTATTCGATAAAGATTTTCCTGTTCCCAATAAAAAACAAAAATCAACTCTGGGAATTGAGGTGCGGCAGAATTGGGGATTCAGTATTGATGATGCCAGGGATTTCAAAGCCCATATCTGGGATTTTGGCGGGCAGCAAATC
>JAFGMA010000446.1 GCA_016927835.1 Candidatus Zhuqueibacterota bacterium | reverse complement strand
TTGAAATTTCAATTCCTTCTAAAATCGTTAATCGCTAATCCTTGTTCTGAAATCAATACACGATATGTTTCTGAATAATAAACGCTAACGTTCTTAGCTTGACGGCTATGGTGTTCAGCCCACCAGATACATTTAATTGCACGGAACGCTATGTTCTCAAGCCATAAATCTGTGCTATCGGTGAAATCTGCGGTTTATTTTTGCTTTTGACAAAACTCTGAAATTCCGATGCAAACAATCACAAATCACGAAACTTATCCATCACGAAAATGTTACATCATGAAATCGCAGTAATCCAATCCATTTTCGAAGACGGGAGGCACCTCGATGCACCCAAAATTGTACTATACGCTGATCTCAATGCTGATCCTTATCATTCAGTCGATAGCGACACCCGTCATCTGCCAGGATATTTACGGCGCCTGGACGTTGATTCCCCACAAAAGCACTGAAATCGATCTTTATGGGACACTGTCAGTTGAGATTCAGAAAGCCGATTCAAACATTATCCTCATTCAGAAATGGGGCACAGGACGCAGTTTCAGCGATACTCTCAATTTTTCACCGGACGGCTCGCTGCATGACATTCCGATTCACGACCGCGTTTTTCAAACCAATGTTTTTATGGGTGTCTCGATGGCGGTCGGATCTGACCGTAAAATAAAAGCACACTGGATCGAGCCTGATCGAATACTCAAAATTGAAGACACATTCGATATCCTGGCGTCTCAAGGTCGCCGGGAGATTCGTGTTTTGCACACTTATCAGCTTTCGGAGAATGAGGAAACGCTATCTTACAGCATCACCCGGTCGACGCGCGCAGACGAACCCGCTACGCATTACCTGCTGAAGCGCAAGGGAACCAGGGAAGCCTATTATATGGAACTCGAAAATGATTGGCGCATCGATGGCAAGCTCGATGAGCAGGCGTTTCTCATCAGTTTGCAGGGACTGGCGAATCTCGACGGACCCAATCTATATTTCATTTATCCCGATGGCTGGGATTTTACCTACACGCCGGCGGTATTCGATTTTTATAAAAATGAACGCTTTTATTCTTTCCGCCAGCTCAAATCCTGTCAACAGGCATTGAATACGTTTCAGGACAAAGTGAAAGGCTACGTGGTCTGGGATAAAGCCGTGCGCAGCTCGCTAATCGTCGCATTTACGATTGCCGGCGTGGAACAAGCCATCGTTGTAAGTGAATCGTTGCTGCCGCTGGTTGAAGTTGCCGGATTAAAAATGGTGGCGGATTTGCGCGGCACATTCGCCGGTCAGAGCGATTATCAAATTACAGAATGGGCTTATGACCACTATCGGGATCGTTGCAGCAAAGAGCTGATTGTCTGGTTGGGCGGTCATCACGGGCAACTCATGCTGCCCGGTGTGGCTGACTGGGGCATTTATAACAAGGCATTTTTCTGCGACCTTTCCACCAAAGCAAGCGATAGCGAAGAATACCTGCTTGCGAAACGGCTCCTCAGTGAGTTGAATCCATTTTCGATGGTGATGGGTTGGCATTCTTATAAAAAGGACAAAGAGCGCGATCATGTAGCACTCACTTCCAGTTTTGGTCATCGCGTGAAAGGCTTGCACACGCTTCCCAATACCAGCTTCAGCAGTCAGGTTCCGCTGACACCAGGATTCGTTTTTCGCAACAACCATAATCTCGTGCCCGGAAAACGTTATAAACCGGGCAAGAAAGTCTACATAACCTGCGTGCAAACCGATGGCGTGGGACTGGGCGCGTGGATCAAACCCGGTCGCGGAGAGATTCCGTATGCCTGGTGCCTCGGACTCAATGATTTGTGGATGGCGCCGGCAATGCTCGAATTTTTCTATTCCCAGGCAACGAAAAACGATTACTTCATCGGCGGAACCACCCCCGGATATATGTATCCTAAAGCCATCCCCGCTGAAATGCGCCCGCATTTATTCGGCATGGCGAGGGAAATGCTCGAAAAACTCGACCTGAATATCACCCAGACTATGGATTACTCCGAAGGCGCTACCGTGGAAGGCAATACAGAATTGACTCGCGAGGTGGTGGATGGATTTTATAAATATCTGTCCGATGTACAGGGATTCCTGAATGGGTACGCGCCGGCGTTTACGTTCTCCGTGAAAAATAACATCCCGGTTGTGTCTTATGATTACTATCTTTCGCCAACACGAACCGTGGATGATGCCGTCGCAGATTTACATGAACTGGCTGCAATAAATCGTGTGCGACCATACTTTCTGGCTGCCCATATTCGGCAATATAGCGATATCAGGCGCGTAAAATCAATTCTGGATAAACTCGGTCCCGAATTTGAAGTTGTGCCGCTTGATATTTTCATGAAGCTGGCGGGTCTAAATCCGACTTTCAAGGAGAGATATTTGGGACGATAGTTTTTTGGCATTTTCAGGCTAACTTATCGCAAGCAATGAAAATTACGGCGAAATCATATCGCTGGCAAATTGAAAATGGCTGAGGCAAAATCGAAGCACGGCATGAGAAGCTATTATTACCTGGTAATGCTTATGCCGGGTATTGGTCCGTTGAATATAATTTCCTGTAAAACATGTACCCGAGATAAAATGGAGGGGATGTCCGTGTTGAAAAACGTTGAATACTGAAAAGAAGTGTGAGAAGCATTCAGAATTTAGTGTGCATCGAAAAAGGGATTTCGGATTGTTATACTATGAATGGTTATAAATTAAACATTTCAATGCTTCACTTAGCTGTGATATAAGATGCACTCGGAGGCTAGGGAGTGAAAGCCCTTTATGGATTTCACCACTCGCATCGCATAAAGGCAATGCACTCCGAAATGTTCAAATTATGCCCGGTCGAAGT
>JAFGMA010000041.1 GCA_016927835.1 Candidatus Zhuqueibacterota bacterium | reverse complement strand
CGGATTAGCAGCATATCTGGCTGGATTAAGATGTATCATATTTTTGCCTGAAAATTATCACACGAAACGCATTAAGGAAATTGCGCAATTCGGAGCGGAAATCAACCGGGTTCCCGGTGATTATGAAAATGCGGTGACATATTCCCGTCGATATGCAGAAGAACATGAGGTTTATGATGCCAATCCCGGTGGTGCCAATACAATCCTGCAATTGAAAGCCTACGGCGAAATCGCATTAGAAATATATGACGAACTTCGCGATGCACCGGCTGCGGTGGCTGTTCCGGTTTCAAACGGAACGACGCTCGCTGGAATTTACCGGGGATTTCTGAGTCTTTATCGCAGGGGCAAAACCTCAAAAATGCCGAAAATTATTGCCGGATCTACATTTCGAAAAAATCCGATTATTCAGGCATTTATAAAAAATACCCCAACTTGCGAAGATTTGCATCCCCAAAAAATCAGGGAAACCGTCGTAAATGAACCGCTTATCAACTGGCATTCAATTGATGGAGACCACGCACTGGATGCCATTCGCAATACCCAGGGCTGGGCAAGCGATGCATCGGACAAAAACATGCTGGCTTACTCCAAACTAATTCGTGAACGCGAGGGGCTCAGCGTGTTGCCGGCTTCGACCGCAGGATTAATTGCTTTGATTAACAAACACAAGACGGAACCCCTCACAAATGATCGATATGTGGTGATTTTTACCGGGAGGCGCGTATGACAAAATTTCCAAAAGAAAAAGCAATCGTTTATTGTGAAGGCGCATTCAACACCCCAAACGGAAAAACTGCGCACGGACTGGTTCGCAAAACGAGCCGATATCAAATTCTTTCAGTTGTCGATTCCCGGTTTGCCGGCAAGGATGCTGGTTTTATTCTCGACCGCAAATCGAATGGCATTCCAATTTTTGAGAATGTACCAGCAGCGATTGAACACGCCAGAGCCCGCAAAGAGGCTGCAACGCATCTGGTGGTTGGGCTCGCCCCCGATGGCGGTCGCCTGAATTCAACTGCACGAAATGATGTTATCATCGCTATCAAATCGGGACTGAACGTCGATTGCGGATTACACGATTTTCTGTCGGAAGATCCGGTGATCGCGCCATTGGCTGCTGAAAATAACGTGACGCTAAGGGATATCCGAAAGCCACCTGACCGCAAATACCTTCACTTTTTCAGCGGAATCATTGAACAGGTTAAGTGTTTGAAAATTGCAGTTTTGGGAACCGATTCAGCCGTCGGCAAACGAACAACCGCCTGGATGCTCGCGGATGGCTTGAATGCCAACAGTATCCGAACTGAGTTTGTCGGAACCGGGCAAACCGCCTGGATGCAAGGTGCGCGTTACTTTTTGATCCTCGATTCGCTGGTCAATGATTTTCTATCCGGTGAAATCGAATTCGCTATCTGGTCTGCATGGAACGGAAGCAAGCCGCAAGTGATTGTTATTGAAGGACAGGGAAGCCTGATGAATCCAGCGTACCCGGGGGGCTATGAAATCCTGGCTGCGGGACGCCCCGATATCGTGGTCCTGCAGCATGCACCGGCGCGCAAGGACTATGACGGATTCCCCGGTTACCCCATTCAGCCAATTGAAAAACAAATTCAGGCGATTGAGGTTGTCAGCAGCAAACGGGTGGTGGCGATTACGGTCAATCACGAAGATTTAGCCGAGAATCTCATAGAAGCGGCATGTGATGAGTTAACAGCCAAAACCGGGTTGCCGGCTGTCGATGTTCTCACAATGGGAACCGACAAGTTAGTCAAGGTGGTACGCAACTATCTCAAACCTAATGGCACGAGTAATGAGTGAACAACACAATATTCAGCAGAATTCAAATCAAACAATCGGGGATTTAAGTTCATTAGTCGTTCTCGACAACCTGACAGTCGGTCCCATTCGAGTGGAGAAAAAGCGACTCGTGGCGCCTTACACAGTAAAAGCCCGCGATAAAGAGGATCGGATCGATCTGATTTTCCACTATGATGAGGATGTTTTTGATCCGTCGGAAGCCGCATCCCGGAACCTTGCCGGAATGATCGCTGCCCAGGTGGCGATCAATTACGGCATGTTCTGCCGCAATATCATTTTCAAAGGCACGTTTGATGCCATCGACCAAAAATTTATTTATGATATGGCACAAAATACCGCACGAGAAATTCTTGTAAAAAAGTTTCTGGAACCTAATCCGTTTCTGATCGGACCTGCCAAATCTATCCCGCCGATAAAAAGAGATAAATATGCTGTATGCCAATTCAGCTACGAATCCGATGGAATTCCGGACTCTCCGATCCCGTCCGGTTGGAAACCTGAAAAGAATAAAATCAATATCCTATCCAGCGGGGGCAAAGACAGCCTGTTGAGCTACGGACTTATTCAAGAATTGGGGTATGAAACTCACCCGATATTTGTCAATGAATCGGGACGACACTGGTACACCGCGCTGAACGGTTACCGCTACCTGAAACAAAATAGCAGCTTTGCCAGCCGGGTGTGGACAAATTCGGATCGCGTATTCAACTGGATGCTAAGGCATTTTTCGTTTATCCGCCAGGACTTCAACCGGCTTCGCGCGGATGAATATCCCATTCGCTTATGGACGGTAGCCGTATTTTTATTCGGTATTTTGCCGCTTGTTCGCAATCGCGGCATCGGGCGGGTAATCATCGGAGATGAATACGATACAACAACGCGCCGGTCATTTAAGGGGATTCCCCATTACGATGGGCTATACGATCAAAGCCGCTATTTTGATAATGCGCTCAGTCGCTATTTTCACAAAAAGGGTTGGAATGTTGAGCAGTTTTCAATCCTGCGCCCTTTGTCCGAAATGTTAATATTAAACATTCTGGCTAAGCGGTATCCTGAATTGCAAAAGCAGCAGGTTTCCTGTCATGCCGCTCACATCGAGAGCGGGCGGGTTTATCCCTGTGGCAATTGTGAAAAATGCCGGCGAATCGTCGGTATGCTGGTTGCGCTGAATGCTGATCCCCGAAATTGCGGCTATAGTGAGAAGCAAATCGAGCAGTGTCTGTCCAAAATCTTCGAACGCGGCATTCACCAGGAAAGCGCCGGCGCACGACACTTGCTGTATTTGCTGAATCAAAAAGGCATGAATCAGAAGCCGGGGCGCGAACATCCTGAGATCATGAAAATACGAATCGATACCGAAAAATCACCGCTGAATAGCATCCCAATGGAATTGAGAACGCCACTGCTCTCAATTTTCAAAGAGCATGCTACCGGTGCAGTCAAAATGGTTGATCGTAAATGGATCGATTTTGAGCCTTCCCGCGATAAGAATTTTCTAAAACCATTTTCATTTGAAGCTTACGATTAAACCGGAAATATAATGCAAGCAGAAAAAAAAGAATATTTATGGGGAGAGCTAACCTGGCCAGAAGCAAAAGTCAGATTAAGGACGACCGATGTGGCGATGCTTCCCGTTGGTGCCGTGGAACAGCATGGTCCACATTTGCCTTTGGATACGGATGCGTTTGATGCCGAATTTTTGGCGACGGAAGTCGCCAGGCATTGCAGCGATCCAAAGCCACTCGTCCTTCCGGTGTTGCCATTCGGTGTTTCGTACCATCACGAAGATTTTAAAGGTACGATCAGTGTTTCAAACGAAGCACTCACGCGTTTTGTTTACGATATCGGGGTAAGTGTCGCTAAGAATGGAATCAATAAGCTGGTTATTATCAATGGGCACGGCGGCAACAGCCCGGCTTTAAACCAGGCGGCTCAGATGATTAATCATGATGCGCATATTTTTATATGTGTCGATTCAGGTGAAACCAGTGATCCGGATATTGAATCGATGATTAAAACCTCGAATGATGTGCATGCCGGTGAAATTGAAACCAGCACGGCACTGGCAAATCGACCGCATTTGGTGCGTATTACGAGAATGAAAAAATTTGTTCCTCATTTCTCAATTCACTATTTAAATTTTTCGGCAAAAAGAAGTGTTGAATGGTACGCTCGCACGTCAAAAATCTCAGCAAGCGGCGTCCTCGGCGATCCCTCCGCGGCAAGTGCGGAGAAGGGGCGCCGAATCTGGGAGATCATGATCAAGAATCTGGTGGAATTTCTTGAAAAATTGAAAACGATGACGCTGGATGAAATCTATGATAAACACTATTAATCGATTTTGTCGAAGATGCAGAGAGAGTTCAGCGGAATATGTGTCCTGATAAGAGGCTTAGCAGCTTTGCATTTCTTTCTCGATGCAATGTCTTCTGAATCGGTGACCGGTGCATTCTCTCGAGGTTACTCACTTAACACCAGGGCATTCAGCGATGAAAATCACGCGCATAGAAGCCTTTCCGGTTACAATGCGATTGGGGGAGCCGTATACTATCGCTTACCAACGAATCGAAACAACAACGAATGTGTTCGTTCTTATACATACGAATAAGGATATCATCGGGATTGGATGTGCTGCCCCGGATGAAGACGTTACCGGCGAAACCGATGAATCGGTTCTGAAAACTATTTCTGAAATTGCGATACCGATACTGCAACGCACGGATCCTTTGCGATCTATATTGATCCTTGAGAAACTAAAAAAACACATGGGCAATTCGCCCTCTGCGTTGGCTGCGGTGGATATGGCGCTTTACGATATTTTGGGCAAGGCTAGTCAATTACCGGTGTGGAAAATACTCGGTGGGTTCCGCAGCCGAATTAAAACAAGCGTCACCATTGGAATTCTCCCTGAAAACGAAACCGTGGAAAGGGCAAGGGACTGGATCAGCAAAGGCTTCAGGTGCTTGAAGCTGAAGGGCGGCTTGGATGTCGAATCGGATATTGTTCGCACGATCAAAGTCAGGGAAGCGGTTGGCAAGGCAATTGAATTGCGTTTCGATGCGAACCAGGGCTATACTCTCGAAACTGCCCTGCGATTTGTCCGCGAAACCAAATCTGTCCGGATTGAATTGATTGAACAACCAACGCCCAGCGGACAATCGGACCTGTTGGGAAGGGTTACTCACTCCGTGCCGATTCCGGTAATGGCTGACGAAAGCCTGTTGACGTTGCGCGATGCCTTCAGATTGGCGCGAAGAAATCTGGTGGATATGGTAAATATCAAATTGATGAAAGTTGGTGGTATTTCTGAGGCACAGCACATCAATTCGGTTGCCAGGGCTGCCCAATTGGAAGTGATGGTGGGCTGTATGGACGAAGCAGCTTTGGGTATTGCCGCCGGGCTGCACTTTGCTTTAAGCCGGTCAAACGTGGTTTACGCCGATTTGGACGGTCATATCGGGCTGGAGGGAGATCCGACGGCAGGAGCTGTGCGAATCAAAGATGGCAATTTATATCCCGGTGCACTGCCAGGACTAGGCGTATCTCAGGAGGCTGATTTATTCAAATCTGTTGCTTTAAGATGAAGGAGTCAATTTATAGTAGAGTGCAACCAATTTGGCTTAACCTACTTTATTCATTAAATTGCTACGGTTGCGATTATCGGCATCAGGCAATATTCAGACAAAAAAGGTACACAAACAAAATTTAGCCATGGAGCCACGGATTTTCACTGATTAAATACGGATAAGAGCAATTCAGCACAAAGAATCTGTGTTACATCCGTGCCAATCAGTGGCTAAAAAAACGAAACGCACATCTGAATTAAGAGAACAATCCTTGCAATAACAGCGGACTGCGCATTTAAGATTGAGGCT
>JAFGMA010000445.1 GCA_016927835.1 Candidatus Zhuqueibacterota bacterium | reverse complement strand
GTATAGGTATATTTTCCGGGAAAAAGCATATCAGTATTGATATCATCACCATACATCCAGATTTTCATGTCTAAAGCTCCTTTCGTGGATCAGTCAGCTTACCGTGTATGGCTGAGGACGCAGCAGTAGCCGGACTGGCGAGAAAAATTTCAGCGTCGGGTGTACCCATGCGTCCTTTGAAATTTCGGTTGGCAGTACTCAGGCAACGCTCACCAGGCGCCAGCACGCCCTGATGAGCACCCAGGCAGGGTCCGCATCCCGGGGGCAAAATAACCGCTCCCGATTCGACCAGGCTTGCCAGAATGCCCTTTTCATCCGCTTCCAGATAAACCTGGTTGGATGCCGGCAACACGATTAAGCGCGTATTCGGATGTACTTTTTTTCCTTTTAAAATTTGGGCGGCGATTTCGAGATCGTTGAGGCGTCCGTTGGTGCAGGTTCCTAAAAAACATTGATGAATTTCGAGACCTTCAACGTCGGTCACCGGCTTAATATTATCAACTGAATGCGGGCAGGCGACCACCGGAACGATTTGCGCAAGATTGATGTCGATGCGCTCGGAAAATACGGCATTATCATCCGCCCAGACTGCTTCGTACGTTTCCGGTTTGACGCCAATTGATGTGAGGTATTTTTTAGACAGGTCATCAATTGGGAAGACTGCGATTTTTGCACCCATTTCAACACCCATGTTGGCGATTGTGATACGATCGCTGATCAAAATGAATTGGATATCGCCATGGAATTCAACCGCTTTGTAGTTGGCGCCGTCAGCTCCGATCTGCCCGATAATATGCAGAATCAGATCTTTAGCGGAAACCGGCGGGATCAAAGCACCGCGGATTGAAATCTGGATCGTTTCCGGCACTTTGAGCCAGGTTTCACCGGTGAGCAAAAGTGACGCAGCCTCGGTCCGGTCGATACCGGTTGCAAACACGCCCAATGCGCCATAGGAACACGTATGCGAATCGCTGCCGAGGATGAGGGAACCCGGTCGGGCAAATCCGCGCTCTATGACAACCTGGTGGCAAATGCCCTGCCCCACATCGAAGAAATTAGGCAAATTGAATTTGCGCACAAATTCCCGAATTTTCTTATGATTGGCAGCCGTTTTTTCATCCGCCGCAGGTGTAACGTGATCGAGCACGATGATTGGCAAGTTTCGCCGGTGGAGTCCATATTTATTCAGCTCTGCCTCAATTTTGCTGATAATGGCTGCTGTATTATCGTGAGTCAAAAGATGATCCGGTTTGACCGTGACGATTTGACCCGGCGAAACCCGGTTCTTCTCGGATTTACGTGCCAATATTTTTTCTGCAAACGTTTGTCCCATTTCTACCTCAGGAGTGTAATGTTAGGGTTGCTTTATATCATTTTTGAAGCAATCCGCCGCGACGATAAATCGCTAGCTGTATATCTGAAAAGGCTTCGCCTTTGATGCGATCATTGTTTTTTGTCCGTATGATTTCGCCTGTTTGAAAATTCACGCTGATTTCTTCACCGTTTTCAATGTCGTAATTCACCAGCGGCGCGCTCATGATTGGCAAAGCGGCGTTGATAGCATTGCGCTCATAGATCGCTCCGAATGATTCAGCGATGATTAATGCAATTCCCAGGCTTTTAAAACAATCAACTGCCTGCTGACGCGAACTGCCGGCTCCGAAATTTTTTCCGGCGACTACAATATCTCCCCGATGCGCACGCGCTGCAAAATCCTCCCATCCTGCCAGGTTGTCAAAGGTGTATTTCCCCATTTGTTCGATACCGGTGATGGCAAGATAGCGATTATGAAAAATCATGTCCGTATCAATATTATCCTGTCGAATAACCCATACACGTCCGTTAATTTCCAGCGGCTTAATTTGATTCGGCTGAGAAGCCGTTTTTGAACGAGGAATGGATTCCTTCTCTGCTCGTGCAGCGCCAAGGAAAATCGCAGGCTTTTCTGGGATGCTGTTCTCATCACAAATTTCACCGGCGACAGCAGATGCCGCGACGGTTGCAGGCGATGCCAGGTAAACCTCTCCCCTGCCCTGTTTACCGGTAAAATTGCGATTCCCGCTGCTAATGGTAACTTCACCGGGTCCATTTTGCCCGATTTGCCCCGCGGCGCAACCCGCACATCCGGCATTTCCGACCAGCGCACCAGCAGTTTTGAATACGTGGAGCAAGCCATTTTCGAGACATTGGCGCCAAACAAGATCAGTCGCCGGCACAATCTTCAGGACAACACCCGGCGCCACTTTTCGATTATTCAGGATTCGGGCAACTTCCTGCATATCTTCATATCGCCCGTTGGTGCAGGATCCGACGAACGCGGAATCAATTTTGATTCCAGCCACTGACTCAACCGGCACGACATCTTCCGGATGCCCTGGTCGTGCGACATGGGGTAATAGTGCTTCCACGTCAACCACCATTTCAACGGCATATCCCGCATCGGGATCGGCATAGACACCCAAAACCTGTTTGCGCATGACGAGGCTACAGTATTCGATCACAGCCTGATTCGGCGGAAACAACGCAATGATCCCTCCCATTTCGGTATTCATCGACGCGATAGTGATGCGATCAGCCAGTGTCATTTTGTCAACAATGTCGCCGTAAAATTCTGCGGCGTAACCAAGCAAGCCATTCGCCCCGGTTTTTTTAAGGATTGCAAACGCGATGTCTTTGGCTTTTGCCCGCGGGGCGGGTTGACCTTCGAGCCTGATTCGAATGGTTGACGGAACTTTGAACCAGACACTGCCGTTTGCCCAGGCTGCCGCGATGTCCTGATCGCCCATACCCTGTCCAAAAGCACCGATCGCTCCTAAAATGTTTGCATGGGAATCGGTAGAAATCAACGTTTCTCCGGGACCGATGATGCCATTTTCAATCGCCAGGTGCGTTCCGATACCCTGGTTTATATCGTAAATGCCAACGCCCTTTTCGCGCGCAAAGATGCGGCAAATCTGCTGGTTGGTGGCATACTTCTGATCCGATCCGCCCGGATTGCAATCGAAGGTGAAATATGTTTTTGACGGATCATCAATGGGCAATGCATAGTCCTGCAGATTCTTGACAACATTCGCACCGCCAAAATCTCGGGCAATTCTGGCATCTATTTTAACATCGGCAATATCGCCGGGCTTGACTGCATGCCCGCAATGCGCTTCGATGATTTTTTCAATGATCGTTTTGCCCAATTAATATAACTCCTGTCGATTTTCGATTCCGCATGACGCAGCAAAATATTCAGGAAGTGGAGCAGAATAACTTGCCTGCCTTTCGCATTTCGACTATCCGGAAATGATGCTTCGCTTATCAAATATGCAAGAATTCAACTTAAAATCAGTTTGCTGCTACCGAGCATCAGCAACGGATCGAAGGTGGCGAAATCAGCCTGATGAATGAGAACGGTTTCGATGCATTGCGGTCTGCCTTCGCCCTCTTTTGCATGGCAGGCGATGATATTGATAATATTATCCGGCAAACCCGCTGCGGCTGCCAGGATCGCACCCGAAATTGGGTGGCGCGCACATTTGCCACTATAGCTCTGTCGAAATCCGCCGGATCCATCGGATTCGAATTCGACGAGTTTGCCCACATCATGTAATAATCCGCCAGCGATGAGCGCATCAATATCAATTGAATAGGGCATTGTCTGGTAATTGGAAATTTGCGCCCGGGCAAGCCCAATTGCGCCTTCAGTGACAGCAATTGTATGTTCTATAAAATTAATAGACTGCACATCGACGAGTAGTGTGAATGGAATTTTTTTAAGATCTTCGACGTTGTTCCAATTTCCCTGTTTACATGCCAAAACCCAGGTTTGAACAACCTTTTCCGCCAATTCCCTGTTTTCGATCTGCACGAGCAAATCCTCAAATAATGTCTCTATGTCTTTATGGTCGATCATACACCTCTCCCTGATGCCATCCGAAAATAAAATGATTCAAAAAGCAGCTCGTTCTGTTATACCTATTAAGGGTTATTTTGTAACATCTTATTTTTAAGCATGTCATTGCGAGCGGAACGCAGTGGAGCGAAACAATCTCTATGTTTACAGTAAGTTATGAGATTGCTTCGTCGCTCGTACCTCGCTCCTCGCAATGACAAAT
>JAFGMA010000444.1 GCA_016927835.1 Candidatus Zhuqueibacterota bacterium | reverse complement strand
TAGTGTCTGTCCGAGAACTACCTTTGAGCTGTCATTGCGAGGAGCGTTTTTTGCGATGAAGCAATCTCAGCCGTTTTATCAGGGGATTGCTTCGGCTGGGCGCCCCAGGCAAAAAACGCCTCGCAATGACAGCTAAAAAAAATATTCATTTTTTAGCAACTGATTGGCACGGATGAAACGCGGATTTATTGTGCTGCGTTGCTTTTATCCGTGTTAAATCAGTGAAAATCAGTGGCTATATTTTATTTGATTGCTTTTTCGTTTAAATGTAGCATCATCCCTGAAAATTCTGATTTTAGCAATTTATATGAATAATCCAGGCTAAAAACTGCTGGTATGACTTTTGGCTTTTGAAACGGTTTAATCCCCACTATTTGGATTCCGAATGTTCCGTGTGCCTGATTAGCTGTTATCCCCGCATAAAGAAAGTGAACCGAAGTCTCCTATTTTGAACCGGGCAAAACAACGATGAATCTTGTCCCTTCTCCCGGCTCGGACTGAACCTCAATATGTCCCCTGTGTTTACCCAGGATTTGTTTTACGATATGCAACCCGAGCCCAATTCCCGGTTTTTTCGGATCGAGTTTGTGAAAGAGATCGAATATCTTGTTCTGGTGTTCGAGCGGGATACCGATGCCGTTATCTTGCACATAATAATAAATGAGCTTTGCTTCTTTTTTGCTGAAAATGGTGATGACGCCGGGACGGGAGGGATCCAGGTTTTTCAGCGCATTCTCGATCAGGTTTGAGAAGACGCGGTTGATCTGGAGTTCATCTCCCTGGCAGGCATGCAATTCAGAAATCAGGAATTTGACTTTTTTCTCTTTTATTTCATATTCCAATGTTGAAATAATATCCTGCATAATATTATTCATGTCCAGCTTCCGGATAGTCAGTTTCTGCCTTCCCAATCGCGATAATGTCAGCAATCCGCTTAGCAAGGCATCCATTTTCGATGTGCTGGAAAGGATATAATGCAGGGATTCTGGTATTTCAACATCTATAATAGGCGTGCATTTTTGCTTCAGGATATCAGGAACATCTTCGTTTCTCAAAAGGGAATTCAATTCCTTCAGTGATGCTTCGAGTTCTTTGTTGAATCCCTGAATATTGACCAGCGGGGAGCGCAGATCGTGTGAAGTTGCATACAGCACCTGTTCCAGTTCTTTATTTTTCATTGTCAGTTCATTATTCAATCGTTCTCGCTCTTTTTCGATTCGCCTGCGCCTGGTGATATCGAGGACGAACGCCACACCATTCACGGCAGAACCTGGCAATGATGCAGCGCCGAGTAAAATCGGTATCCGGCTTCGGTCTTTCCGCATATATTCCTTCTCGATCGGCGTTCCGACGCCTGTGGAGATGATTTCGGCTAACATTTTTTCATCCAGTTTCTTGTATTGCGGCGGGGTCAAATCGCTCCAGCGTAATTTTCCGGAAAGCAGGTCTTCCCGCGCATATCCCACCATTTCGAGGAATGTATTGTTTGCGTCGGTGATATCGCCTTCTACGTTCCAGAACAGAATACCAATCATCCTTGATTCGAACATGCCCCGGAACCGAGCTTCACTCTCCTGAAGCTTCATCTGAGCTTGTTTTTGGTCATGGATATCAATGCACATGCCTATCCATTGTTGAATACTTCCTTCCGCATCAAGCATAGGGACCGCCCTGGAAAGAAACCAGCGGTATTGCCCGTTCTTAGCGCGTACCCGGAATTCAGTTTCATAATTGCTTTTTATCTTAATCGCAGCCGACCATTTTTGAGAGTTTTTTTTTGTATCATCCGGATGAATGGCTTTGATCCATCCCCAGCCTTTGATCTCATCAAACTCCTGTCCTGTAAATTCTCTCCATGAAGGAATATCTTCGACCACTTCACCCACCGCATTTGTGACCCATGCCAATTGCCCGGTCACCTTGATCAGCGTCCGATAGCGTTTTTCGCTCAGATGCAATGCCGCTTCCGCTTGCATTCGAGCTTTCTCATTCCGATCTCGCTGTAATCTGGCATCCAGGACAGGTGCGACGTAATCAGCTATATTTTGGAGCGTTTGAAGGTCTGTTTCATTATATTCTGTTTCTTTGTTTGCCACTTGAAAAAGTCCAATCACTTCTTCTCGATGGACAATGGGCATCGACATATATCTTTCAATCGGGATATGTCCTTTGGGAACGAGCTTTGACGATTGATTGGAATAATTTGGTTTCTTTTCTCTTATCGCCCGGGGCCAACTGCTGTTTCCCCAGGTTGCACGCGGAAAAACAATGTCTTTGGCTTCAACCTCACATTTAGTCATTATGGTGCGTGTCATGGTTGGCACTCTAAGGTCACCTTTCTCATCCAGATATCCGAAAACACCGAATTTGCTTTTCATGGCATCGAGAACAATATCCAGAACACCAGTATACATGTCTTCGTCGGGGGCGGTCAAAAAGATATGTGCGATCTGGTTTCTGATCCTGATCTCTTCTGATGCTGCTTTCCGTTCAGTGATATCACGAGCAAAAATCGCAAGTTGTTTAACCTCACCATGATCGTCGAAGATTGGAGAAACGCTCTCTTCAATCCAATTGTCATTCTCTTCATCTATTAATCGAATCGATTTGCCCGTCTGCACAACTGATTGCATCCGCGCTAGCATTTTTGCGGCAATCCGGGGCGCATACAACTCAGAAACAGTCACTCCGGTGAATTGTCCCGAAGTCCTGCCAAATGCCTGTTGAGCGCCGTCATTTGCATAAAGAATCTTCCCGGCGGGAGTGGTCAGTAATGCGATATAGGGGGATGCATTCATTAGCACCTTGTTTTTTCCTTCCCTGTCTCCCGCCAGCGCGTCGGACCATTTACGGTCGGTGATGTCCATCGCAGTCCCGATGAATATCTCCGGCTCACGATTCGTGCCCCATTCAACGACTTTGCCTTTCGTGTAAATCCGGCGCCATTCCCCGCTCTTGCTGCGAAGACGGTACTCACCTTCGGTTGTGGGTATTTCTCCACGCAGGAGTTGTTGGCGCTTCTGATTGATCGTGTTGATTTCTTCAGGATGGTAAAATTGTTCCCATTCTTGAATCGTTGCGGGCAATTCATTATGACGATACCCGAGCAGTTCATCGAAAGCGAGCTTGCCCGTTTTAATGTTCCAGTACCAAATCCCTGCCTCGCTCGCTGCCGATGATTGGTTTGAACGAAAGGCTTTCGTTTGATTCTTGAATATCAACAATATGTTGTTGGTGTGCCCATCGACGTCGGTGACAGGTTCGGCAGAGATCGAGATGGGGTATTTACGACCGTCCTTCAAAATGCACAGATTGTCGCTTTGAAATCCTGCCAGGTTCGCTTTTTCAATCATCCGAATCAGCGGATCAGTATCCTGCCCGGTGGGTTGAGGCTGCTGCAGTCGGTGCACATCGGAAATGTGTTTTCCCTCGGCGGCGCTCATTTTCCAGCCAGTCAATTCTTCCGCAGCCGGATTCATCAGCGAAATATTTCCGCAAACATCGACTATAATCACCGCATCATCGATTGAGTTGAGTACAGAACGCAGATGCCTTTCGCAAGCGCACCGTTTCTTCTCTGCCAGTTTTAAGCGCAACGTTCCCTTTTCAAGTTTTTGATTTCGTTGGCGTTTATTCCTGGATTGGTCAAGAAGTCTGACTTTTGCTCTCACACCGCTTTTCATGTTATTTCTCCATTTCAGATCTTTGGCATGCGAAGGATAGAACGAATAGTCGAAATGAGGGAATACAACCGAAGTCAATCAGAAGAACCATCGCCGGAAAGCCGATTCTGATGCATGCAATAAATACGAATTAAAGCAGAAATGCAAGAAGCAAAAGGCATATTACTAAAAATTAACTAAAAAGATAATTTTATTGTCACCATCCAGAGAAAAATTCCGGGGATGGCAAGAAAATGGGTATAAAAAATAGATATGATACCTTAATTCTAAATTGAGAGCAAAATGGAAATGCAATTTATAGAGTATTTTGGCACTATGTACATCGACGCAGACGATGCACTCCAGAGGAAACAGTGCAATCACGCATGAATTTGAATTTCAGGTGATGTTAGCCATATCATAATAGTTCAGCACCCCTGTGTGAATACATCTTAAAAGATGATTTCCGATTTAAGAATAACGATGTTTGATTTGCGAATTTAAACCTTCACAAATTGCATATCGTTGATCCTTGCTTTGAAATCAAAAAAGAGTATGGTGGTGAATTATACTCGTTAAGGGTTAAAAAGTAACATTAGTTTGTCATTGCGAGTAGCGAGGTACGAGCGACGAAGCAATCTCATAACTTAC
>JAFGMA010000443.1 GCA_016927835.1 Candidatus Zhuqueibacterota bacterium | reverse complement strand
GCACCTCAATGGTTTTTTCACTACGCACCATCGAAACGGCAATATCCGTCAGGTCGCGAATCATGGATTCAACATCTCTGCCCACATATCCGACTTCGGTAAATTTCGACGCTTCAACTTTGATGAACGGCGCATCAGCCAATCTTGCCAATCTTCGTGCAATCTCTGTTTTCCCGACACCGGTCGGACCAATGAGAATAATATTATTGGGCATGATCTCTTCGCGCAGATCATCCCCGACTTGCTGCCGGCGCCACCGATTTCGTAATGCAATCGCTACTGATTTTTTTGCCTTATCCTGACCAATAATATATTTATCCAGTTCGCGAACAATTTCAATGGGTGTTAGCTCTCTCATCAAATCTCCTTAAAAGGTAGCCCAATCCGGGTAAAACCTGTTTTGAATGGTTCCATCTAGAGGGTTAATGTTGTAATATTCAGATTGGTATAAATACAAATAGAAGCTGCAATTTTCAAAGCCTCATTTGCAATTTGAGCAGCAGTCAAATCGGAATGGTGAACGAGCGCTCTGGCAGCCGCCAGGGCATAGGATCCGCCGGATCCCAGGGCGATGATGTTATCATCCGGTTCCAGCACATCGCCCGTACCGGATATAAGAAACACCTTCTCCTTATCCATAACTGCCAGTTGCGCTTCCAGTCGGCGGAGGAATTTATCGGAGCGCCATTCTTTTGCCAATTCAACCGCTGCGCGACTCAAATTTCCGCGATATTGCTCCAATCGATTTTGAAATTTCTCGAACAGCGCCATGCCATCGGCTGCCGTTCCGGCGAATCCGGCAAGCACTGAATCGTTGTATAATTTGCGCACTTTCAATGCAGTACCCTTAAGGATCGTATTCCCATAAGTAACCTGACCGTCCCCTGCCAGCGCAGTTTTTCCTTTATGATGTAAGCCGAGAATCGTTGTGGCTCTGAACATACGTCATCTCCTTCAAATCAACGCGATCCGATTTCTTTTAGATATTTGAAATAATCGCTGTCAGTCGTTAAAATAAGCCAATCGTCATCTTTTATAGTTTCGCGATACGTTTCCAGAGTTTTGATAAACGAATAGAATTCGGGATCGCGATTGTATGCATCGGCGTAAATTTTAATCGCCTCGGCGTCGGCTTTTCCCATAAGCTGTTGAGCGGTTCGATACGCTTCGGATTTGATCTCTTTCAGCTTCTTTTCCATTTGCCCCTCAATTTCCGCCTTGACGCCCTGACCTTCTGAGCGAAATTTTTCGGCGATACGCGTTCGTTCGGTGATCATACGATCGTAAACCGCTTTTCGAACATCTTCCGTGTAATTTAACCGGCGAATTTTGACGTCTATGAGTTCGATACCATATTCCATCATTTTGCTTTTAGCTTGATCCAGAATTTGATTCGTAATGGCTTCTCGTCCTTCAGCCACAGAATCGATTGATGCTTCAACTGAAAGTTTTATCTCTTCCTCGGTGAATTCCATTTTTCGATTCGACGTTCGAACAACTTCGATCAAATCGTGCGAGCTGATTAAATTCCGTGTAGCCGGATCAACGATATCATCCAGCCGACCATGCGCCCGTTCTTCGGTTCGCACTTTGGTAAAGAATTGCAGCGGATCGACAATGCGCCAACGGGCGAAGATATCGACCCAGATATATTTTTTATCTTTGGTCAAAATTTCGTTGGACTGACCCTGCCATTCGAGAATGCGTTTTTCGAACACATGCACCTTTTGCATGAAAGGAAGTTTTATATGCAAGCCGGGCTCGGTTATCGGATCGGTAACCGGTCTGCCAAATTGGGTAATGAGTGCCTGCTCGGTCATATCAACGATGAAAAGCGCCTCGGTCAATACCAGCAACGCAAAGCCGGCGACGATGATTAAAATTATCGTATGTAGTTTCATAGCCTAATTCCTCCCTTTGGTCTCATCGAATCGCATGAGCGGCAGCCATCCTTTCTGATCCGAATCCACAATAAATTTCTTTTTAATTTTCGGCAGCACCTCCTGCAATGCTTCCAGATAGAGCCTCCTGCGGGTGACATCTTTGGCTAAGCGATAATCTTGCCATATTGAGATGAATTTTTCGGCATCCCCTTTTGCGCGGTTGATACGATTGAGTGAGTACCCTTCCGCTTCCTGGATTAATTTTTGTGCTTCACCTCGGGCTTTCGGAATTTCGCGGTTATATGCCTCCCACGCCTGGTTTTCAATTTTTTCCTTTTCCTGCTTTGCTGTATTCACTGCATTGACTGCGGGTTTCACACGTTCCGGGGGATCTGCTGATTTCAATTCCACGGTGATGATTTCAATGCCGGTTTCATAATAGTCGAGTAATGCCTGCATTTTGGGTTTCACTTCATTGCCGATTTCCCGGCGTTTGATAATGATTACTTCGTCAACGCTCTGATCGCCCACAACTTCGCGCATAACTGCTTCAGCAACATCACGGATGGTTTTATCAACATTACGCACATTGAATAAAAATTTGACAGGATCCGCCCGCTTGTATTGCACAATCCATTGGATCACGGCGATATTCAGGTCGCCGGTCAGCATTCTGGATTCTTCAAATGATTTACCCGTACCATATTGCGTTTCGATACCGGCTCGAATCGTGGTGAATCCAAACTCGACCGGGAACACGCGCTTGGTATTCACATAGGTTACGGTTTCAATGCCGAAAGGCAGTTTCCAGTGCAATCCCGGTGGATTGGTGTCGATATATTTTCCGAAGCGTTTGATCACACCTTCTTCGTCCGCCTCAATCTGATAAATTGATGTATACATCAATATTATCAAAAAAAGCAGCCCCAAAACAGTGATGACCACTTTCATGTTAATCGGGGGTAAGGTTATCTCTTCACCACCAAATGTGACGCGTCTTCCGCTACCGCCTTGCATCATTGGATCACCTCCCATTTCTGATTTAACTTCACATACATATTACGGATTAGAGTGTTAACATTCTTACCTTTGATAAGTTCCACTTGTTTCGGGGAAATCGAACATCCCGTTGATTTTATCTATGTTATGAAGTTATTTTCAAATAGACCGTGTGAAACATATCAATGCAGCATTCAATTGCAGATTGTCTTTTCAATGAAAATTTTGAGGAGGCGGGAAAACGTGCGTCATTCACTTTCAGGAGGAAAGCGAAAATTTGTCAAGGTTTTTAAATTTATCACCAATGATTTTATCAAAGGTAAAATTATCTTCCGCTAACACCCTAAAAGTCTGCTCATTATTTTACTTTGATGCAAAGGCTTCAAATTGCCAGGTGAGCACGCGATCGAATTTGAGCTCGATTTTTTGAAATGATGAATTGAAAATCTGCCATCAGCCGAGGCTAATCCCACTTCCTGAAAATTTGCTTAGAGGAATGAATGCAGACAAAATTGACTTATGTTGATTTAATTGGACGGATAGCCAAACAAGTCATGAAAATGAAATCGAGAGCAAGCAAATTAAATCTTTCGGCGTAATCTCGAAACTGGAATTTTCATTTGTTCCCGATACTTGGCAACTGTCCTGCGCGCGACCCTGAATCCTTCTTTTTTCAAAAGCTCGGCTATCTTTTGATCATTCAAGGGTTTTTTCGGATTTTCTTTTTCGATGATATTTTTAATTTTATCCTTAATCTCCTTATTGGATACATCTCCATCCTCGCCATGTATTCGTTCGCTGAAGAAGTATTTGAGTTCGAAGACGCCATAATCGGTCTGCACATATTTACCATTTGTTACTCGGCTGACAGTTGAGATGTCCATCCCGATTTCGTCCGCGATATCTTTCAGAATCATTGGTCTGATATGACCTTTGCCTTTTTCGAAGAAGGCGATTTGTTTTTCGACGATGGCTTCCATGACACGCTTAATCGTAATTCTTCTTTGGTGGATTGAATTAATCAACCATCTCGCCGATTCCAGCCGTTGCTTGATATAATCCTTGGTTTCTTTAGATGTTTTTTTCTTGTCGAGTAAAAGCTTTTTATAGGAATTGTTGATCCTCAGGTGCGGAATATTCCAATCGTATAATTCGACCTGGTAATTACCATCAACCTTCTCAACCACGAGATCAGGCACGACGTAATTTTCGTTATAATTAATGTATCCTTCTCCGGGCTTTGGATTCAGCTTGCGGATTTCTTCGACAACAGCTTTTAATTCTTTGAGTTCGATGCCTGTTTTTTTTGCAATTCTTTCATAGCGCTTGTTTTTAAAATCGTCAAAATGATCGGTTAAAATGTCGATGGCTGTTTGATTGGTCGATCCTTTGTCTTTCAGTTGTATCAGCAAGCATTCCTGCAAATCGCGCGCGCCAATCCCCACGGGTTCGAAATAATGGATGACATTTAAAACTTTTTCAACTTCATCGGCATCAACACTCAAATTTTCCGCAATGCTTTCAACGGTTGTGGACAAATACCCATCCTCGTTGATATTCCAGATAATATATTCGCCGATCATGTACTCCCGCTCAGTCAATTGAGTCATATTGAGTTGATTCAATAAAACTTCGGGCAATGTCGATTGATATACTTCTGGTCTTTCGAATACTTCAGCACTATTATCCTTTGGGATTCTGTATTCAAAGCTCTCTTCATCATTTAAAATTTCATCCCACTCAATTTCGTCGGTTTCGTTGGTGGCATCGGATTCTGCTTCACCCTCGGATTCTTTCTCATTTTTTTCGATTTTGGCTTCCTGCTCAATCTGAAACTCTTCCTCGAGAGTGGTATCTTCCTCAAGCAATGGATTGGTTTCGAGTTCCATCTTGATTTTGTGCTCGAGGCTCAATGTCGGCAACTGCAGCAGCGAGGATAAGAGCACCTGTTGAGGCGATTGTTTCAAGGTTTGAGTTAGCCGTTGGGTTATGTTCATCATGGGTCCTGCGCCTTCCTTTCTTCCAATATAAAATCCTTCAATTTAGAACATGTCGAATACAAGCATTTACCTGTCAAGTTTAAATTTATCTCCTAAATACAATTTTTTGGCTTCGAGATCATTCGCCAGAAAGTCAGCAGTACCTGCTTTCAGCACCACGCCTTCATACAGCAAATAGGCTCTATCGGTTATGGAGAGTGTTTCGTGGACATTATGATCGGTAATCAGAACACCGATTCCTTTGTTTTTCAGATTTCTCACGATTCCCTGGATATCTTCAACTGCGATGGGATCGATACCGGCGAACGGTTCATCGAGTAGTATAAATTTCGGATTGGTCACCAGCGACCGCGCGATTTCCACGCGCCGCCTCTCTCCTCCCGACAGCGTATAAGCCTTGCTTTTGCGAACATGGTCAACATTCAGTTCTCGGATCAAGCAATTGAGTTTCTCCTCGCGCTCGCTCCGCGTCATCGATAGTGTTTCCAGTATGGCTTTTATATTCTCCTCGACAGTTAAATTTCTGAATATTGAGGGCTCCTGTGCCAGGTAACCGATACCCAAACGAGCCCGCCTGTACATCGGGTATGAACTGATATCGATATCATCCAAATAAATTTTACCGCTTTTTGGTCGAATCATGCCGGTAATCATGTAAAAGGTTGTCGTTTTCCCGGCGCCGTTTGGACCAAGGAGACCCACGATTTCACCCTGGTTCACTTCAATATCGATTTTATTTACAACGGTACGCTTTCTGTAGGCTTTTACAAGTTCCCTGGCGTGCAATTTCGAAATGTTCATGACTCCTTTTCCCTGCTTGGTGGTCGCCTGCCCGATTCCGGCGCTGCCTTCGTTCCCTTTTCATCTTCCGGATATTTTTCATGTCCGGGTGGATAGAAGATGCCCGATGAAACACTTGGATTACTCTCGATCAGGATGCGCTTGATTTCGTTGCCGGCAATAAACAGACTTAATTTATCACCAATGACTTTATTCAATCCTTTATAGCTGCCGTCTTCGACGACATGGTACCAACTGGTTGCCTGGTTTTCTATTATTATTTTTTCAATCTCATTTTCAGGGCTGAAAATTTCCATCCTTTGACCGGACAGCCGGTCTTTCCTGTGCGGCAAAATTAGAGAATCGACATCAGAAATAATATTCGCATTTCCCGATACATGAACCTGTTCCAGGAATTGATCTTTAATATAAATCTCAATCGTATCTCCGAATAACTCCTGTCTTTTTTGCCAGACATGCGGTTGATCCCGGAGGATGAATTTATTCAACTCCCGAATATATTCGGCTTCCCCACAGTGTGCTTCGGTGCTGTCTTTATTGATTCGTACATTTTCTTTTACCAGTGCCCGCGCACCGTTCTCAATTAACGTCATCGCCTTGCCCGTGATGCGAATATCGAGTTTCCCGCTGCTATCCAATTTCGTCATCACCGGATCGATAGTCACATGAATGGAATCGATGCTTCTGAAATATTCAGCATGTCCCCCTGTTAAAATAACGCTATTCGCTGTGTCGGTGATCTTCACATTTTGATCGGCGATTGCCTTGTCTTCGATTTCGTAAAAAATGACCTTATCTGCATTAAGTGTTTGGACGCTGTCAATAATTTTGACGTGCCCGCGTGCTTCTTCGTACTTCAGCCTGCCATCATAAGTGACGAAATCAGCGAGCAGGATTTTTGTACCATCATCAATTTTAACACGTTTTTCGAGCAGCAGGCGTTCCCGGCTTCGGTAGTAGATGGCTTTCTGACAATATAAATGGGCATTTCCCTGCTGGAAGTGAACATCACCGGCTAATTCCTGAATTTGTTCCCCTTCGACGCTGCGTTGATTGAATTCTCGCGCGAACACCAGTTTCAACCGTTCCGGTGGATTTGCCCCGAGCCTTGCGGATGAATAAGCGACGCCGACAATTATCGCAAACAGCGAAATGAATTTAATTCGGGTCATCATCGTGTGGCTCCTGTTTACTTGCGAGTGTATCTTTTAACGCCGCTGCGGTATCGTCACCTGTCTTGCGGGTCAAGAATTGCGATTCAGCCGATTTGATATCGATCCCCTTGCTAAGAATCCCGGTTGGATTTTTGATATGGATTCTATCGGTGGTTTCATCCATCTCAAATCCATCCCCATAGATGGTATCGCCTTCAGCGCGGTACATCATCACAGGTTCATCGGAATAAATCCTTTTTGTCAAATCGATATAATGCAGCTTTTGCGTCTGAAGTGTTCCCGATGTATCTATCACGACAACATCACCAATGGCAATCATATCGTTTGTGGCTTCGTTCAGTTCGGCTTCTTTGGAAACCAGATGCGTTTTCAGAGTTCCATCGTCTTTAAAAATTTGCAGATCAACACCCTCATCAAAAAAAACCATTTTTTTCCTGGTAAATTTTTTCATGTGTCCGTACCGGATAATTGCCAGTGTAATCTGTTCTTTCGACAGCGTCAAAATGGAATTCCAGCCTTCCTGGTCGGGTATCTCTGTTTTTTTTTGGGGCGTTTGAACGGTAGATGTTGAATTTTTGCAGCCTGCGACTGCTAAAATGAAACACAGAATCCAAATCCCTTTAACCGTTTGAAATGGCATTTACTCCACACTTTCTTTTGGTTGTGTTTTCCAGCGCTCATGCATCCAGACCCATTGCGTGACATTTTTCAAAAGCAATTTTTCGATCGCCTTCGAGCATTTCAAGGTAATCAAAAGGCGGTCATTCTCCTTATCGTCGGTAGTTTGAAGATCAATTTCCGGTTCCATTTCGATAATATGGCGATTACGCTCATCAATATGAATTGCCATGGGCACAATTGCAGCGCCGGTTTTCAATGCCAGCACAACCGGTCCGACCGGTGTAAACGCCGGTTTGCCTAAAAAATCCACAAAAACGCCATCGACTCGCGTATCCTGATCGATCAGGATTCCGACAATTTCTCCATTCCTTAGCGTTCTGAGAATTTCACGCGCGCCAGTGCTTCTGATAATATTTTTTAATCCCACCGATGTTCGATTGTCAACGAGCATTTTGTCCAATCTTGGATCGTACAATGGCGTTCCCACGACACTCACGGCATAGCCTTTTGAGGAGACATAGCCCGCCATCAATTCCCAACAACCGAGATGCCCGGTGATCACAACCACACCCTTGCCTTTTGCAAGCGCGTTATCCAGGTTTTCCCAGCCATGACAGGTGACATAACGATCGGGATCTTTGCCAACAACCTGTTTCAATCGGAACATATCCACTGCATTTCTTCCAAGGTCTCTAAACACTGATTTCGCCATCTTCCAAATTTCAGCAGCATTCTTTTCGCTTCCGAATACGCGCGTCAAATTGCGAATAGTTTTCTTCCGCGCGTCGGGAATCACATAAAAACATAAAAGCGAGATTCGCGTCAGCAGAAAAAAACAGAAACTCCTGGGCAAAATTCTCAGCAAATTGAAAAAGCCTTTTACGAGGATATAAATGATCCAGTTTTTAAAGCGCTTGGTAATCAAGTATTTTAAATCCAACAGATTCTGTACTCCGCAAATACGTTTTCCAATATCGCTTCGGAACCAGGTTTTCGATGCGGCTTCCGATGAATTCAATGCTGAAGCGTTAAAGTGGCCAGCCGGAAATCCCTTCAATCGTCACCCGCACCGAATCTTCCCCCGGATTCCCAATCCACCTGAGTCGGTGCGCTTTGGCTGAAATTTTCACTTCTCCCGAAACGCCGTTTAAAAGCCAAACGTACGTATATGGCGCCTGCAAATCGGTTTCCATCAGCGTATCATTGATGAAAAATTCAACTTTTCCGATTCCCAGGCGATGCTGTGCGAGCGCCTCAATCGATAGAACGCCTCGACCGGGTATGACATCCCGATCTTGTGGATGGGTTATCTGGACGACCGGCGTTTCGTCACCAACAACGGTGATCGTAACATATTTCTTGTCCTCTCCGCCATCTTCATCGCGCACCCGTACGAAAATATTATAATTTCCTGAAAGTTCTGGTGCGTTCCAGACCACTGCCACGCCTGTTTCGGATGTGAAATGCCCGCTATTTTCGCTGCTCCAAGTATAACTCAATTTATCCCCATCAGGGTCTTCTGCTGCCACCCACACTGTGGTGGTATCTTTGGCATTGATTTGTGTACGCAGCGCATAGACTCCGTTAATGATGGGCGGCTTATTTACGATTTTGTCGACAACGCTGCAGCCCAACGTTATCAATAAAAAAAACAAAATGATGTATACTGGTATTCTCATTTTATTTCTCTCTCCGGATTTATTTGAGATGCACCGCCCCTGCAATCTGTTTATTCTGAATGCTTCGTACATAAACAATTGCACCGACGTCTTCGCCAGTCAAACTGGTAGAGCCTGAAGAGGTTAGCGTGAAATCGAGGCTTTCGCTGTGTTTCAAATTGGTAATCGTTTGACTTGAAAACAAAAAGCGCGCCACAAAGTGAGCATTTTCCCGGGACAGATCCTCAATCAGCACAGCAGTAATTTCAGCATTCGCCAAATCATCCTTTCCGAGCCGGGCGATTTTTCCGCTAATGCTATAATTGCTACCCGATTGTGACAGACTTGCCTCGATTGTCAAATAGCTCTTCTTGCCCGATTCAGATGCCAAAGATGCTTTCAAGCGCTCCTGTACCGTTGGCAGACTTGACGCACCCTGAATCCGCTGGCTTGTGCCATTCAGGAAAATATCCGGCAGCCCCCGTTCATCGGGAACGGGTGCATAGCTTTCGTACAGCGGAATGAAATTATCCGATATATTGGGATCATTATCAGGCTTTGTTTGATAGGGCAAATGATACTCAACGATCATCAACTGCTCGCGCGTATATGAATCGCTCAAATTCTCGATCGCTGTCAACGCATAATCACAATATTCATTTTGGATGGCAATATCATCATTTACAAAAACTTCCGCGACGATGGGCATAGATCGATAGCTATCCGGATTCTTTGGATCCAGTGGATTTGTGCGATCGAGATCGCATGCCACGATGAGCAGGCAACTCAGGGTTAAACCGGATAAAAACAGCCTGACACGAAGTTTCAATGGAGCCTCCTAAAACTGATAGCAAAGATTGAATGAAACCATACAAGGATTCACCTGAACATCAACCAGAAGCTTCTGTCGATCCTTAAGATAATCCGCATCTTCACCCATCGCGAGAATCTCGTTGCGATTCGACGTTGACACCAGCCACAATACGAAGGTGGTTATGCCCAGCGCGGTTGTTGCGCCAATGAGTAAATCACGGCTTTTTCGATAACGATTGGCATTTGAATAATTTGAATCGATATCATCCAGCCTGTTCGCTGCCTTGTAATCATCATAATATTTTTTGTACGTGGAATGAGTCAATCCCAGTCCCAGGGCGCTGACAGCGGTGGCGCCTAAAAACCAGTTTGTGGGCAGTTTGCCAAACGTGACTTTGGTGACTTTTTCGCCGGTGCCGGTTAAATTGTAAATGATATTTGTTGCCAAAACCTGGATCATTTTATCCAATACTTCAGTATCAGATCCGATAACCTTTTCGCCTATCACCTGACCGGTTTCTGTTTTTTGGATATGCGAATCGATCCTCAGCTTTCTGCCGGAATACGTTATTTCTCCGGTGATAATGTATTGTGCGCCCAAAAATTGCCCAACTTTCAGCGCGGCTTGTTCATCAATCACGCCGCTCAAAACCAGAGCCTGCTCGTTCATAATTGCTTCGAGGCGCTGTCTTTCAACAACAATGATTTTGTCCGTTTGCGATAATTCGGTTTTCAGCATTTCAGGTAGAGTTTTCTCGAGCCGATCCAAATGGAAACGACCGGTTGTATTCTTGAAATCCAAAACAGCCAGCGTAATCAATTCATCGGGATTGGCGTTTACCGAGCCGTCCGCGAAAACGAACGTCGGCATCACCATGCCAAGTCCAATGATGCCGATGATCGCGCCACGGAATGTTTTTGCTCTGAACCGTTGAAGAAGATGCATTCCCTACTCCTTTTTCGAAGTCTTATCTTTACGGAAATCTATTGCAGCCGCAACAAACTCGCGAAACAGAGGATGTGCTTTCAACGCCCTTGATTTGAATTCCGGATGGAATTGACAGCCCACGAACCATGGATGCTCTTTCAATTCAATCATTTCCACCAGGTCGATATCCGGATTGACGCCGCTGAATACCATACCATGTTCCTGCAGAGTCTGAAGATACTCATTGTTGACTTCGTAGCGATGCCGATGCCTCTCGGCGATTCGGTCTTTGCCATAAATTTTATAAGCTAGCGTACCTTTTTTCAGGATGCAAGGCATGCAACCCAGCCGCATGGTTCCGCCCAACGACCGGATTGATTTCTGTTCTTCCATCAGATCGATCAGCGGCGTACATGAATCCGGTGCGAATTCCAGGCTATTGGCATCCGCTAATCCACAGGCATGCCTTGCAAATTCGATCACTGCACATTGCAATCCCAGGCAGATCCCAAAAAACGGGATGCCTTTTTCCCGTGCATACTGAATTGCGCTGATTTTGCCTTCAATGCCTCTTTCGCCGAATCCGCCGGGAATCAATAATCCATCGATATTCTGAAGGTACTTATCTGCTCCGTTCAGTTCAATGTTTTCAGAACTCACCCATTTCAATTTTACGTGCACATTATTCTGAGCACCGGCATGATTGAAAGATTCGATAATGCTTTTGTATGAATCATGCAATCCGATGTATTTGCCGCACATAGCAATGTTGATGACTTTTCCGTTTTTCGCGGGCTGCTTGATTTTTTCAACCAGTTCATGCCATTTTTCCAGATCGGGTTCGCCATTGGTAAGCTGGAGTTTTCGGAGCACCAGATCGTCGAGTCCTTCCGAGCGAAAAGCCAGGGGAACTTCATAAATACTGTTCACGTCCAGCGCTTGAATTACAGCTTCTGGCGGCACATTGCAGAAAAGACCGATCTTTGCGCGCAACTCCGCCGATAGATGGTGTTCTGTGCGGCAAAGCAGAATGTCCGGTTGAATACCAATTTCTCGCAGTTTCATCACTGAATGCTGTGTGGGCTTGGTTTTCAATTCGCCCGAGGCTTTGATGTATGGAACCAGGGTCAGGTGTATATCAATCGCGTTCTCAGCTCCCAGTTCCAAAGCCAACTGCCTGATTGCCTCCAAAAAGGGTTGGCTCTCAATATCTCCGACAGTACCTCCGATTTCGACGATAACGATGTCGAACACTTTCGGTTCTTGTGCTGCCTGCCTTATCCGGCGCTTGATTTCATTTGTTATATGCGGAATAACCTGAACCGTTTTTCCGAGGTAGTCACCGCGTCGCTCTTTAGTGATAACAGTTTCATAGATTTGCCCTGTGGTAGAATTGTTGACGCGTCCCATATTTTGATCGAGGAAACGCTCGTAATGTCCCAGATCAAGATCAGTTTCCGCACCATCATCGGTAACGAAAACCTCGCCGTGCTGGAAGGGACTCAGTGTACCCGGATCAACATTGATATACGGATCAAATTTAATGATGGTTACTTTCAATCCCCGGGATTTAAGCAGCATACCAATCGACGCGGCAGCAATTCCCTTCCCCAGGGAAGAAACGACGCCGCCGGTGATGAAAATATATTTCGTATTTTTTTTAGTCGTCAAACCTGACTCCGCTATTACCTGTCCGGATTCCCATTTTCGATGTTTTAAAATACAATTTAATGTTTATTTTTTATCAACCACTTTAGGCACGCTGAAAAATCCCGCTTTTTGCAGCGGCGCATTCGCCAGCACCTCTTTTTGCGAGAGCCACTTTTCCGTCTGATCCTCCCTAAATCGATTCGTTATCTCCAAAACGTGGGAAGTGGGCGGAACATCCGCAGTCTCCAGTTCGTTGAGTTGTGCCACATATTCAAGAATCTGTTCCAATTCTTGCCTCAGGGTTTGTCTTTGTGCATCGGTGAATTCCAATTTCGCCAACTGCTCAATTTTTTCAACATCCGCAATGGCTGCCGTCAATGTATACTCCATGATAATTATTCGCACGAACACAGTCCATCTGAAAACAGATAGCCCGGTCTTTCAAATGGCTTCGAATTCAAGCAAGGCATATAATATCTGAATTTTTATCGCTAAAAAAACAAGGCTCTTACACTTGCGCGCATCCGAATTTTTATACCTCTTAATATAAAATAATTTAGGATTATTGTCAAGTGATTTTGGAAATGAGTGGCATAATTTTTGTAGTAAATATGTATTAGTTTTATTCATAACTACTTGATATTAAAAAAAAAGCAGCAAGAAATGCTGCTTTTTTTAAACCAACTTTAACACCATAATCAAACGTGAGCGTACATGTTTTCACTTTCGATCGGCAAATTCTATTTTGCGTTCGCACAAAATTTTAGAAAACTCACATTACTGCTTCCATTATGGCTTTTGCGATGAATCAGCTTCGATATAATAAACTGTTTCATCAGGTCGCCCCATTTTATATTTTTCTCTGGCAACCTTCTCGATATACATTTTATTTGACTTCAACAGCTCAATTTCTCTATCCAATAAATCGCGTTCAGCTTTCAACTCATCGATTTTTTGTTCCAGGCTGCGCTTCTCTTTCTGAAGCTGCCAATACTGGTACAATCCGTAATCTCCCTGGACAAAAAGAATATAGATAACCACAAGGGCAACAATACAGGCAAGTATCACCGCCACTGGAATAAACCTGCCGGAAGCATTTTGTGTTTTTAGTTTCACAGAAAATATTCGTAGTGCGAATCAGATTACAGGATTATTTGCGTTTAATTACGTTTAAACCAGCATACACGCCGGCATCACCCAGGTACTCTTCGATTCGAAGCAATTGGTTATATTTACAGATGCGGTCGGTGCGCGAAGTAGATCCGGTTTTAATCTGCCCCGCATTGACGCCAACGACCAAATCAGAGATAGTAGTATCTTCGGTTTCCCCTGAGCGGTGCGACACAACCGATGTGTAGCCAGCACATTTTGCCATTTCAATGGCATCTAGTGTTTCTGAAAGGGTTCCGATCTGGTTGACCTTAATCAAAATTGAATTTGTAATCCCATTTTTAATACCTTTTTTCAGGCGTTCGGTATTGGTCACAAACAGATCGTCGCCGACGAGTTGAATTTTGGAACCGAGTTTATCGGTCATAATTTTCCACCCGTCCCAGTCATCTTCTGCCATTCCGTCTTCAATCGATACGATCGGGCAGCGCTTCACCAATCCGACATAATAATCAACCATCTCAGCCGGCGTCAACTCTTTGTTCTCGGATTTGAGCAGGTACTTATTTTTCTGCGCGTCAAAAAATTCGCTGGAAGCCGGGTCCAGGGCGATAAATACATCTTCATTGGCTTTGTACCCGCTTTTTTCGATGGCTTCCATGATGACCATCAGCGCTTCTTCATTTGATTTTAGATTCGGTGCAAAACCACCTTCATCACCGACAGCCGTGTTCAGTCCTTTGGTTTTCAACACCTTTTTCAGGGTATGAAAAATTTCCGCTCCCATGCGCAAACCTTCTGAAAAACTGGGTGCACCGGCAGGCATAATCATAAATTCCTGGAGATCGACATTGTTATCCGCATGACTGCCACCATTTAAAATATTCATCATCGGAACAGGCAGCGTTTTGGCGTTGATGCCACCGATATATTGAAACAGGGGCAATCCAACCGTTTCAGCAGCGGCTTTGCACACAGCCATCGACACGCCTAAAATTGCATTCGCACCGAGTTTGGCTTTATTTTTCGTACCATCCAGATCGCGCATGATCTGGTCGATCAACACCTGATCGATTGCATCTTCACCGATGATTTCCTCAGCGATGACATCATTCACATTCTCCACGGCTTTCATGACGCTCTTTCCCAGAAATTGGGTTTCATCCCCGTCTCGTAATTCAATGGCTTCATGTTCACCGGTCGATGCCCCTGATGGCACGGCAGCGCGCCCCACAACACCACTGCTCAACGAAACTTCGACTTCGACGGTTGGATTTCCTCGCGAATCCAGTATTTGACGTCCATGAACACTTTCAATAATCGTCATACATCCTCCTTGTTTATTTTAGATAGTAAGTTTATAAAATCGCTCAATTGGTGAAATTGTTTATCTACATCACTTCTATAAACTGTAATATTTAAGGTTTCGATTATTTTTTTATAGCGGGCTGCAAGCGTTGCTGTGCTCACATTATAATCTGCTGCAACAATTGCTTGTGGATCGCGGTCAAAACAGACAGCACCGGTCAGGTATTCAATTGCCGCTGCCCAGGCTTCGTGCCTCTTTTTCGGTTTGAGTTGGTTTCCGCTGACGAAAACAAATTCTTTCCATAAACGCCGTGCCAAACGCAGATGTTCCCAGTTGTAGCCACGTTCAGGCATGCGCCCCAAAAATTCCGTTTCAACTTCTGCGGTGAAGCCCTCCAGGATTTTTGAGTCTATAGTCAAAACTAATTCATTCCGCAAATCTTCCCAGAAAATATCGCCAACCATGTGGAAAATGAATTCATCATATTTAAATTCCCACAAATTTAATAATCGCACCTGCTGTTCCGCGGGAAGCGATTTGAAGTGCGGCGGGAAAGATTTGCTGAAACTCATTTCAGGAAGAGTTTTTCGCAAAAAATCCAACTTTTCAAAGCTGGATAAATCCGAATTTTCAGGCAACAGCGCCGGTCTATGTATGGTGTCAGGCTCAGATTCCGGCTCCGTCACGCCGGATGCAGCATTTCTGGATCGGTTTAGAGCACGCAATAACCGTTCTTCCTCCCTTTCCTCTTCAAAATCCAGATCGAGTTCGTCATCAAATATGTCAAGCTGATCGTCTTCGTACTCGAGGTCGTCGTCTTCCTCAATATAATATGTGAATGAATATCTCAGCATAAAATTCAGGAAAAGATTTTCAGCAATATTACCGATTTGAAACGAATGCGCTGTCGCAAACGCCAATTGTGCCTGAAAAATGCGGTTCTTCAAAAAGCTCAGGTAAGAAAATTCCAGCAACCTTACCCGCAGCAATTCGATGAATCGTTTATCGAAAATGCGGCTGAATGAGTTGGTGCACGCTTTTTCCATCTCCTCATATAGCTTTTTGCTTCCGGCACCAAAGCTATCGTAAAGCGGCTCCAGGCGATCCAAATCATCCTGCAGTTGAATATGATTCAGAATCCAGCTTGTGTAAATGGCTTTATCCTCAAATAACTCAATTGAACGAGGTATCAGCTTATCCAATTCGGATTTTGTATCCTCGATGAGCTTGTTGTATTCGACATTTTTCTTGTCCCAATAGCCAGTATCATATTGACAGTTAAAGATATCTCGCCATGCCGTATATTCGTGTGGCAACTGGGTATTTATGGCTTGTTCTTGTGCTTCGACCTGTTTGGTTTTGTTAATAATATGTTCGGGCGATACCTTCACGAATAAAAATGCATCGTTGTGTTTGATTTCATTGATATAATCAGCGTACTCGTGCCTGCTAAACTCATTTCCGAACGCCTCCGAAATGCCGTCGGAATCGCACACGATGAAACTGAATAATTTAATGTGCCGATTTTTGCTTTTCGTAGCAAACACACAAATTTGATTGCCGCTCCCGTCGTGACTGCTGACATACGCTTCGTGGAAAACGTTTTGCGGCTCCAGGCGCAGCAATTCTCCTTTTTTATCAAGCTCTCCCAGGGCAAAAATGGCTTTTCTGGCAAGCGCCTGTACCTCGCGCGAGGTGGACTTCTGGATAATTTGTTTCAGGAATGGATAGGCATTGGTGCTCTGGCTGCATTGGAGTACTCGAACAAGCCCGTCCAAAAGCTCGTTTGAATCGCAGTAATTCAACAGCGCGCCTGCAATTTCGGCTAACCGCGCATCCCCTTTCCTGGACTCCAGCGATGCCAGTATCGCCAGCTTTTGTTCGAATGGCAGTTCCGGAAAAAGCTTTAAAAAATCCTGGAAGAAGAATGGACTTTCGAGATCACGAAGCAAGTTCTGGGTGATAATTTTATCCAGATCGTCCGGCGTTGTAAGTGCATTTTTCAATACTGAATGATCTACAAATCCGCCGAGATACCCCATGATTATTGCGGCATATACTTTAATTTCATCGGATTTATCGGACTTGTACATTATTTCTGTCAGGATCGGAAACGAATGAGTATTTTCAACCAGATCAATCGCACGTACGATAAACTGCTTGAATCGAATATCAGTTGTATCAAATAGTTCGACCAATGCGTAAACAAGGTCAGAGCGCATACTGGTGAATTGCTCTAATTCATACTCCAGGGTATCGTCATCTGGTTCCTGACTGTAAAGCCGCTTGATATATTGATGTATTTGATGCTTCGATATCATAGTTCAATGCTGCTTATTCTCTTCCTTTGGTTATACGTATTTTTATATGTCATAGAAAAGATGGACCATCATTCAATCCATTCCGGCGTCATTTTGTACCGTGCACGATCAACAGAAGAACTTCAAACATCCGGTGCTGCTACACCTTAGCCAGGATGATAGCCGCCTTGAGTTGCCTGTGCTTTATTTCGGGCACAAGTCTATATCCGGCAGGCATGCGCTGCAGCCGCCTCCCCACCCTATTGCGCGAGATAAATTCCAAACCATACAAACAGCACACCGAAAAAAGCACAGATAATATTCACCATGTCGTTGTCCACCCACTTCAAGCCCAATTCATGTTGCGTGGCAACACCACCGCAATGAACTGCTTTTTCGGTAATTTTCTGGCATTTCGGACATTTAAATTGCGCCTGAATTGTAGCGCCTAACAAACTGTCAATGAAGCTGGCGAAAAGCCCGGAGAAGCCGATGAGCGCCATGTAATGCCACGAAATAAACGAGGGATTCGTGAGCCAGCCGGAAAATCCGATAATCGTTGCACCTGCAAAACCGGCAAGGGTTCCCTCGATAGTAATCCCACCGGAGGTGCCGCGCGCTACCGGTTTGAAATTGAGAATCAGCCGCGGCATTTTTTTCGCAAAGAAACCGATCTCTGTGCCCCAGGTATCGGCAGTCACCGCTGCCAGTGCGCCCAGGTAAAGGTAGTACAACAAATCACTGCGCTCGAAATTCCAGATTAGCACCAGAGCACCGGCAATACCGCCATTGGCGATAACCTGCCCCAAATCGCGCCTACTCGACTTCTGATAGGTCTGTTGCAGTTGTTTTTTCTGCTCTTTGCCAACGCGGGATAACAGGCTGGACAAAATGAAAAACGTGAGAATCGGAAATCCGAACTTCCAGCCTCCAACACCGAAAACGAGCACTGCCAGCAAAAATGTTGAAATGGCACCACTCGCATCCAGAAATTGTACGTAGAACGAACCGATAACGATAAGCATTCCCAGCCCAACGCCGATTGTCAATTGGATATTCTCGGCAAAAACGCCGCTATTGAAGCGCGTGACCATGAAATGCAGGATGAAACCGACGCTCAATGGAACCGAAAGATTGTCGGAGCCTTTTCGTGAGAGCGCTTCAGTCACCACAGCAATGATCCCGACGATGACTGCTGTCCATAAACACTGGGCGGTTGTGATTTCGTACCCGTTATAAATCCCGCCTAACTTCAAACCACTGAAGGTGATACCCAGTGTGGCTGCAAACATCGTTATCGAGCCTTCTATGGATTTGCGCTCACCGATCAGATTATAGTGATGCTGATGCGCGATATTTTCACCGACAATAGCTGCCAGTGCATCGGCTATCGCCATAATGAGCACAGAGATAATCAATACCGCTTTATGATTTTCCCAGAATAAAAGCAATAACAAAATGAATGCAAGCGGATAAAATACCGTTCCGTATGTATGCCGATTGGTGCTGTGCATCCCTTTCAAAAAATTGAAACGAATCGCAAATGCATTCACAATCGCAAACGCCGCGGCTATCAGCAATAGCGGCGTTCTGCTTTTGATTAAGAGCGGCGTTGCCGCAATCAATAAACCGGTGGCGATATGCACTACCTTTCGCGTTGCCTCCGGCGCCCAATGAAATGACCGCCGAATGCCTTCGGTAATTCCGATCAGCATGATCAATCCGATGAAAAATACACCCAGGAAGAACCAGTCCAAATTTAACCTCAATTTTGTCAAGGCTGGAGGAGCAGTATGTACCGATCGTGATGATGCAGAATCTGTTCGCACAGGGCATGATTGAATCATTCCGGCAATCTGTATCGGGATTTGCTTTCGATATGTATAAGATTCCGGCAGCTATCCCTCGACCAGCCGAAACGATTGGCTTCCCCGACAGTTTTTGAGCAGAGAATCAACGGATTAATTTCGATTCGACTATGATGCTCAGCTTTTTCCCACCTCCAGACAATTTTAGGGAAGAATAAATTGACTTTATTTAACGATTTTTTTGCTTAAAGTCAACAAGTATTTCAGCTTTTTCTCTTGATTCTGATGTATATTTTCCCTAACTTATTCAGACTAATTTTTCTTTTCTGTAACCATTGCATTCATGATCCTCAACCTATTACGTTGGAAAAAAATGCATCTACAGCATTGGCGCGAATTCAAAATAATCCTGCTGGTCGCGTTCCTCGTTTTAAATGCGCCGCGACAGATTGCCCTCTGTCGGAGTACCGTCGATACATCTTCCGTTTTTGGCGCTGATTCAAAAACAGCGATTAAAATAATCGACATCGAAGTTCTGGGAAATAAAAAAACCAGGAATTACATCATCACTCGCGAATTGAAGCTGAAACCTGGCAGCTATGCAACCGCGGATGATATTGAAATGGAGTGCAAGCGAATTCAGAATCTCAGGCTGTTTACGCGCGTCGAAGTTTCCAGCATGCACCAGGACGATGGCATCATTCTGATATTCATCGTTACCGAAAAATTGTACATCTTCCCCTACCCGCTGTTCTTTCGTAACGAACGAAGCTGGAAAAAGCTGTCCTATGGCGCGGGATTGTCATATTATAATTTTCGGGGACGAAACGAATCGCTCAATGGTGAATTCTGGGCAGGCTACAATCCGACACTCACTTTTGCCTATAAAAACCCATGGTTCGGAGGAAATTCAAAACTGTATGCGCGCTTCGACATTTACAAGGGAACGTTTCAAAACAACAGCCTGAATATCGAAAGTTTCAAAGAGAAACGCACCGGTACGGGCTTGACGCTGGGCAAACGCTTTGGATTTCATACGTACTTCGATTTCGGAATGTCCTATATAGAGTTGAAAACCACTGCAAAGCAAGCCGTTTATACGCTGAATGCATCCGGCATTGATCGCTGGCTTACCTATCGCCTTCAATTCCGCGTCGATACCCGTGACCTGTATGAATATCCGCATAAGGGGGTGAATCTGCAGCTCTATGCCCAAAAATCCGGGCATGAAAACAGCGCGATCAATTTTTCGTTTTACGGCTTCGATTTTCGTTCATACCTTCCGCTGGCACGCCGCTGGACACTGGCGCTTCGCTCCGCAGTTGATTTATCACGCGGAAGAATTCCGGTTTACAGCCATCTGTTCCTGGGTTACAGTGAACGTATCCGGGGCTATTTCTACGATCAGGCAGAAGGGGAAAATCGTGTCATCGGTGGTGCTGGCATCCGCTTCCCGCTGACAAAAATCACGTACCACACATTTTTCCAGGATACGCCGTTCAGAGACTATTATCGCAATCTGAAATTCGGAATCAGCGGCGAGTTTTTCGTCGATACGGGAATGGTTTGGATGCAACAATCCGAATTTAATGCCCGGAACTTGATGACCGGATATGGCGCCGGCATCCACTTTCACCTGTCCTATATTGATGTTTTGAGGTTAGAATACGGTATCAGCGATTCCGGAGCGGGGCAATGGATACTATTTGATGTGGGAGTACCGTTTTGATGCTGCATGAGGAACTGTTTTTCGTTAAGCCGGAAGATGTCGATTCGCAAACGCTGATCATCAGCGGAGATGAGTTCAAGCACCTGGTGCATGTCCTGCGAAAGAAAGTCGGGGATTCTGCCACAGCAACTGACGGACAGGGCAACAGTTTTCTGTTTCAAATTTTCAAAATTGATGCCAGCTTTGCCCAGGGGACAATAGTCAAAAAACGGCGGCGCCAGGGCGAACCCTATTTTCAGTTGACACTTGCGCAGGCGCTTCTGAAAGGCAGGCATTTCGACCTGGTCATTGAAAAATGCACCGAAATCGGCATTACACGATTTGTACCCATGCTGACTGCAAGAAGCATCGGCGATGAAAATCAGAAAAAAAACCAGCGATGGCAGCGAATTGCGCTGGCTGCCATGAAGCAATGCGCTCGATCAGTGCTGCCTGAAATCACAGCGGTTCAGGGCTTCGAATCAATATTGGAACAGCACTCTCATCTTCCGGTAAAATTAGTTGCAGACAACGGAGCCGATGCGCGTCCGCTTGCGCAAATCTTATCGAACCACCAGCCCCGGCATGAAAATACCTATTCAAGGGACGGCGTATTGCTCATCGGACCCGAAGGCGGATTTTCGCCGGAAGAAATCGAATTAGCCCAACAACACGGGTACGAGCTGCTCTCGATGGGACCAAGACGCTTGCGCGCAGAAACCGCGGGCGTGGTCGGCAGCGCCCTGGTACTCGCTGCAATGGGCGAATTGTGACGTCGTTTCAAGTCACTTGAGCCGACACCGATGCAATAATAAAGAGTGCCAAAGCTTGCTTTGGCTCGCTTTTACCCTACCAACAGCGTTCAGCAACCTATTACTTTTCGGAACAGCACAAATCGGGGAACAAACAACCATGTATGATTTAGAAAAAAATATTGAGAAACAAATTCATCAAATTAATAAACCGGCGCCGACATTTATTTTTCCGGAAGCTCACGATCCGCGGATGATTCTGGCTGCGAGCCGGCTCACCAATTTGACTAAAATGGTGCTACTGGCAAAAAAGGATGACGTATACAGAATTTTAAAAAAGGAGGGCAGCCTCTCCAATCGCTGGATCGAGTATTTTTTTCATAACGCCAAACTGCTTGATCACCGGCAAGAAAGTGGAGTCAAAAAAAACCTTGCCGAGAAACTATCCCAAATAAGCCGCGGCACTGACTGGCAAATGAATTACAAACACGCACTCGAGCTGATGGATGATGCGACCCATTTTGCCATCATGGCCGTGCGCATGGGCTACGCTGATGCGGTGCTCTCCGGCTTGACGATCACCGCAAAGGATTTTTTCGTTCCGTCGATGAATTTACTCGAACACGACGACACGGTTTTCGAAGTTGCGATTTTTGCCCTGCCCGATGAGCACCCGGAAAAACCCTACCAGCAGCGGATCGCCATTTTCGCTGATGTGGCGGTAAATACCGAAATGAATGCTGAAAAACTGTCCGATATCGCGGTCGGTGCGTGCAAAATCGCGCGCGAAATCATCCCTCCCGAGGCGCTGGAAAACATCTACGGGGCTATTGTCAGCTACTCCACCAAAGGCTCGGCTACCGGCACCTCGGTATTGATGGTGCGCGAAGCCGGCGAAAAAATTCCCGAAAAACTCGATAAATTGATTCAACAAGATGAAATTTATGCCACTATCAAAATTGAAAGTGAATTGCAAATCTCCTGCGCGCTCTCGGAAGAGGCTGCCGCATTCAAATTGAAAGATGAATTCGATCCGGACTCGGCGGAAGGCAAAGCCAACGTGCTCATCGCGCCCAATCTTGATTTGGGCAACTTCCTGTATCATATTTATGCGTTGCGTTATCCCACAAGCAAACGCGTGCTGGTTTCCGGCGGACTCCGTGCGCAAGCAATTGATTTTTCTCGCTCCTCAACTGTCGAAGATATCATCCTGGGTGCAAAAGCCCTGATTTTGCTGCTTAAAAAATCACCCCAGTACAGGCACACGCCCAATGATACGTTTTTCCCGCGCTGCCGAATTTTAGCCATCAATCCCGGCTCGACGTCGACCAAACTCGCGGTTTTCCGGGGCGAGGAGGAGGAATTCAAAACCAGTATTTCGCATTCGGCGGAGGATCTGGCTCCTTTCGATCGCATCGTCGATCAATTCGCGTTTCGCAAGGAAACCATCGCAAAGGTGCTCGAAGATAACGGCATTAAACTGAGCGAAATGGAGGGCATTGTGGGGCGCGGCGGCTTACTCGCACCGGTCAAGGGCGGCACGTACGAAGTCAACCAGAAGATGAAACAGGACTTGCTCGCGGGAAGGTACGGCGAGCATGCCTCTAATCTGGGCGCGCTGATTGCCAGTGAATTGGCGGGCAGCATTGGCAAACCGGCGTACATCGTGGATCCGGTAGTGGTGGACGAAATGGAGCGCAAAGCGAAAATTACCGGCTTCCGGGAAATCAAACGCATCAGCCTGTGGCACGCGCTGAACCAGCGATCCGTTGCCCGGGCATACGCGCGCCAGATGGATAAATTATACGAAGACCTGAACCTGATTATCGCGCACCTGGGCGGCGGTATCACCGTGGGCGCGCACCGAAAAGGCAGAACCGTGGATGTGAATGACGGTGTCCACGGCGACGGACCGTTTTCACCGGAACGCGCCGGCATGATCCCCACCGAAAGCTTTCTCGATCTGTGCTTCAGCGGAAAATATACCGAAGCCGAACTGCGCAAGAAAATTCACGGCAAGGGCGGCATGGTCGACCTGCTGGGAACCAATGACATGCGCGAGGTTGAAGCCCGGGTGCAGAAGGGGGATCGGAAAGCCAGACTGATGCTCGATGCCATGATTTACACTGTAAGCAAACAGGCAGCCTCCCTGGTGCCGGCATTCGAAGGCGATCCCATAGATGCCATCGTGCTCACCGGCGGACTGGTATTTTCGCGCTATTTCGTCGATGAAATGAAACGCTACCTGGCACCATTGAACATCGAAATCCACGAATTCCCGGGCGAGCAGGAACTCGAATCACTGCGCGATGGTATTTTGAAAGTGCTGCGCGGGGAGGAAAAGGCGATGCAGTATAAATAGGTTTTTTACCAAGGAGTCATTACCACCGGCATAGCCGGTGGCTTGCTTAGCCCTAAAAGGGCATTGTTACTGGCTTCCCTTAAGGGAATACTAATTTGTT
>JAFGMA010000442.1 GCA_016927835.1 Candidatus Zhuqueibacterota bacterium | reverse complement strand
ATTCGTAAAAAGTCGAGCGCACTATCAAGAACCACAATATATTGATATAATTAAATTCGATTAACACCTCATATTGTGTCACAAAGCTTTGTCCCAGACTTTTTACGAGACCGTCAAGTGTAATTTGATAGAAATATTTCTTTCGCAGTTTTACATCCCCCTAGCACCCTTCAAAGGGGGAATCCAGTAAGTCCCCCTTTGAAGGGGGATTTAGGGGGATATTTATAGCTGTCCAACTTGATTAAATCTGTTTTCTAAGAATAATAAAATTAATACATTCGATTAAATTCCCGCATCGGTACCTCCCGATACCGCTGATACCCCAGGTCGTCATTCAGTTTTTGAACCAACGGCTGCGCCAGATGCAAGTTAACCTGGTACAATCCATCATCATTTGTGTCTTCAATATAGCGATAACCCCGGATATATTCATCCCAGTCGGAGAACGTGTCTTCCATGACCCGATCCCGCTCCTGCATCGCCTGCTGATAGTTTCGATTGGTTTCGCTCATGCTTTTCAGCGCATCATCAATTCGCTGCTGAAACACCTTACTCGATGTTTTCCAGGATTTCCAGATCTCCCATAAAATCGGAAAATTTTCATCGAATGAACTCGCCGGTGAAGCGATTTCAGAATAATAGAGTAACCATTGAGTCATCCCGGTTGGCGCAGTGATAACCGCTGCCAATCCTCGCGTGTGTTTGCGTGTGCCATCGGATTGCGTGCTTTTGACTTCACAATTAATCAGGGCTGCCTGACCGGGAGGCGGGTAGTTCATCGGAGCGGATTCTATGACTTTGATCTCCATTTGCGGGGCAGTCAATCCGGCAGCTTGATAGAGGTACTTTGAAATCGCTTGAGGGAAAACATTTCGAAATGCCGACACTGGATCACAGTACGCTGCGACAACCATTCTCTGGTCGATAGTTGCGAAAAGATGCGTCGGTGTATAGATGTTGAAGTATAAACCAAACGTAACCGAACCCTGGGGACCTTTGGCATAGAGCATACCCTGAGCATTCGAATCCAGTATCTGCCAGCCTTCCGGTAACTTCAAGCGGCTGGCGCCTTCACGTGATTCCTGCCAGCTCCATTGGAGCGCTTCCACCGGATTCTTGCGTGCGCTACCGCCTGTTGCACCAGCCTGTCGGGCAACATTTTTTAACGTACTGCTTATTTGTCCCTGCTGGTTGAAAATAAATTTTATCTGCGCCTGCTTTGTTTGGGGATTTATGACGGCGGTCGCCAAACCCACAACGGGATTCCCCTGGTAATTTGCCTGAAACAAGATTTGTGTTTCCTGACCGGAGACATCAGAGAAACCACTTACCGCAATGGGTCCGTTCTTAAAGTAGCGGCGGGCATCTTTGAAGGCAGTTGCCAGGAGGCTCTCAGAGGATTCGTTGGCAATGATTTGGGTTTGCAAGGTTCCACCGCCACCGGTTTGCGCCCGCTCCAACTGAAATTGCATTTGCTCCGAACTTTGCGCCGGGCTGCTGGTTTCGCCTGAGTCGCGAATGGTTTTATCCCATTCCTTAAATAGCCTATCTTTCTCCGAAGCCCCGGCATCATCCAGAATGATAAATTGATCCTGCCCGATTTTCTGACCATCGACATAGATATGCACCTTGTAGGTTCCGGGTTCAAATTTGCCGGGCTCTTTCCACCCAAAACCGCGCCATATCGCCGGGTGATCCCATTCATATTTCATGGTGAGTGGTCTGGTCGCTTCCCCGAACAATTTATCCTGGGGATCATAATAGCGCCAGGTCACATCATGGCACTGTTCGCGAATTTTATACAGCAAATTTTTAAAATGAACCTTGCAATACACATATCGCGTCGTCCTTTTATCAAAGTGTTTTGCGGTTTTATGCTCGGCAGAAGGGGGAGATTCAGAACCTCCTTCAAAGAATCGAATGGCATCCAATTCAAATTCACGGGATTGAGATTGCGCCCAATTTGCATTGAGCAGCATCGTGTAAATCAGGAGCAGAATCAATCCTGATTTACGTTGAAATTTGCCCATAGCGACCTCTTTATTAAAAAAATGATTCTTTATCTACTAGCTCATCCAGCAATGCCATCTCTCCACAGGCAATCCCTGTACCAGGCAATCCCTGAAACAAAGCAACCGGTCAGATATCTCTAACCGGCTGTTTTTTAAGGATCAAAAAAAGCTCTTATTTCGAGGCAAATGAGAAGTATCAGGAAAGATTTTGGGTATTTTTACCAAAGTTCTGGCAAAAACACCTGATCCGGAGAGGCTGAAGCTAAGAAAAAATTTGATGGAGTACTGAGGTTGTGGTGTTCTTGAATGTCAATTTTGGTGGATTTTTTATTCAGCAGATATCAAAAGTGTGGTTCGCACTATTTGAAAGCGAGCGGATCAATACCGTACTTTTTCGTCTTCGCATAAAAATTTTTCAAATCAATTCCTGCTGTCCGTGCTGCCTGGCTGATGTTTCCCCTGCTAATTTTTAAATGTTCGGTGATAAAATTCCGCTCAAATTCTTCTACGACCTGCTGTTTGGCTTCTCTGAACGGCGGGAGTTGCTTTTTCGAGGTAGATGTCATTTTGGAGTTGGCAACGTTTACAGGAAAGTGGTTCGGTTCAATAACCTGTCCCTCTGCCAGCACAATCGCACGATGCAGCATATTCTCCAGTTCGCGGACATTGCCCGGGAAGCTGTAGTTCATCAGCAGCGTTTCAACTTCACGGGACAGGCGCAGGTTTTCCTTGCCATATTTAGCGCCGTATTTATTCACAAAATGCTGCGCCAGAATTGCAATATCGCCCCTGCGATCGCGTAGCGGCGGCAGGCAAATATCGATGACGTTGAGACGGTAATAGAACTCTTCTCTGAATTTTTCCTGTTTCACCAGGGTCTGCAGATTCCGGCTGGCAGCGGCAACAATTCTGACATCACAATGCCGAATTTCTGTACTGCCAACCCGCGAGTATTCACCGTTTTGCAATATGCGAAGCAGCTTGACCTGCAAGTGAGGCGGCATTTCACTAACCTCATCCAGGAAAATTGTGCCGCCGTTGGCAGTTTCAAACCAGCCATCTTTATCGCGAATGGCGCCGGTGAATGATCCGCGAACGTGACCGAAGAGCTCGGATTCCAGCAGGTGTTCGGGAAGTGCCGCGCAGTTGATCGCCACAAACGGCTTTTTGCTGCGCCGACTATTGTAGTGCAGAGCCCGTGCTATGAGCTCTTTCCCGGTGCCGCTTTCACCCTGAATTAGCACGGTAGCGTCAGCATCAGCAACTTGCGCCAGTAGCTTCAGAATCTCCACCATTTTCGGATCGTGCCCGATAATGGAATCGAATTGATAATTCTGCCGGAGAATTTGCTCCAAATGCAAAACGTGATTGTGCAGCCGTTTTCGCTCCAACGCCTGATGTGCTGCCAGCGAAATGAATTCAGCAAATTGATTGATGAAAAAGGCACAGGTTTCCGGTTCAAATACACCGCGTACAGTACGATTATCGAGGTATAAAACGCCGAAAACATTGGTTTCATGTTTCAACGGGACGCAGATCACGGACAGGATTTTCAACCGCGAGACGCTTTTGCTCTTGCCCAGCATCGGATCTGCCAGGGCATTTCGCAAGCAGATCGATGCCTTTTCGCTTTTCACTTTTTCAATGATCGTGCGACTGATCTCGAACTCCGGATGGGCGATGTCTTCGTTTTTGAAAATGCGCGCGGTTTCAAATAAATTTTGTCCGTCCGAATCAAATAAAATGATCATTCCGCGTTCAGCACCTGACATTTCAATCGCCTGATCCAGGGCAATCGCAAGAAGCTTTCGGACTTCGGATTCCGCCAGCAAGCGCCTGCCAATTTCAAAAAAATCAGGTTTCATGGGGATAGATGGCATAAGTCATTACCACCGGCATAGCCGGTGGCTTGCTTAGCCCTAAAAGGGCATTGTTACTGGCTTCCCTTAAGGGAATACTAATTTGTT
>JAFGMA010000441.1 GCA_016927835.1 Candidatus Zhuqueibacterota bacterium | reverse complement strand
GGTGGATTCCATCTTAGAACATGCGGGAATAATAATTTTTGCCTGATCCAATTCAATCTATTTTAAATAGGTTTTCGGATAGGCTCTAAGCAGGCATTCACTAATTGTAAAACCTGGCGCACACTATGGAATGGCTTACCTTAAAAACTTTGATCGATGATAATAAAGAATCGATACAACTCGAACTCGTCAATTCGGGCGGAGATTTAAATAAAGTTATTCGAGAGCGTGACTGTCATCGACCCGGCCTGGCTCTCAGTGGCTTCGTCGATGTGTTCACATACAAGAGGATTCAAATACTCGGAAACTCCGAAATTACCTATTTGACAAGACTCTCGAGCTCCGAGCGCGAAAACTCCATTAAAAAGGTTCTGGAATTCGACATTCCTTGCTTCATTGTAACCGACAACAATAAAATCCCGGAAGAGCTCCTGAAACATGCGGATATTAAAAATATTCCCGTTCTCAGAACTCCCCTTTCTACAACGAACATAATTCAGTTACTCGGATACTATCTTGATTCAAAATTTGCACCCAGGTTGACCATGCACGCCTCGCTAGTTGATGTCTATGGTGTTGGTTTATTATTTACAGGCAGGAGCGGTATCGGGAAAAGCGAAATCGCCCTCGATCTGGTGGAACGCGGTCACCAACTTGTGGCGGATGATGTGGTGAATATTACGAGACAATCACCCAATATCCTCATCGGTTCAGGAAGCGAAATGCTGAAACACCACATGGAAATTCGAGGGTTGGGAATCATTGACATTCGCAGTATCTTTGGCATTCGCTCAATTAAGCTTGAAAAACGTATTCATTTGGAAGTAAGGCTTGAGGAGTGGAGCGAAGAGGATGATTACGAGCGAATCGGCATCGATGAAGATAAAACGTCAATTCTCGAGGTGCCTATTCCGCTGATCAGGCTGCCCATCTTCCCGGGCAAAAATATCACTGTTATCGCCGAAGCCATCGCCTTGAATCAAATACTCAAATCGTACGGGCAGAATAGCGCTTTCGAATTCAACGAAGGACTGATGGAGAAAATGCAATCCGCAAAGCGGTTGCGTGAACGTTTCCCGTACCAATTTAATGAAGACATAGCGCCACATGATAATATGTGATTTCGCAGCCAATTCCATTGAAATTTTGTCGGTCGGATCTTTATATCTTCAAAACAATTGCACCTTATTTTGTCACATTTAAGTCCTATCTGCATTGAATAGCTTGAAGCGAGCGGATGTGTTACCGATTTTCATTTCGCCGGACTGAAATGTACCGGGCTGTTTGCAACTGGCTGTAAATTCTGCTGCCACACATCTCTGAGGTATCTCATCAAATCCCGATTTTCACTCTGCTTAAATCAGGTACGAACCCTGAAATGAATGGTCTTTCAAGCGTATCAGGGCTCAATTCCTGACGTACCCGCAAAACACGATGAGAATTGCATATTGACTCAAGCAATTAAATGTTTTTTTGTCAGCTTTCATGTTGATGCGCAAGACAGTCTTTTATCTCCAAGTTTCATGTTGACAATTTGAAATATTTTTAATACCTTCTGACGAGCCGACGGCAGCAGCATCGTTTGTAAAATCCAGTATCGTAATTGTAGTGCTTGATTCGAAATCGAATACCTGATCAGGCATTCGGATAGAGGCTCCTTTCCTGCAAAATTATATAAGGTCACAGTTCGTTCTGGGAAATAGAAAATATGCAAACATCGTTCGAAATAATTGATGGTCTTCTCCGAAATCAACCTGTTGAAAGAATGGGTGTCAATGATGCCCCATGGTATGATACGCTGCAAAAATGGGCGAGAGAAGAGGGCTATCCCACAAATGATTCCGATGATCCCGTGTCTCCGACTGACTATTTCGATTTCGACCTCTGCGGATGTGGTCCCTGGTTCGATGCCATGCCATTGCCTGATTACAAAGAGACAATTGAAGAGACCGATCAGTGGATTATTAGTCGAAACGGCGCCGGTGCTGCCCTGAAATACTGGAAACACAAATCGGGCACACCGGAACATATCGATTTTCTGATGAATAGCCGCCGCGCCTGGGATAACCTTTATCGCCCGCATCTTTTGGAACTAAACCGGCAGCGCCTGAAAATCGAAGAAACCCGAAATGAATTAGCCAAAAGGCGTGCACAGGGCAAGTGGGCATTTTATGGGCACCTTTTCATCTGGGAATTGATGCGGCAGAGCATGGGCGATATTTGCATGTACGAATCGCTGCTGCTCGATCCGGATTGGATTCACGATTATAACCGCGTTTATACCGACTTTTATAAAACCCATTTTCGTATTCTCATCGAAGAAGCTGGAAAACCCGATGGCATCTGGCTTTACGAAGATTTGGGATATAGCCAGGGTTTGTTTTGCTCACCCTCGGCGCTTGAAAAACTCATTTTCCCGTATTACAAAGAAATTATCGACTTTTTTCACGACTTTGATTTGCCGGTTGTGCTGCATTCGTGCGGTGGCGTTACCGAGGCGTTACCGCTCATCGTCGATGTCGGTTTTGACGGACTCAATCCGATGGAAGTCAAAGCCGGATGCGATGTTCTTAAATACGCCGAGCAATACGGCGACCGGTTGGCGTTCTTCGGCGGCATGGATAAAAAAATATTGGAATCCGGAAATCGCTCACTCATAAAGACCGATGTGGAGCGAATTATTGAAGGGATGAAAGGCTGCGGCGCACGCTATGTCTTCGGATCAGACCATTCGCTTTCTCCAAACGTTCGCCTGGCTGATTTTAAATTTGCGCTTGAAATTTACAGGCAAAATATGTGGTATTGATGCGGATAGAATACGAAATTTAACGCGAACGTATCGTGCTGAGTAATTTATTGGCATCATTCAGGTGCATCCCCAATCAATTTCAAGTGTGTTCTCAGCTTCATAAATTGTCTTCCTGGTCAAAAACATAGCGAAGCGATTTAACTAGAGTCTGTCGGTTTTGTCATTCCCGCATGTTTTAAGCGGGGTGACGCCCACGGGAATCCATTTTTCAGAGGGTCGAAAGGATGCCCGACAGAAGCATTCGGGCATGACAGGGCTGGTTTAGTGCATTTTGAATTTGCATTGATTCTCAAAAATCACTACCTTTCGGACAATCACTAACTAGTGTCCGTCCGAAAACTCGAAAAATTGTCATTGCGAGGCGTTTTTTGCCGAAGCAATCCCCTAATAAAACGGCTGAGATTGCTT
>JAFGMA010000440.1 GCA_016927835.1 Candidatus Zhuqueibacterota bacterium | reverse complement strand
GGTGGATTCCATCTTAGAACATGCGGGAATAATAATTTTTGCCTGATCCAATTCAATCTATTTTAAATAGGTTTTCGGATAGGCTCTTAACACATACCCGGATGATATTTCAACTAACCTAATCTAAATGCATCCGGCAGCAAGTCAGCAATTCGGAAGCGCAAAAAAAATCAAACTTGTCTGTAGTTTTTTTGCACGATGTATAGACTAATAAAATAAAAACCTGTAAGCGATGCAATCTGAAGAAAAAACGGAATTTGTAAAACGAATCACTGAGAACCAGGGCATCATCCATAAGATATGCAATTTCTATTGCTATAATGCGGAAGATAGACAAGATTTATACCAGGAAATTACCCTGCAATTGTGGAAATCCTATCCGGAATTTAGGAGTCAATCCGCTTTTAGCACCTGGATGTACCGCATCGCCCTGAACACAGCCATCACGATGACCCGCAAAATGAATATCTTCGATACGCTCGCCGAACACGAGCAATTGCTGATTCTGCAGGAGGAGAGTGAGTCGGTTCAGGAACTCGAAGAAGATATCAGGATTTTGTACAAGGCGATCGAAAAACTCAACAAAATTGAAAAAGCGATTATCCTGTTATGGCTCGAGGAGAAGAGCTATGATGAGGTGGCTGAGATTACCGGATTAAGCGTCAAGAATGTGAGCGTCAAACTGGTACGCACAAAACGAAAATTAGCTGAAATTATCAAAAAACTTCTATAGAAGAACTGAGACATGAATTTAGACAACTATATTTCCGCCTGGAAACAGCAGTATCAAAAACTGCCCCGGCATGCAACACTAACCGAAAGGGAGATCATGACTTTCATTGAACAACAATCAACTGGCATTACCGCTTCATTCAGGAAGGGCATATTGGTCGATTTCTATCTAAAATCCTTTCTTATGCTCGCATCATTTTTCCTTATCTTCCTATTCAAAGAAGATTTAACGGTTATGGGCGTCAACGGTCTGCTCGCTTCAATTACTGGGCTACTATTATTTTTTCAATACAAATTTTACCGGGATGTGGCGGCGACGGAAAACACGACCGCCGGCTTGAGGGAGGTATTGAAAACAAAAATCGACTATTTCAATAAAGAATATATCAAGGCGATTTATATCGCGGCAGTCTCAAATCCCTTACTCGTCACTGCTGGATTGATGTATTATTTCTATTTCAAATATGGCAGAATTCGCCCGCTGGATCCGGAAGATGTCGTCGTTCTGGGGACGATGATCTTGCTGAGCTTTTTCATCGCCGCTTTCGCGCATGTCAAACAGTATCGGTTTCAAATCAGGCAACTGGAGAGGTGTCTGCACGATCTGGATGAAGACTCTTTGAATGAGCTGACAGTTGAAAGTGTGAAGAGACAGCGATTGCGAATTTTGATTTTTGCGATTATCGCCCTCGTCTGCGGAATTCTGGTTTTCTTATACCTGAGCCGGGGTTGGAATTAAAAATTAAAAATGCAAAATTAAAAATTGAAGATGATCCGAGGCTGAAAATTGGCATACTACGAGATAAATTTAGTCAGCGGATTCAGGGGAACCAAACGCTTTTTGGAGTGCATCGGTGCATGCGAGGGGTGAGGCGAAATTTATAAAGGGATTTCACTCTACCGGATATGATTGGTGCAGCTATACATTTTAATCGCGGACCGCAATCGCGGGCGCCAAAATGCGGTCCGCTATCCATCATTCAGAATCAAAGTGAACCAAAGAAAATACCTCATACCCACTCAGCTTCTCCCTACCCTTCAGGAAATCCAATTCGATCAAAAAGCCGATACCCACGATATTGCCTCTCAACTTTTCGATCAATTGGGCTGTGGCTGCAACCGTTCCGCCCGTGGCAAGCAGATCGTCAACGATCAGCACATTTTGGCAGGGCTGGATCGCGTCTTTATGGATTTCCACGGCGTCGGTGCCGTACTCCAGTTCATACGCTTGTTTAATGGTTTCGGCAGGCAGCTTGCCCGGTTTTCTCACCGGAATAAAGCCAATTCCCAAATTGTAGGCAATAGCCGCACCAAAAATAAATCCCCGCGCTTCAACGCCCACTACAACTTCAACATTTTTTCCCTTGAAATGCTCGACGAGATCATCAACCGCTTTGGAGAACGCTGATCCCGCTTTCAGCAACGTCGTGATATCCTTGAATCCGATTCCTTTTTTCGGAAAATCCGGCACATTTCGAATGAAGTGTTTGAGGTCGTCCATGAAGTACTCCTTCTGTTGGTTAGTCATCCTAAGTGATTAATTATTATTAAACCCGAATTCTTGAATTCAAAATAATAATGCATGCGTAATTTCAATATTTCCTCTGGAGTGCATCGCCTTTATGCGATGCAAGCATTGAAATGCAAAACATCCTGAAAATTGAAGGCAATTCAGCAAATTGCCAATGCCCAAAAGCGGACTACTCGCTTCAGGCAGAAAATTAATAGGTGATATCAAAGGACGAATACTGCCCTTCATACTCAGCCCAGGTCACCTGCACATGCTGCACCTCTGCAAATCGCGGTCCTTCCCACAATTTTTGCACCAATTTTTCAATTGTTGCTTTTTCTCCCTCGATTTCAATTTCCACCTGATCGTAGCCCAGATTTCGCACCCATCCTTTCAGATTCAATAAGATTGCGTACCGATATACAAAATAGCGAAAACCCACTCCCTGGACGCTCCCTTTTACGATAATGTGTGCCGCCGATTTAATCATTGTCATCTATCCCCAGCTTTCTGACTTTGGATCCCTGAGCATCAACTCATACATTGCCTCACGTGGGCTTTTGCCTTCAAAGAGGATATAGTACGCTTGCTCGGTTATCGGCATTTCTACGTTATACCGTCGACTGAGCTCATACGCAGATTTTGTGGTGCGCACACCTTCGGCTACCATCACCATGTCCTTGAGCACATCGGCTAATTTTCTGCCCTTTCCCACCTGCTCGCCGACGAAGCGATTTCGGGAATGCTTGCTCATGCAGGTAACGATCAAATCCCCCATACCCGACAATCCGGCGAATGTCATTCTGTCTGCGCCCATTTTCACGCCCAACCGTGCCATTTCCACCAGCCCGCGCGGTTGCAGGGCAGCTTTGGTATTATCCCCGAATCCGGCGCCATCGCAGATGCCGGCAGCGATTGCGATGATATTTTTGAGCGCACCGCCCAGCTCGACGCCAATAACGTCCCGGCTGCGATAGACGCGAAAATAATTATTCATGAAAGTCGATTGGACGAATTTTGCCGTATCCACACTGACCGATGCAGCGACAATCGCCGTGGGGATTTGCCGGCTTACTTCCTCGGCATGACTCGGTCCGGAGAGCACCGCCAGGCTTTCTTCGGGGATGTCAGGCAATGACTCGCGTATCACCTGGCTCATTCGCAGCAGGCTTTCATTTTCAATTCCCTTTGCCACATTGACAATAATCGGCTTGTTTTTCATCCTCAGCGCATGTATCTGTCGGGCAACTTCCCGTACCACGTGGGAAGGCACTGCCAGGATCAGCATGGATTTATTTGAAATTGCTTGTTCAAGGTCGCTGGTGATGAATATTCCCCTGGGAATGGCGATACCCGGCAGGAACTGAAGATTTTCCCGGATATGATCGAGCTTTTCAGCCGCTTCCTTCTGGAATTCCCACAACGTCACCTCGCACCCGTTTGCATACAAAACCAGGGCGAGAGCCGTCCCCCAGCTTCCGGCGCCGAGTACAGAGATCTGGATTCGATCGGATTTCAGTGTATCGTTATTCAATCATGACCTTTGCTGTATGATGAAAAATGAGCGCAGCAGCGAAGAACCGCAAAAGTGACCAATCGCTGTGCATAGCTTTTATACTTGTTACGGGTGAATTTGTAACATTGCATTTTTATTTTGTCATTGCGAGGCGTTTTTTGCCGAAGCAATCTCCACTGCTATTGCGTCAAAATAAGAGATTGCTTCGCTCCTATCGTCGCTCGCAATGACAGGAATATGTTACATTATAAGCCTTAACGAGTATATTCACCAAAGATATTTTATGCCCACCTGTTGGTATTCAGCGTCAGGTTACTTCCCCAACGATAAATACGCTTTCTTCCAGTTCATTCAAGATGGCGAGTGCATCTCCGACAAAATTTCTGTCAACCACAAAAATGAATCCCACGCCGAGATTGAATGCTGACCTCATTTCGGACTCCTTGACCGAGCCACAGTGTTGGATAAGTTTGAAAATGGGGGGGCGCTCCCAATTTCCCCAGTGAATCATCAGCTTGCGATTTGGCGGCAGGATTCGTTTGGTATTCCCCAAAATACCGCCGCCAGTGATGTGCGACATTCCTCTCAGAAACGGCATGTTTTTCATGGCATCTATTTCTTTCTGGTACGACCGGTGCACTCTCAGTAATTCCTCGCCCAGCGGTAACTCCATTTCCGAATATTTCTGATCCAATTGAAACTTTTTGATTTCAAACAGAACTTTCCGCGCCAGCGAGAATCCATTGGTGTGCAGACCATCGGATGGCAATCCAATAAGAATATCACCCTTTTCGATAGAGCTGCCGTTTATAATTTTATCGCGTTCAACAATCCCGACAATCAATCCCACGATATCGAATTCGCCCGGTTGGTAGAATCCGGGCATCTCCGCTGTTTCGCCCCCGATTAGCGCGCAGCCGGCATTTTTGCAGCCGCGCACCAAACCTTGCATTACTCGTTCGGCAACCGCATTATCCAATTTTCCGGTTCCGTAATAATCGAGAAAATAAAGCGGCTTCGCTGCGCCAGCCATGATATCGTTGACGCAGTGATTGACCAGGTCTTCTCCGATAGTATCGTATTTGCCCATCTCAAAGGCAATTTTCAATTTGGTTCCCACGCCGTCCACGCTGGAGACCAGCACCGGTTTTTCGTATTGGTCCAGATCGAGTTCATAGAAAGCGCCAAAATGACCGATGCCCAGCAGCACAGCGGGCGAAAAGGTTTCGCGAGCCAGTTGACCCACACGCTTTGAAAAACGGTCGCCGGCGGCAATATCCACACCGGCAGCTTTATAATTTATTTCGCTCATTTCGCTCTCTCAGTTGTTTTAAATAGACTTTTCGCACTTGTTCGAAAAACTGAATGGAATGCGCTGCCGCATAATCCGGGTACGTCCATTCGTTTGTGAGGAACCGTTTGTCGCGTATTTTCAGTTGAATATCGCCGTAAATGCCTTTATTCAAATACAGGCGATGATCATAATTTTTGGTAGTTGCCAGCACAAGCTTGGCAGCGGATATATACCCCGGATCGAGATTAAGTCGTCTTTTGCCACCTTCGGTATAATGCGATTCGAGATGATTGGTGAGCAATTTGATGGCAGCAAGGCTATGCGGTGGCACGAGTTCTCGAAATGCTACAAATTGCTTCAACAGCGAGCTACCCATTTCCGCTTCATAATATTCGGTGTAGATGAAATCATAAATCGCCGAGGTTAACTCGATTTCACCGAAGAGCGACTCCAACTGGCTCCTGATTTCATCCAGGTGTGCCCTGTTGCTGAATGTGATCGCACAAACGAGTTTTACATCTTGCGGAACTTTTGGGGTGCCCATATTACCGGAGTATGTGTTGTATTAATTATTTTCCCGAAGCTTAATTTAAGAAAATTATTCTCAAAATCAAGGAAAAACTTCTCAGGCGGGAAAAAGGTTGCAGTCAACGGCTTCAAGGATTGAAGGGTGTTTGGCAGTGGCGGGCTGAAACAGGTAAAACCGGCTTCCGGCTTCAATGTTCGCAGCCGGCTAAACCTTCGATTCTGATATTGAGGAATCTCATTTAAATAAGTTTCCCATTTGATAGAGAAATCGGAAAAGCTTGATATTTTTAGTTATGCAAATAATCATCAAAAAGAAAGCTCATATTTTGTTTAGACCGCAAACCGGCATTTGGCGGTCTACACGAGGCACTTGTTGCTTGAACACGCGAATAAAGGATTAAACGATTACAATTACAATGTGAGAGGGTAGTGTCCAAACTTTTGTGTAATTGGAATTCTTGCAACGGAAGGAACCCGTAGGGTGACTGGAGTTGCAAGAATTCCAATTTTTC
>JAFGMA010000439.1 GCA_016927835.1 Candidatus Zhuqueibacterota bacterium | reverse complement strand
TCGAAAAATTGTCATTGCGAGGCGTTTTTTGCCGAAGCAATCCCCTAATAAAACGGCTGAGATTGCTTCGTCGCAAAAAACGCTCCTTGCAATGACAGCTCAAAGGCAGTTCTCGGACAGACTCTAGCTAGTCGAATCTTTCGATTCCAGACTGGCTTCGCCGGATGTTTCGGTATCTGAATCCTGTTCGCTTGCAATTGACCGGTGCGTTTTTCTTGCCGATTGGTACAGGTGGCTTGCCAGTCGGAGACCGGGAACGAGAAACCACTCAATGCAGGTATAATTATAAATATGAGGGAAAAAATGAGCCAAACCAAGCCAGCAAAATTAACAGAAATTTTGAAGTCCCTTGCTGCTAATTATCAGATAATCAAGGTAAAGCCTTCCCTGATTTTTTTTCTGTTACAATACATGAAAAAATTTAAGGTACTGAACGTCGGTGGAAATCTGGTACTTCATTCCCACTTGCCGCCGTTAAACAGCAAAGCCTATTCGCGCTTTGTGAACGAACATCTGCTGCAGAAAATCAGCGGACCCTCGCACGCGCAAATTGGTCTCACCAATGCCTGTCCGCAAAACTGCCAGTACTGCTACAATAAAAACCGCCACGGCAAAATCCTGGACACGGAAACGATCATTCGGCTGATTCGGGAGCTGAAAAAAATGGGCGTTCTCTGGATTGGTTTTACCGGCGGCGAACCACTGCTGCAAAAAGATATTGTAAAAATCACTGAAAGTGCCGGCGACGATGTGGCGCTCAAATTATTCACCACCGGCTGCACCTTAACCCCGCAACTGGCAGCGGATTTGAAAAATGCCGGTCTGAAGTATGTTTCGGTGAGCCTCGACCACTGGCAGGCGGAGGAACACGACCAGGGACGGCGCTATCCGGGGGCTTTTCGCACCGCGCTGAAGGCGATTGAAATCTTCAAGGAAACCGGCGGGCTGCACGTGGGGGTATCGGCGGTGCTTTCGCGTGAAATGATCCGCAACGGTGAGGTGGAAATCTTCCTGGGATTCCTGGCTGGGCTGGAAATTCACGAAGCCTGGCTCAGCGAAGCCAAACCGTCGATTGATGTTTACTGGAACGAAGATAAAGTCATTTCCGAAGAGGATCGGATTCGCCTGGTTCAGCTTCAGGATCGCTACAACAAAACTGCCAATATGACCATCAATTACCTCGGTCACTTCGAGGGAAGCGAACATTTTGGCTGCAACGCCGGGCACAAAATGGTTTACATCGATGCCTTTGGCGAAGTGAGCCCCTGCGTTTTTACCCCAATGACGTTCGGCAATGTAAATGAAAAATCAATCGAAACGATTTTTTCGGAAATGAAAGCGCTTTTCCCATCGGAAGGGTGCTGCTTCATGAATAAAAATTACAAGCTCTTTCAGAAATACAACAGGGGCAATACAATCCTTCGCCGGGAAGAATCAATTTCTCTGATGAACGAAGTTCAATTCGGACCGCTTGCCAAATTTTTCCAACTTTTTTATCACTAAAAAAGGAACACAATGAAATATTATCGCACAATGAGCTTGCTGCTGGCGCTCACGTTTGTCGTGGTGGGCTTTATTTTCCTGTTTCTTGCCGACGGCGTGCTCGAATTTTTTAATTCGGTGGCGACGCTGGTCGGAATGAAAGCCGCGCCGGTAGACGGGGTGAATTTTTATCTGATTCTCGCCACCGGCTACATGTATCTGGTTTCGCTGCTCGCATTTCTGATGTTTCGGCAGCCGAAGAATCCGGATTTTCCGCTGTTATTAACCCACGCCAAACTCGCCAGTTCAGTCCTGTCGCTGGGCTTTTTTCTCTGCCACCAGCCGTACCTGATTTATTTAACGAACTGCCTCGTTGACGGCTCGATTGGCGGGCTGGTCCTGCTTTTCTACCTTCAAATAAAGAAAAGCCAACAATGAACCTGCTGCTGAAGATAGCCCGGATTTATTTACCGGATTTCATCAAAAAAAAGAAGCTTCTGGAATTGTTCGAATTAACCGCGGAAGCTTTGCAGAAAGAATTGCCGGCGGTGCGAAACCTTTCCTATAGGGATTGCCTCGCTGCCTACGCTCGTTTCAGCCAGACCCGAGCAGCGGAAGTGCTTCGGCTTCAGCTTGATCCGGATGCGGTCAAAAAACGGCTTTACAAAAATGCTTTTCAACTGGGCGAAAAGTTGCGCCGGGAGTTTCGCCTAAAATCAAAGGAAGATGTGATCCAGTTAAGTGAAATTCTTTACCAGGTCCTCCAAATTGATTTTTCGGCAACTGCGTCGGGCGAGGTGACGATCCGGCGCTGTTTTTTCAGCCAATTCTACTCACCAGAAGTGTGCGCGCTGATTTCCGCGCTGGACGAGGGTGTGGCTGCCGGGCTTTCCGACGGGGGTGAGTTGGTGTTTCAGGAGCGAATTACCGAAGGCAAAAGCTGCTGTCGCGCCACGTTTAAACTGAAGGAGGAAAGCGAGTGAAAACAGCCATTGTCGTCGGGAGCGGCGCCGCCGGAGCCACAGTTGGCCGCGCGCTTCAGGGAAAATTCGACGTGACGGTGCTGGAAGCCGGCAAGCCGTTTCGACCCTTTCCGTATTCAATCGAGTGGCTGCAAAAATTCCGCAAAACGGGCCTGTTTTTTGATGAACGCGAAATTCAATGGCTCTTCCCGACTATGCAAATCCGGAAAACCGCCGAAAAAATGGTGCTGGTAAACGGAATCGGCACCGGCGGCACCACCACCATTGCCACCGGGAACGCGCTGTTTGTTGATCGGGATTTCAAGAAGCTGGGCATTGATTTGGGTGCGGAATTTGATGAAATCATCAGCGAAATTCCGGTTTCCACGGCGCATCAAAAACACTGGCGGAAAATTACCCGGCAGTTGTTTGAAGCTTGTGAAGAGCTAAATTTAAATCCGCAGCCGATGCCGAAAATGGGGAACTACGAAAATTGCAAACATTGCGGTCGGTGCGTTTTCGGTTGCCCGCTGGGGGTAAAATGGGACAGCCGGCAATTTTTGCAGGATGCGGTAAACCAGGGTACCAAACTGGAAACCGGCAGCCGGGTTGATCAAATTGTCCTTGAAAACGGAATCGCCAAAGGCGTTGTTGCCCGAACACGATTCCGGTCAAAATTCTTTCCGGCTGATTTGATTGTTCTGGCAGCGGGCGGATTCGGCACGCCGGTGATTTTGCAGAACTCGGGAATTGAGTGCGAAAGCCAATTATTTGTCGATCCGGTTTTGTGTGTCGCCACCGAATGGCGGGATGCCGTGCAGCACAGAGAAGTGGAAATGCCCTTTTTTGCCCAGCAGGATCATTTTATGCTTTCGCCCTATTTCGATTACCTGAGTTTTTTCTTTAACAAAAACTGGCGGCAACCCGCCCGACACATTTTAAGTTTGATGATCAAACTGGCGGACAGCAATCGGGGCGGGATTTCCGGTAAAAAAATCGATAAAACATTGACTGAAGCTGATAAAGCGCACCTGCAGCAGGGCGTCGAACGCTGCCGGGAAATCTTCGGGAAGCTGGGCATTCGGAAAGAAACGCTGTTTTTAGGAACTCTCAACGCCGGGCATCCGGGTGGAATGTTTCCGCTGACGGAAAATGAGGCGCAAACTTTTCATCATTCAGCCTTGCCGGAAAACCTTTATTTGGCGGATGCCACGTTAATCCCGCAATCGCTGGGCAATCCCCCCACGCTGACAATCATCGCCATCGCCAAACGGGTGAGCCGTCTGATAAAGGATGTGGGATAAACTAAGGTACCCGTTTAAATCTCTTGAATGGCTATTTATGAAAAGCATTAAATCATTATGCCTTGAATGATTTTACCGGAAGAAGTCTCAGTCGTATTCAGGATTGAATCGCATTGCCGGCATTTCAGAAGGCACCTGACAATGAACTCAGAACTTCGGCAACCGCGTCACAAAATCGTAGCTCTCAAGATTTACATTGAACATCCACATCCGCCCCGCCTGCATAATGAGCAATACCAACAAATTCTTACCTTGCTGCAGGTGCACCGGAATCCTGTCGTTATTGTATCGATAAAATCGTTTTCCCGGATTGCTGTGCACCAGCGTTCCATTCAACCACACGAAACAACCGTCATTGGAGCCCACGAGCAAATATGTATCAAGCGGTTTGCTGCAAGCCAGTTCGGTGGCGGCAAAAGCATAGCAATCTTCATTTGGCAGCAATTGCGCATCCAGGTGCACCACCGCTTGCGTATCGACCTTAGCCTGTGTCCACCTGACCTGCGGATCGCCAATGGGGTATTTGTCCTTGCCAGCCTCGCCGATGAATCCGGCGAACGATTGCGATAGCAGGAATTTGTCGACCATTGCCGAGCGCGGCGTAAACCGAAAGCCTTCGAGTCCGATTTTTCGGTCATCCAACAGGACAAAGGACAATGTGTGTTCGCCTGCTGCCAGCAACGGGACGTAGAATTCTCTTTGTACCGGTACGCATGCCCCCACGTCCTGATCGCCATTTAGAATTCCCACCGGCTGATCATCCACAAGCACACTCGCCCTGCCGTAGCTGCGTTCCATCACGAGCGCCACCGTCAAATTGTAGTCGCTGAGTGTGTCGATTGAGAATGGGAAATCGATCCGTCCGTTTTTGCCTGAATATTCATAAAATAGTCCCGGTCGTCCCATTTTTGAAACCGAATTCCACTGAATAGCCTGTCGGGTAAGATTTTCGGACAACTGACCGGGCGTCACCAGCTTCAGTTCCGGCGCCAATCCGCGATCCCACGGATTAACGACCAGGTAGGGCGTGGCTGTACGCACATCCGGGTAGCGAACCGTATTGCCGGAGTTGTCGCGCGCCACAATGGCGTACAGCAGCCCCTCGTAGGTCAGCGGTACGGTGGCGGCGAAAATATTCTCTCCCATCGCTGTCATCGAAATTGATTCCGCCCATGGTTGGTCCGAAGGCATTGGCTTCCATTCGACCCTCGCATCGGCGATACCACCCTGATCGGTAATTTTGCATTCAATTTTCAGCGAATTTGCCTGCTGCACCGCCGCTGCCAGCTCTACATGGGGCATCTGCTGATCATTGGTAATTTGCACTTCATACGGCTGGTGTTCACCCGCTTCAGGCAGGCAAAATGATTCGCCCGCGTTCAGTGTGAACCAATAGCGCAGTCGCACCCCTTCCGGCAATTCGTCCGCCGGAATCGTGGCTCGGAACGTTCCGCCTTTGCTGATGGAACACGATCTGGTCACACTATTTCCCTTGCCAATGCGATAATGCAACAGTACCTGCGGCGATTTCATCCCGGCGACACCGACTGTAAGCTTCAGATTGGTATTTGCCGGTGCGTAAAATCGCGGTACGTGTCCGAAAATCGGTTCCGCCGGGGCGGCAATTTCAGCCTGGATTGCAGCTATATATTTTGAATCAGCCTCGAGTTCCGGTAATATGTTTGCCCACGTAAACTGCCTGCCCATGCGCAATTGATCGAGCAGGGGGCGATACTGAGCGCCAGTCACCCTAACCAACGCCTTCCAGGCGGCTATTGCACGATCCATATTTTGCCGCGCCTCTGCGACGCGTGAAACGTCCCGGATTTTGGCGTAAAATTGCAGCGCCATTGCTGCCCGGGTTTTGGCAGCGTAGTATTCCGCCAGATTGCACAGCGCAGAGACATCAGCACTTAAAATCGCCCATTCGGTTTTGGCGCGGGAAACCTGCACGGCTTCGTGCAAATCGCGACATTCTTCTGCCAATCCCTCGAGTCGCTGCGCGGCTTCCAGTGGCGTTACTTGACCCCGGAGAGCATTGGCGAGGTAGGCGTCAACGTAATCGGCGCACGAAAGGTAATTCTGTCGATCTAGCACGCCCGCAGTGATATACTGCTCGATATTTGAAATTTGAGGCGGATCCACGTTGTGGCGGGAATTGTTGCCGGATTCAAATTCAGGCGCCATATTCCGATGATCGGGACCGAGGCAATGGTGCCGGTAAATCAGGGGAACGATCCGACTTGCCGTTGAAAGCAATTGAAATACCTGCGCCCCTGCTTCAGCGCCAAATCGCTGCTTGAATTGGTGAATAAACACCTCATCGGACGTGTCAAGATCGTAAGACAGACGTCCCCAGACCATATACCATGCCCAGTAGCGGTCCGCCATAAATCTAAATGCGCCGGCTTTTTGAGGCTCTTTGAAAATCCGCCGCGGATCCTGGGTGTAGTATGCGGTGATTGGCTCCAGGGTAAATCCCACTGCGTCGGCAAAAGAGGATGAGCGCACCGTTCGCCGCGCCAGTTCAGGATCGCACCAGGGAAAAATCCGGTGGGTTCCATTTGCTCGAATTTGCCAGATGATTTTCCAGTAGCGCGGGTAATTCAGGTATTTTTCGTAGGAGTATGATCCCCAACGTCCCTGGATGGCGTGGTACGGCGCGCCGAGGTGCTCGCCATTGTATTTGATTTCAATATAGAAATTGTCAGGGTATTTCATACCGATTTTTGCCAGATCCTTGAATTCAGCCAGCCAGGTGCGGGTGTAGAGTCGCACGTTTTCTTTTTGTGAATTTTCGATGCCGTTGAGGAATGAGACTTCGAAAAATTTCTCGCTTTTCCCGGACTCCCCGATGCGAAAACCAAACATCCACAGGCGGGGACACTGCTTCAGGACTTCCGAGACACACCAACTGGTTTGTTCAATTAATTTCTGTTCATCGCCGAAGCTGATTCCGGGAAAATCCATCGAGTAATTCATCAGCGCCACATGCACGCCGCGTTCTTCCGCCAAATCGATGATCTGGTTCAGCATCGCCAGATTCCGGTGCTGGTCTTCGGACGCCAGGGAGGCTTCGGGAATATCGGGATTTTTGAAAAAGTACGGGAAAAGATTTGGGAAAGAAGTCTCATGGAGCACGTACATCGCGTGGATGTCGCACACATTGAAGCGATTCCGCGCTAGCGTGGAAAAATAGCTTTTCCAGAATGTCTCATCGTAAAACCAGGGCGAAATTGAGCCGTCGGTTTCGATGGTGAGAAACGGGTTATCCGCCCGGATTTCCAGCGCCGGCTTACCCGACCGCGCCGCGATTTTTTCGAGCACCGCAACACCGTTTTCCGGTTGCATTTCGATTTGTTCCGCCAACTCGAAAATGCCGTACATCAAACCGACAGGATCTGATCCGGAAACTGCCAGGTGGGGCGGCGTGCCCCGTGAAATCACCTGAATGCGCCACGATTCTGCACTGTCCCACTGCACATTCCCGGTTTGTCCCGCCGTCAAAATTTCGATCAATCCGGCAGCTTGTTTGGGAAGTGCTGAATGTCGGACGAGAGTCGCCTGCAATTTCTTTGCTTCAAGCGCTTTTTGAAGGCAGGTCACCCCAAATCCTGCCGGAGCACTGGTGTCTTGGTGGTGAATGATAACTGCCTGCGGGAGTGCCGTGCCGCAAAGAACGAAACCGGCGATCAGATAAAACAATGTGATGCATCTGCTGATTTTTTTGGAGCAGTTCATGATTTCCTTCCTCGTTGAGGGTGAGGCAAAATCGCTTGAGTTCTTCACTATTTAAAATATCGTTGTATGCCCCCTGGAATTGCTTTGTTTCAAATATAACATTATTTGAGGCTTTTGTCAAATAGTTTGCTTAAAAATGGAAAAGCTCTTTAAGGAGGTGGGATTAAATAAGCTGCCTATTTCAATTTCCTAAATGGATATTTATCAAAATTATTTTTAAGCAAAATGTCCAAGTTATTTTATCCCACCTCCTAAACGACATTCCTGAATTGCAAATATCTGAATACGGCAGGGATGGGGTAAGGCGAAGCAATAGGATATCCGTTTGCTTTTCTGCGGAGCATAATAAAAGTTCAGCCTTACAATTTCCATTGATGATTAGCGGAAGGTTTTCCCGCAGCTCAGAAATTGATTCGAATGCGTTGCTTTTCAATAGCTATGTCATTCGGAGAATAAAGTTGTTGATTTTTAGGTAATTTTTCATTTATTTTGCAATAGCGAGATTCGTCGCGGGAATACAAGTTGGTTCCGCTAGCTGACTTCATTTTTAAAACCGGAGAGCGCTTGAAAAATCCAAAAACGACGCATAAAATCATCATCGGGGATTCGCGGGACATGCGCGAAGTCCCGGATGAATCTATTCAACTCATAGTGACATCGCCTCCCTATTGGCAATTGAAGGATTACGGCAGCGGCGATCAGATCGGGTACAACGACAGCTATGAAGCGTATATCAATCATCTGAATCTTGTCTGGCATGAATGCTATCGCGTCTTGCAGCCCGGCTGCCGCTTGTGTATCAATATCGGGGATCAGTTTTCGCGGTCGGTTTACTACGGGCGATATAAAATAATTCCCATCAGAACGGAAATTATCAAATTTTGCGAAACAAATGGTTTCGATTATATGGGCGCGATTATCTGGCAAAAAGTGACCACAACGAATACGACGGGCGGTGCTACGATTATGGGATCGTTTCCTTATCCCAGGAATGGCATTCTCAAGCTCGATTATGAATTCATTCTGCTTTTTAAAAAAATCGGCAAATCGCCCAAAGTGCCTGACGAGATAAAAGCGCAATCAGCAATGACAACCGAGGAGTGGAATCAATATTTTAGCGGGCATTGGACCTTCCCCGGCGAAAAACAGCGGAAGCACCTGGCGATGTTTCCCGAAGAATTACCGAGACGGCTCATCAGAATGTTTGCATTCGTGGGCGAAACCGTGCTCGATCCGTTTCTGGGGAGCGGAACAACTTCCATGGCAGCGATAAATCTCGGCAGAAATTCCGTGGGATACGAAATTAACCAGGAATTTTTGCCCATTATCGAAGAAAAGCTGGGCTGGCACCAGCAGTCGATGTTTACCGATGCAGCGATTGATATTATCAGGCAGGAACGCCGAAACGCGGATTATGAAAAAGAATGGGATAAGCTTCCGTACATCTTTCGAGATCCGGTTCAATTCGATAAAAAGGCTGATCCGAAAAAATTAAATTTCGGCTCCAAAGTCGATGCCACGCCAACCGACACAGGGAGATTCTTTTCAGTGAAGGCGGTAATTTCACCCGAAGAGGTGCTGTTGAGTTCGGGGAAGACAATCAGATTGCTGGGAATAAAAACAAAGGCGGAAACTGCCGATGCGGCGATTCAGTTTTTGACCGAAAAAACCCGTTCTCAAAAAGTATTTTTAAAATATGAGTCACCGGCAGATGCACCACAGGACAGGGCGCTATGCTACCTGTACCTGAAAAATAAAACGTTTCTGAATGCGCATCTTATCAAAAACGGATTGGTGGATGTGGATACGGAGCGTGAGTATAAGCTTAAGCAGAAATTTATTAAACTGAAAGCCGGAAAAAAATGAATTGCAGTGAAGGGGAGTATGGGAGCGGGGAGCGTCCAATTCAGGATGACTGTGCGGTGCGCTGCAGACTCAACACAGTGGCGGTTTCTTTTTCGCTACGTTTGCCGGCAGCGGATTTTTTTCTCCGTCGCCCTGATTTAAGGGATTTTTGTGACGCTATTGGTGATATTGTATCCGCACTCTCGCTCTCAGCTTTTTCGAGTGCCTTACTTTGGCTCGCTAGCTCCTGCATGCTTGCATCCAGTTTTGCCTTTTTCGCGGTTAACTCATTCTCCAGGGTTGCCAACTCTGCCTGTTTGAGCTTCAGCAGCTGCCAGGCGTCTTTGATTTTTTGTCGCTCGCGGGCAAGCCCTTGCATGCCATCAGCGATTTCTTTTTGCTTGCCTTCGGTCATCGCGGTGGCAGAATTGACTTTTTCCCATTCTGCTTTGATGCATCGCTTTTGAATTCTCAATTTATAGAAATCATCCCGCAGCTTTTCTTCAATTTTATGAAAGCGCTCCACAAAATCATTCAGTTCAATTTTTTGCGCTTCAATCGTTTGTTCTTTGCCCTGCAAGCGCATTTTCTCGGTTTCAATCCCCTGCGTTTTTTCGTCGATAGTCATTTCTTTTTCGAGAATTGTCTGCTCCTTCTGCTCGATGTTTTGGAGTTGGCTTTTTATTGCCTGCAATTTTTCCTGAATTTCGCTGCACATTTTTTCGAGCCTGATTTCATCCTGTTTCAGGCGTTCCTCATCCTGTGCAAGCTCCTTTTCCCGCTGTCTAAGTTCATCTTCAGACTTGACCAAATTATCAATTTTCCGGTCAATTTGCCAGTTCTGTTGAAGCAAGTTTTCTTTTTCTTTTGAAAGCTGTGTTTTTTCTTTTTCCAATGTTGCCGTGTATTTTTTCATTCTGAAAATCACGTAAAAGCTGAAGAACAGCACCACGATATTGAAAAAGATGATGGTCTGGAGTATGATATTGTTCATGGTTGATGATCGCTTTAAGGGGTGATATGTTTAAATTCGATAATATTTCTATGCCTGTATAATACATGAAAATTGAATGATTTGCATAAATCATTTTTTTTTATTTGCGGGGAGGGCAAAATCGGGCGGAATTTTTGCATTTCAGCGGAGTTGGGTTGCTGATGGTTAGATTTTGCCAAAGCAAGCATTGGCACTCCGGATTTTAATAATTCATTTTGAATTCGAAACTCGCCAGCGTGTCCCTGGAATTCTGGTTTTCGGTGTTTTGCACGTTCTTTGTGTGGACGTAGAAAATGCTCAAAGAGAGGAATGTATCGCGGAAAAGCTGGTCGGATATTTTGAAGCCAAACGTACGTTGATGTTCAATAATTCCGGATAAAAAGTGTTTGCGCTCACCCAGCAGCCTATTGTACGATTCGGTTATTGTTGCCGGGCTGTTGCGGACGCGTTCGAACGAGAATGTGAATTTCAAATCGCGGATTGGTCGGTAATTAATTTCAGCGAACCAGTCATCAGCGTCGGGTCCCAGCCAGTGCCCGATGCTCTGGTTGTAATTTTCATAAATATTGATCGTATCCTTATGCGTGTAAACCCAGGGTTCGAGGCGCGCATATTCCAGCCGGAACTCCGAATTTTCCAGCCCAAAGGGATCCACCCACGCACCGCCCGCCAGAAATGCGAATTTATTGCCATAATAGGTGAAGGGATTTTTGGAAAGGGTGTAATCATCCAGGAAGAGTTCGAAATAGGTTTTTAAATTTTGCAGCGGAAACGCTGCGATATCGAAGCCCATCGTGTTATTGTCGAGGTCACCCAAATGATGCTCTGCCACATGATACGGCATGAGGGGATTGAGGTACTGAAATTCAATCCCTCGATTGCCGTAAATGACGGCTTCGCTGCCGGCGACGAACAACCAGGGGCAAACCTTCAGCTCCAGGCGATGCGCGGCAATGTATTTTTGACCCAGGCTGCTATTCAAATTTCCGTGAATACTGGTGAATTGAAAACGCCTGAATTGGGCTTTCAATTTTATCATATCGAACAGCGGATTCTCGGCGGAGAGCACCAAACTACCGCGATACCCCGGACCCCATTTCGCATTATCCCGACCGACTTCGAGCTCAAACCACGGCAATTTCCAAACAAAATAGGCGATGGCTTCATCCGAATAAAAGCTTTTTCCGGTCAAGTTGAGCGGCAAGCCTTTCGAGGGATCAAAATTGCCCTTCGTCTCAGTCATGCCGCGGTGCATTGTGTTTCGCACCCGGATATGAAAACCGAGACTGCCTTTCAAGCGTCCGCGGAGCGCTCCGCCGAGTGTCGTATGCGATAGCCTTTCGGTGGGATCGTACTGCTCCCCTTTTTTGATATCGAGAATTTGCTCAATGTCGAAATCAGCGTGAATGGTGTTGTCGTCCTCGCGCCAGGTGAACAGATGGCGTTCGCCCGTTCCCGGTAGTTGCTTGTGCTCCAGCAGCAGAAGTTCTTCGGAGAATTCGCTTTTGAACTGCTCCAACAGCGCGCGCTCGGTTGCGGATAATTTCTTTTGAGCGTTGTTCTTCTGGCTCTCTTCGATATCAATGAAGATTTTAGCGATTTCCGTTCGTGACAGCGGCAGTGTGCGTCCCCCCAGATACCGGTAAAATCCCCTGGTCTCCATACGCTCCAGAAATTCATAAGCCCAGTGGTCCAGCGGCAGATTGACCGCCTGCGCAAAGCCGGGTGTATATGAACAAATAAACAAGCACAGCATGATAATAAGAGCAGTTCGATTCATTTTTTCTCCTGGAAATAGGCGAATCAGCGCCTGCGCGAATTTGGAACGCTGCAAACAGGGAGCAGCCAGCAGAACTTCAAGCGCATCATGAAAAAATGCAAAACCGGTTTATTTGATTTCATCCGTTCCCACATAGTCCTGCAAGACGCGGGGAATTTTGATGGTTCCGCGATCAGTTTGATAATTTTCCAGAATTGCGATCATGGTTCTCGGCAGCGCAACGCCCGATGCATTCAATGTATGCACGAAGCGTGGCTTTTTTCCTTTGCCAGGACGATAGCGAATGCTGGCACGCCGCGCCTGAAAATCGCTGAAATTACAGCAGGAAGCGACTTCGAGATACTTATTCATTGCGGGCGACCAGACATTAATATCATAGCATTTTGCCGAAGCAAAACTGAGTTCCCCGGTACACATCCGGGTTACCTGGTATGGCAATTCCAATTTTTGCAGGACAGCTTCGGCATCCGCCAGCAGGGTTTCCAGTTCGTGATATGACGTTTCCGGTTCGGTGAGCTTCACCAGCTCGATTTTATCGAATTGATGAATCCGAACGAGACCACGATTTTGTCGCCCATGGGTACCGGATTCGCGCCTGAAGCACGGAGTATATGCAACGTAATTGATCGGGAGTTGTTCGCCGTCCAGAATTTCATCGCTGTGTAAATTGGTCAAAGGAACCTCAGCGGTTGGAATCAGGAACAGATCGTCGCGTTCGAGGCGGTACATGTCGAATTCAAGTCGCGGCAATTGTCCTGTACCGAACATCGCCTTTCTGCTCACCAGAAGCGGCGGAGAAATTTCAATATAACCATGTTGTTTGACATGCAAATCGAGCATGAAATTGATGAGCGCGCGTTCGAGCCGGGCACCCCAGCCTTTGAAATTAATAAAAAATGAGCCCGCCAGCTTCGAGCCACCTGAGAAATCGATCATGCCCAATTGTTCGCCGATTTCCCAGTGCGGCTTTATTTGAAAATCCGGGGACGTGATTGCACCCCGGATTCTGATCTGAATGTTATCGCTTTCGCCTGCGCCAACCGGAACCGAAGCATGCGGAATGTTGGGCACAGTGATCAGCAACTGGTATAAATCCCGATCGATACCCGCCAGCTCGTTTTTCAGCGATTTCAACGATTGATTTTTTTCTTTCATTTCCCGAATGAGTTGCGCTGCGTCTTCATCCCTTTTTCGAAGTTGGTTTATTTTGAGGGAGCATTCATTCCGCTGCTGGCGTAGTTTTTCATAAGCGTTTTGAATTTGTCGCTGGTCTCGATCCAGTTCGAGCAGGTGGTCGATATCAACGCTGATGCGCTTATTTTCAGCAGCCTTGCGGACCACATCGGGATGTTCGCGAATGAATTTTATATCGAGCATGGCGAATGTATCGAAAATGACGGTTCAATTTGCTTATGGGAATCAAACATTTATGGTGTGCGTACACATTTCAATTACTGCCCCTTGCCGCGGATCATGGTCAAAATTGTGTTGAAAATGATTTTCAAATCCATGCGCAGCGACATATTTTCCTGATAAAACAGATCGTATTCCAGTTTTTTATTCACATTTTCAATCGTGGTATCGTATTCGCCTTTTATCTGTGCCCAGCCGGTGATGCCCGGTTTGATTTTGAACCGGCGTGCATACAGCGGAATATGGTGCTTTAATTTTTTGACGAAATACGGTCGTTCGGGTCGTGGTCCCACGAGGCTCATATCACCGTTCAGGATATTGATGAATTGCGGAAATTCATCGATTCGCAATTTTCGGATGAGTTTGCCCACCGGTGTAATGCGTGGATCTTTCTTTTCCGCCCATACCGGACCGGTGCGCTTTTCAGCATCCCGGTACATCGAGCGAAATTTGTAGATAGTGAAAATTTTGCCATCTTTGCCCACCCGCTTTTGCCGAAAAAACACCGGTCCGCGAGAGGTTAACTTGATTGCCAGTGCAACGATGATCCAGAGCGGCAGCAATCCAAAAATAATACCTATCGAAAACGCGAGATCAATGACGCGCTTGACTTTCTTTTCCCAGGCAGGCATCATTTCGGGCATAATTTCAATCAGGGGGAAGCCATAAAGCTGGTTGGTGCGCGCCTGTCCCAGCACGATATCGTAGAGGTCGGGGACAATTTTCAGATTAACCGGCAATCCATCGCAGCGCGTGATGGCATTGACAACTTTTTTTCGAGAGGCGCCCGGGAGTGCGATGATGATTTCTTCCACCCGATGACGTTTCACCAATTGCGAGAGTTGCTTAATGCTGCCCAGTACAGGCGTGGCATTATATTCGCCGTCACAAGGCGCGGAGCCTTCGCTGACGAATCCGATGACACGGTACCCGAGAGCCGGAAATTTCTTTATCTCGTCAAATAAACTCTGGGCGATCTTGTTCCAGCCGAGAATCAATGTATTCCTGACGCCAATGCCAGCTTCGAGCAATTTGCGTTGAAACGTTCTGAGCGCCATCCGACCGGCACTGAGCATAATCACCAGAATCACCCAATAGCTGAATACTGTCAGGCGTCCGCTTCGCAACGGATTTTCAATGTCCTGCTCAATATCAGCCGTTAGGATGAACCAGAGAAGCGATCCTATCGTGACCGTTTTCAGGATTGCGACAATTTCATCGAGTCGGGACTGGGCGTACCACGAGCGATACAATCCGAAAAAAATGAAAAGGACGAACCAGTATCCGAAGGTGAACAGGCTCAAGGCAAGATTCAGTGTCAGATCGGAGAATACGGTCAAGCCCACGCTTTTGCGAAGTGTAATTAAAATAAAAAAGGAAGCGACAACCGTGATGAAGTCGCTAAAAAGCAGCATGATTCTTTCGATCACTTTAGGCATTGCGATTTCTATCTTGCCAGTTAAAAGGTGGAAGATGAATCCACCGTGAGCTTTGAGTTGTTTGTGCGAAACTAAATCCGCGTCTGAATTCCTAATCCTGCCAGGTTACACGCTTTGCTATGAAATTTCGTGCTGCTGTGAGCAGACATTTCGCGCCGGCTGCCAGAAGGCGACGGATTTTCCCTGAAAAAATCGGATGATAGCGATTAGCGACGCCAGATTAACCATGCAAAAATAAAGCGGGATGTAGAGAACTCGGCAGCGGGTATTTTTTGTCATCAAACGATATCCGATTAGCGCGAGCAGATAAAATACGCATTGGAGAATAAACACTATCAAATAGAAAGGTTTGGAAATCAGGAACAAATTTCCAAGAAAAACGCCTGATAAAATAACGGGCACAAACCAGCGAATGATTTTATGGGATATTAATTGAAACGCTAGCATCGGAAATCTGAAAACGTTCAGCAAGGATCGATTTTTAAAAAGGCTATGCAAGCTGCGCAACACAATCCTTTTCTTACGCCTGAATTCATCTTTGAAACTCTCGCATGTAGCTTCGACCGAGATTGCTTCAGGTTCATAGACCAGTTGGCTTCCGTTATACACGATTTTCAGGGGCTCGATCAAATCGCTGATTGTGTCTGGGGGTAAGGGCACGTACAGCTCTTTTCGAATGGCATAAATCGAACCGTTGGCGCCTAAAATTGTTCCTACGCTATCTTCCAGTCGTTTCAATGTTTTTTCATATTTCCAATACAGGTTTTCCTCCTGACCAACGATGCTTTCCATATCGTTCACATACTTCAATTCACCGCACACGCAACCGACGCGGTGATCTGCAAAATTCTGGACAATTTTTCTGACTGCATCCGGGTGATAGATCGCATTGGCATCGGAAAAGATAATGATTTCGTTATTGCACTGCTGGACGGCATCGTTTTGGGCGACGGTCTTCCCACCGCGCAGCGGCATGCGATGAAGCATAATTCCGGTATGACGAAAATTTTCGACTATCTGATCCGTCTCATCTGTTGAGCAATCCGAAACGACCAGGATTTCGAGTTTTTCAGCCGGATAATTCAGTGCCAGACTGTTCTCAAGTTTTTCGCCGATATTCGCGGCTTCATTGTAGGCGGCAATCACCAGGCTGACAGTTGGCTCAAACGCCGAATCCTTGTGTCGCTGTTTTCGCTTGACAAAGCCCAGCAGGAAAAGGAACACCGGATACCCGGCGTAAGCGTACAAGATAAAGAAAACTCCGACCCATAATAACGCTTGTAGAATAATGGATGATGCCATATATATTTATGTACTCAATTATGAAATATTTTTACCATTCAGGTGGAAAAACAAAGTTTCATTTAAAACGAATACCCCGGATTTCATGGGTGATACCGAGTGAATTTATCGAAATCCATCACTTTGTTTTAAATAGACTAAATTGCTTTCAATTACTTTTTTATAAACATCTGCAATGGTGCTTTGCTTTCTGTGGCGAAAGGTACAATAAATTAAACAAATTTTCAAATAGAAGAAAAACAAATTGATAAAAATAAGCGCTGTCAAGTTTCGCCGGCTATAGTGTTTCTTATGGAAATATAGCAGACTCTTATTGCGTTCAAGAAAAACGAAGCGGTTCGCAGCATCCTCTGCATGCTGCCCGTGATGTATCGCTTTCGATGATTGATCGATGCAAACTTTCCATCCGTCCTGCTTGAAGCGATAGCACAGGTCCATCTCTTCATGGTACATAAAATAATGTTCATCGAATACGCCCACGCGATCCAGAGCATCTCGCCTGATCAGCAGCAGGGCTCCTTTGGCACAATCCACTTCGATTGGATTGGTTCCGTCGGGGCGCTCGGTAAAAGGCGTGCGATTTTGGTAAAGCCGGTTCAGCGAAGTCAGGATGGCAATCCGTCCGATTAAACTGGGAAACCTGAATGACGATTTCTGCGGGCTGCCATCGGGATTGATGAGATTGCAGCCAAGAATGCCAATACCGGAATCGGCTTTCATGATCCGAAGCATGCTCTCGAAAATATTGGACGAAATTTCAATATCATTGTTCATCGCAACCACAAACAAACCGGTGCTGGCGGCGATGCCCTGGTTCAGTGCCGCTGAATAGCCGCGATTCTCATCATTTTTTATCAGAACGACTTGTGGCAGTTCAGTTTCAATGACGGAGACGCTGTCATCGGAAGAGGCGTTATCGACGACGATAATTTCGTATTCCAATTGACGACCATGATCATGGACATGGTCGATTAGCGAGCGGATACACTGTTTTATATTTTCGCTGGAATTATAGCTTACGATGATAAAAGATAAATCCACCTCACCTGTTTCCCGGCTAAAATCTGTTGGGATTAAATTATACTGCAAACGGTCATAAATTGAACATTTTTTTACTGTCATTGCGAGGCGTTTTTTACCGAAGCAATCTTTTCAGTGCTTAACCTCATGGGATTGCTTCGCTGCACTCCGTTTCGCTCGCAATGACATGAAAGTTCAATTTGTG
>JAFGMA010000438.1 GCA_016927835.1 Candidatus Zhuqueibacterota bacterium | reverse complement strand
TGCCGAAGCAATCCCCTAATAAAACGGCTGAGATTGCTTCGTCGCAAAAAACGCTCCTCGCAATGACAGATCAAAGGTAGTTCTCGGACAGACTCTATATAGTAGTAGGGGCTTTTGTTAAATCATTTTGCTAAGGAGAAAAAAATGGGAATATTTGGATTTTTAAAAGATGTCGGAGCCAATCTCTTTGGAGGGGGAAAAAATGAAGCTGCAGAAATTGAAAAATTACTCAAAGCAAATTTAGGCGATAAAATCACAGACTTGAAAGTTGAATTTGACGATGGTATCGTTGCACTTTCGGGAAATTGTGATTCACATGCCACAAAAGAAAAAGCTGTATTGTTAGCCGGAAACATTAAGGGAGTGGAAAAAGTCAACGATGAATCCTTTACTGCCCCTGAACCTGAAGAAGAAACAGAATTCTATACAGTTAAATCGGGGGATTCACTTTCAAAAATTGCCAAAAATTATTATGGAAATGCCATGAAGTATCCGGCAATATTTGAGGCTAATCGTGAAGTAATTAAAGATCCGAATTTAATCTATCCAGGTCAGGTGCTTCGTATTCCCAAAATGTAAGCAAATAATATGGTATAGTACTTTTCATCACTTTTAAAAAGGTTATTCAGACTTTATCAAAATCATTATAGTATTTGGAGAGGAGATTGAAAACGGCATTTTCACTCTCCATTTTAAATCAAGGAGTAAAAATGTCAAGTTTTATTGATGAATTTATGGGGTCTTTAGGTTCAGAAGTAACCAATCAACTATCTTCAAACTTGGGTATAAAGACAAATACTGCCAATCAATTGTTACCACAAGTAATTCCTATGATTCTCAGTGGGCTGAAAAAGCAAAAGGATGAACACGGGGGTGAAGCCAGAGTAGATCATATTCTAAATAAATATGGAAGTTCAAGTGTGTTGGAAAATATTGGCGGATTGTTCTCTGAAAAATCTCAAGACGATGATCCGGATCCTCAATTGGGTGGTTTACTCGGCGAATCAGGTATTCAGGCATCAAACATGATTTCGCAAAATTTTGGATTGAATAGCAGCACAGCTATGAAAATAATTCCAATGCTGGCGCCTGTCGTTTTGGGTGCCTTATCACAAAAACGTGATCAAGGTGGTGCTGGTTCAAGTGGTATCGCTGCATTATTAGATCAGGATGGTGATGGAAGTATTTTAGATGATGTCGCTGGCTTTCTAATGCAAGGTTTTGCAGGATCTGGCACACAGAGCAGTAGCAATGTTATAGGAAATTTGTTAGGTGGATTGTTTGGAAAGAATCGTTAATAAATATTTAGACGAAGGATAAGTAGTATGGCAAATAATATCCGAACTGTCTTCTTAATGGTATTTTTGACTGTAATTTTCGTCTGGGTTGGTGGAGCAATTGCGGGCAAGCAAGGTGCATTTATTGCTTTTCTGATCGCTGCAGCCATGAATTTTTATGCTTACTGGTTTAGCGATAAAAACGTATTAAAACATTATAAAGCAATAGAGGTTGGTCCTGAAGATAATTCCCGACTATACAACATTGTATCTTCCCTTGTTAGAAAAGCTAATTTACCGATGCCCAAGGTCTATATTATACCCGAACAAAATCCAAATGCATTTGCAACAGGCAGAAATCCAAAACATGCGGCTGTGGCAGCAACAGATGGAATTTTAGAGTTTCTGGATGATGATGAATTGGCTGGAGTTATGGCTCATGAATTGGCTCATGTCAAACATCGGGATATATTGACAGGCACAATAGCTGCTACTTTTGCTGGTGCTTTAGCATTAATTGCTCAATTTGCACGTTTCGGGGTTGGCTCAAGAGATAGCCGTACCCGACTAAATCCTATAATTTTAATTGTAATTATGATAGCTGCTCCGCTGGCAGGAATGATTATTCGCGCTATGATTTCAAGAACTCGAGAATTTGCAGCAGATGCAGGCGGAGCAGAAATATCAGGCAAGCCACTTGGACTTGCAAACGCTTTAAATAAATTAGTTCATGGAGTGGAAAGATATCCACTCCAAAAACCTAATCCTGCTCATTCACATCTTTTTATAGTGAATCCATTTTTTGGAGGACTCCAGAAGCTATTTTCTACACATCCACCTATTGAGGCAAGAATTAAAAAATTAGAAAATATAGCGCATATTAATTGATGGGCAAAACACCAATTATTATTAATTGGAAATATCTGTTTGGCATTTCAATTAGGGATTTGATATTTTTTTAACAAGAATATATCAAGGAGGGAATTTATGTCAGTAGCAAAAGTAACTGAAATCACGTCATCTTCGACTATCAGTTTTGATGACGCACTTAGAATTGGAATTAAAAAAGCCAGTAAAACATTGGAAGGTATCACAGGTGCATGGATTAAAGAACAGAAGGCAACTGTTGAGGACGGTAAAATTAAAGATTACAGGGTTACTGTGAAGATTACATTTGTTCTTAAGGATTAGCTGAAAATTGCACGGACATTTTGAGTAAAATTCTGCAAAGACAAATTGAGCTTTTCATATCACTCACTTGCTAATGTGTTTCTATAGCAAGTGAGTTTTGCTTTTCTATGGCTTCATATTTTTCGTCTCTGTCCTGACTTTATAGCATTCGTTTTATTTCTACTAAAAAAGCTACCCATTTCCCCTGGCGCAGCCTTTGTGGCTCTAAAAAGGCATAACGCTCCGGATTCGGTAATATACTTCGGTGTCGGCGTTTTCATTAGTCAGTTGTTGCGCCCAACCCAGCGAGTGAACGAAGGAGAGTCCGGCAACACTGAGCCTGTTTTTCAATTCAAATCCAATTGTATTCTTGAATGCAACTTTGCGAAAGGGTATTTCATGCCGGCGCCACGCCGCACCATTATCCGAGAAAAATGCGCCGGTGATTCTTCCGAAGCGGCAGCCTGCGACGACCCAACCGAGGTCTGAGAGAATGCTGAATCGATATTCGGCGTTCAGCATCAGCAGGCGATCTCCCAGCATATATTCGTGGATGCCGCGCAGCCGGTCCCGTTCGCCAAGCGGCAAGCCCAGCCCGAAATCGAGTTGATCGTATTTATCAAATCCGATTGATCGTTGCGTCAATTGGTCGCCCTGCACCGCCTGGACTTTTGTTTGCAGATACAGCACGTGATCCATCAGCGGAATGGGCAAATTACAAAACAATTCTCCTTCGTATCGCTGGTATGTCAACTCGCTGTGCCATGCCCGGTCGGAGAGCGCCAGCCTGAGTTTTACACCGCATCCGTTTCGCGGGTGGATTTGATTCTGGCGATTCGGATACAATCGCTTCCATCGGTATTCCAATCCTATTTCACCAATTCTTTTCATTTGCGGTTTGAATTCGGATTGTGCGAAACGCTGAATATCCACTGGTTCGTTTATCGCCCAGGTCAGATCGCTCACCAGCGTATGATTTGATAACAGATCGTCTCCGCGGTTGAAGTGCCAGAAGGCTTGTAGCGCAACGCCCCGCTCCTCCTCGAACAAAAGCTCATCATCAAAAATCTGGGCGCTCAGCGGAAAATAAAACGAAGAAAGCGCGAAGGTCGGGTGCCACTGATTATTCAAATAGCTGACAATCCAGCGGCTATGCGACGCCGCGGTCGGAAAAATTTCGCCGATGCCTAAAAATGTATGCTTTCCGAGCGGTTCCCCCCAGAATGTCACCAGACCTAAACCGTACGTTTCATTTGAAACCGTGGGCAGGGGGATAGTTGCAAAATGGTTTATATGCCGCCACGATCGATACGGATATAATTTCTCGATGCTGATGTCCGCATCCGGTTGAACGCGGAAAGGCGGCAAGCCGTTCGGCGGAAGATGCGTTTGCCAGCTTTCGAAACGGGGTTTGATTTGAAGCGCCGAAATTTGAGGCGACCGATTAGCCGGAAGTTTAAATAATTCGGTTTGATAGCGGGTACGGTTGGTGCTGACGATCAGGCTATCGCGGCGGCTGTCGCCGAGGATGTTACCTGCCCACTCCATTAGATAAAGCGCATCTCCCACGTCCGTGAGTTGAATAGCTGGTTCAGATGCCCATTCCCGGGGTGACTCGCCCAGGCGCTTTTTGACGATATTGCCGGTGATTCCCGTATATGAAGTGTATGCGATTTCAAATGCATCGGGCGACCAGCACGGATTTCTGTCGTCGAGTGAATCATCGGTTATTTTTGTGAAGCGTGAGCCATCGCTTGAAATTGCGGCGATATCGCGGTTGCCCGGGGAATCGGACAGGACAAACGCGATCCATTCGCCATCCGGAGACCATCGCGGCTGCCGGACTTGTACATCGCCTGCAAACCTGGTCAGCGGCGAGATGTCCCCGCTCTCAATCGCGATTTTGATTAAATTCGCGGTTCCCTGATCATTCACCACGCAAACGATGAATTTTCCGCACGGTGACCAATCCGGGTCCGACGCGCGCAGATCGGATGTGAGCCGGCGCTTTTCGCCTTTCAATGAACTGATGTACACGTCAGGAATCAGCGATCCGTGTTTTCCGCGCCTGGTTTTCGCATAGGCGATCTGCTTTCCGTCGGGCGACCAGGCGAAATTGGGGTGAACGCTGTTGTGTTCCAGGATTCGTATTTTTCGGGTGCTGTCCAATTTCATAATCCAGAGCCGGGGAAGGCGATCATTCATATCCCGGAACCCGCTCAGCGCCGCGAATGCAGAATCAGGTGCGATGCGGAAGCCATAAATGTAATTTAATGGCAGGGACATTTTTTTTCCGATTTCAACGATGTCCTCTTTCTGCGCATGAAATGAATTATAATATACATTCACATGCCGCCGCCATTCGCGATAAAAGTCATACACAGACTTGTTTATCGCTTTTCGGAAGGCATTTCCGAAGCTGTAATAGGGGATGATTTTACGCGATCGATGTTTCAATATCTGCACGAGCTTATCATCCCCGTACGTGTCCGCGAGGTAACGCACCATTGAATTCCCGGAGGCATACAGCAGCGCGCCGTCTGAAGGGAATCTGCCTGACAGGAAATCCATTTCATCATCCATCACGGCGGTTCGCAACGTATGATCGCCGCGATGCAAATTCCAGGTTTCGGACTCATATTGAGCTACGCCCTCGGCGAACCAGCGCGGCGTCCCGCTCAAGCCTTCACCGAGAAATCCAAGCCAGGTCCGGATCGCTGAAAAATGGATATAATGCACCAATTCATGCGCGATCACTTTGCGCAGCCATTTATCCTCACCGGTTGACCAATCCAGGTAATGATTGACATTCACCCAGATGGCAATGTAGGAACTGCCCAGATCATAGCCATTGGCGATTTCATCCTGGTCGCTGATATAAATCGGCACTTTGGACGATGGATGGAATTCCAGGTTTGCCGTAATCGGACCGTAACTCGCTTCCGCTATCGCTGCTGCCTGGCTGGCAGTCTGCTCCAACCACTGATGATAAATGATTTTAAAATGTTCGGTCTCAATCACTTCCCATTTTAGTTCCGGGTGATTTCGCTGGTTGAAAAGCTGGAATCCGAATTGGGCATGCGCCGGACCGCAAAGCAATCCGGCGAAGAAAAGCACCAGGTAAACGCAAAGACAGTTGGGGCGCGCTTTGAAAGGATACATTTTTATATCCGCGTTGAAATTCTGGTTTGCCTTTGAAAATTAGCGATCACTTTGAGAAATTTAAGAATCTTCAATTCGTTCGAGCATTGGCTTTTTCCACGAATGAGCTTAAAATTTTGGCTTCGCCTTCATTCGTAAAATTGATTGAATTTTATGAATTGGCTGCCAACTAAATTGAGTGTTTCGGTTTTTGTCATTCCCGCATGTTTTAAGCGGGGTGCCGCCCACGG
>JAFGMA010000437.1 GCA_016927835.1 Candidatus Zhuqueibacterota bacterium | reverse complement strand
TATAATACTGGTTTCTCTATGCTTCAACTTATAATTTCCACGCAGGCGCTAATGGCGCATAACTCTAACTGCGGGGTTTATGGGTTAGCTACCTTCGAGCGCCATTAAAAATAGTGATAAGAACAACTAAAATAAAAGAATACTATGGCAAATCAATTCAAAGATTTTTTATTAGTTCTCAAAGCACTTGATGACCATAACGTTGACTATGTTTTAATCGGTGGAGTGGCTGTAATTCTTCACGGGCTAGAAAGATTGACTCGTGATATCGATCTATTTATTAAGATGATACCTAAAAATATTGATAATTTTAGAAAAGCTTTAAGTTCCGTATTCAATGATACTTCGATAGAAGAGATTACTTTAAAAGAGTTACAAGATTATCCTGTAATACGCTATGGAACCCCTAATGGTTTTTATATCGACATAATGACAAGACTGGGGGAAGCTGTATCATTTGAAGATTTGGAGTATGAAATTATTGAATCTCGTGGTGTGAAAATAAAAATTGCAACACCAGAAATTTTGTACAATTTAAAAAAGGATTCTTTACGTGATAAAGATAAAATAGACGTTCAATTTTTAAAAGAAATTATTATATATAAAAAATCGAATCAAAATAAAAAGAATTAATTCTGAAGGAATTAATATAATGCCAATTTATAAATATACAACATTTGAAGAAGCAGAAAAAGCTCTTTGGAACTTCAATCCTGACGAGAAATATTATGATAGAGTTGCCGAGCTTTGGGATTTTGCGAGTGATCTATCTTCAATAAATTATCCGAAAGGTATATTTAAATTTAAAAGCATAGACGAAGCCAATCAACATAGAGAAGAAATAGAAATTGCTCATGCTAAACGATTACGTGCGGAAAGAAATTCATCAAGATAATGGCGTAAAAATCAATGCATATATTATAAATTCATTTTTAAATAAAAGTACGTTAGCTAACATATATTTGTCCTTAAAAGTCAAGAGACGAAAATCCCCTGGTTCGATAAAGCGCTATAATTTTTCGAATCGCCCGCTATTTGACCAACGCATCAAATTGTTTGCCTCATGATAGATGCCATAACCAAAGATTCGCACAAAGATTCGGTATTCAAAAATATGAAACTAATTCCGAAACAATGAGACGCACAGTCACCACCGCGAGTTTATCATTTTCTGCGCTACCGGAAAATTCTTCATCTGATATCCACCAGCGCCTGCCGGAATTGTCCCAGGTAGCGCTTGCCCCAGTTCACCCGAAACGGGATCACAAATCGCCTTGCCGCGGCGCTGTCAGGGATGCGAATCCAGATTTTGGCAAATTTATCAGGATTATCATCCCCGGGATCGCACACGCCGCTGGTGTTCGCGGGACATGAAATTTTTGCTACGCTGCGCTCACGATCCCAATACCAATTTTCCGGCAGCACCGGTTCCGCGTTTGCCTCAATTGATTGGTCGCCGTGGTTCGTAAATTGAATATCGATCACGATCAGACTTCCGGCTGTTGCTTCCTGTTGGTACGGGTACGCCCTGACCCACCATTCATCGGTGCCAAAATTCGGATGGTCCCAGGGCAGCAGGTTTGATAGAAGACGCTCGCGTTCTGCCAGCATTTGATCCATATAATCCAGGTCTTTCCCCGTGAAACTGAAGGCTTTTTCCTGGTGCTGATTAAATACAAAATCCGGTTTCAGTTCGCGCCAGATATCAATGCAGCGCCGGAAGCCTTTGTCCTTCCCGAGAAAATTTCGATTGCCGCAGCAATAATCATCTATGCCAGTGGGCGCACCTGAATCACCAGCGAAAAATACTTTTATCCCATGCCCTTCAACCAGCAATCCGCCGTGATAAAGGGTTTGACCTGGAAGATGAAATGCTGTGAATTGGAATTCATGCCACTGCCATGTGTCGCCATCGGTGGTTCGCTTTGAAACGGGCGCGCCATTAGGCGAAATACAGGGCAAAAAGAAGCGCGCCGGGCATTCAATGATCTCCGCCAGATGCCGGTCCGCGATGACCGGGCAGTTGAACTCGTTTGCCAGATGCTGCAACGAATCAACGTGATCATCGTGGTAATGCGTCACCCAGCAGGCTTCAACGGAGGTAATTTCGCGCGATTGCTGCCAGTTTCTCAATTGGGCAAGAACGGAATCATGCCCGCAATCGATGAGAAATGCGGCGCCGGAGGCTGAAATAATCGCGAAACTTGTATACGCTACCCGTCGAATGAAGGGTGGTGGATCTAGCGTGCGAGCGGCAGTCATGCGCTCCCGTGTGCTGTTGGCGCGATTAAATATATCCGGGAAATAGTGATTCAGCGAAGAAACAGCGGTGTAATTCCCCCAAATTTGATCGAGTCGCCTGAGCGTAAGGTCGATGGCTGCGCCGGGTTGATGAATTGTCATCCCATGAGACGGTATCAATTGATCCGCCTTGAGTGCCGCCAATTTATGAAGACTGGCTTTCAACTTTGGCAAATTTCCCAAAAATCCGTGATAATCCCGGATCGTTTCATTGCCCTTTTGAAGCGAATAAATATCAGGTATCTTTCCGTCACCGCAAATCGCATCCCCGCAAAAGCAAAATCGTTTTCCTTCGATTTCGAGCCAAAAGCTGATGCTGCCAGCGGTTGCACCCGGCGTGCTCAATACATGAATGAGGTTGCCCTGCCACTCGATAGCATCGCCTTCCCGAGCTCCCATCGGCGCTGGTGTCACCGGCTCCGCTAATACCTGCTGCGGCTGGTGATGATAGATATGCCAGCGGTTGCGCCAGTCATTCCAGTAAGCATCCGTTCTATCAAAAAGATGCAATTCATCAGCGGGAGCAATTAGCCTGGCGCCACTTTTCAAAAATTGGTATACGCCAGCCGTGTTCGGACGCCTGTGCTGCGTGCATAAAATCAAATCGACGCTTTCGATGCCCATTTCCGCGAGCTTCCCCATCCCGAGGCGATCGCAGCAGTCAATGAGCAACGCATGCGATCCCGCAGCCAGGATACCGACATTCACCGCGCCAGGATAAACATAAAAGTTGGCACATAGCTTTTGGAAATCCATATTGTCCTCTAAATCTGACACGCTGGATTGAGTGTTTTCAGTATATGAGGTGCCGGAAGTTTTTCACGGTGTGAAAAGTAATCAAATTACCGTCGTGGGCAGAGCGGGCACGATCATCACCTGAGCGGCTGAGGATGTGCAGATCGTCGCCATCAATAAGCATGCTGGCATAATGCCGGGAGTGCAGCGGTGTTTTTCCCAGGGCGATGATTCCGGCGAAGCACCAATCGATCATATTTTTTGAAAAATGCAATTGCAGCCGGTGGCGCTCATTGTTGGGCAGGTTATAACGCGATTTGGGTAATTTTTCAGCACGCGTCATGCTGTCAATCGCCTGACTACTCAGCAACCAATACAGCCGTGTGATTGTATCATACAGCACGTGAAATTTCATTTGACCGCCGGGGCACGGCACGAACATTATTTTTTTGCCGGAAGGAACGGTTTCGAGCAAAGTTGTCATCGTGCCGTCCCCCTTTTCAACAACTTTCGCGATGGCTGCATAACCGGTACCCCCGGTGTGCGCGCGCATCCACAGGTGAAAAGTTCGACCGTTGGGATCGAACCAATAATGATCCGGATCGACAATTTGCACAACGTTGGTTTCGAGCCATCCCATGGGCGAGCACCCGCGTTCCGGCGCCGGAATTGTGCCTTCGGGGAAGGGGCAGGCATAAAAAGGCACGCCGAAATAGTCTATTTTCGGATCGGTTTCAACATTCGGGATGCAATCCCGAAGCGGTAATTCCGACGCAAAGGTCCAGTTTGCGCGCCGGGTCAGATCATCCGTGATGCGTCCGCGCATTAAAACCGGAACAAGCTCACCCACGTACCATGCGCGTATTTTGAAACTAACACGGCGCTCCATGACCAGGTACACACAACCATTTGCATAATGCACATTGCACGGCGCCTGATGCCAAAATTCGCCTTGTGTAAGCTTTACAGGCTCGGTCCAGGTTTCGCCCTTGTCATCGGAACGAATAATCATCAAATCGCGCGCATGCCCCAGGATATAAGCCGAATTGCCGGCGATGAACGGGCGCGCGTGCATAAACGGAAAACTTCCCCGATGGGTCCAGGTTTGACCGTGATCATCCGATGTGATAATCTGACCCTGCCAATCCCATCCGTTTTCGCCGCGCTTGTATTTTTTCCCGGCGGCATTTGCCATGCCGGTTCCGCCCAAATCGTAGCTTGCGATTAACCGCCCGTCTGAGAAGCGCGCCATTCCCGGACTATAGCAGTGAAAATGAGCCGGATCCGGCGCTTCATATAGCGTTATGTATTCTGGTGCGAGGGGTTGAATTTTCATGGCTGACTCAATTTTTATTCTGAAATTACATAGATTTCCGATTTCAGCCCAGAAGCTGAAGCAATTATTTTACCATGCCCTCTGCCCCACTCACCCTGCACGAGATCGGCAGCAGGCTATTCCTGCCAACCGCGGATCATATACGCCTGCAAAATGCCGCTTTCATCGGAGTTGAAAAATCCCATTTTTCCGTCGGGAGAAAGAAACGGGTGAATGTGCGTGTTTTTTTTCCAGGATGAGCCGGGATTGATTAAAAATGTAAAATTTTTCAACGTACCATTTTCATCCTCTGGCAAATCAGCCAGATAAATGCCTCCACCGTCATCAAATGATCCTGAATCGGTGATCAAACGTCTGCCCGCGATATCGGTGGCGAAGTGGTAAAAATCGGGATTTGGAATTTCACGTGTGAGATCATTGCGCCTGGCGCTCGCTGTCTGTAATCCGATATGTCCGATGTGTGCCGCTGCTGTACCGGCGATCAAGCGGCAACTTCGGGGATGCTTTGTATCCGTGCTGGTGATCGCCCACCTGCTGCGCCCCAGCCAGCATTGATGTCCCTGGCAATATTCATTGCCATCGCGTCCCCAGGGAAAATTTCGGAAAGCCGAACCGTCATCCCGGATGAGGTGAATATCTGCGCCGTTTCCGCCCACCAGGTTTGTGATTTGCCCGTTGACATCGCACGCATTGCCATGATTCTCCTGGATCATGATATCTTTTCTCTCTTCCGGATTCAGCGAACGGCTGTATTGAGGGTGCAAATTGCACCACGATTGCCCGTGAATGATCAATTGATAGTCACCACTCAGCAAGTTGAATACGAGCAAGCCCCATTCCGCATTTTCAGTTTTGCCATCGCCCAGAAAGCATGAGATTGCCAATCGTTCTCCGTCCGAAGAAATGGTCGAAAGCGGATAAGGATTGCTGGGTCGCCAGGGCGTACTATCAATCTCGCCATCGATAACCGCCAGGGTCTCTCGCTCTTCGCCATCCAGTCGCACTTTTTTCAAGCTCAATCTTCCGCCGCCGACTTCTGTTTCATCGACAAAATAATACAGGATGTTGCCGTCGGTACTGACGCTGGGCGCAGTCGCTCCTGTTTCGCTGGTGATCGGAATGAGTTCACCCCGGTTTTCCAGATCACATATCAGAAATTGATGCTTCGGGTCTTCAGGATCTGATCCGTGCGGATGTGCGGAACGGTGCAGAATGAAGCGCCTTGAATCGGGTGTGAAAATTTGCGCTTCCATATAAATATGCGAACCCGGAACGTCTCGCTCGGTTGTCAACTGAAAGACTTCCAGATTGGGTGCGGAATTTTTCGACAGAAAGTCAAGTCGCAGTTTCACGGTTTGCTCCCTTGCCTGCAGGCGGTTAGTGGATTCATTTCCATTGCGCGGACGTCTTTTCATGGCAATTCTGAAAAAGCGGTCAGCACCGCGTCGGCAGCCACTCGCGCGCCGTGACGGATACCGCCATGTTGGTTTTCGCGATAATTGGCATGCGCCCACGGAAATTTGATCCGATAATACGGGTATGCCAGCCAACCCAGGCGTGCTCCTTTTTTCAACTGATGCTCCAGCTTTCGAAATCCGGCAACCAACTCATCCGGCGTCACATTAAAATTACGTTTTTCGTAAACACTGCATAAGGTCTCGATTGGGGGCCACCACAGCGCACCGTGAAGTCGCCGAAAGGGGCATTGAGAATGGCAGAACACATCGCAAGCGACTTCGACGGGGCGATGTTCGGCATTATCCTTAATTTTAGCCATTTCGATGAAGCTTGTGTGGTTCTCGCCGCTGAAATGCCATAAATCGTCGCTTACACTATGGGTGAGTACTCCCATGTAAAATGCCATCAGACGCTTTCTGTCCGGTGATTCCGACAGAGGATTCGCATTATTTATGTAATCAAACAAGACCTGCCGAAATGGCTGCCAATGGCTATCTTCCGCAGCTCCTTTATTGATCCCATCATAGCCCCAATCCGGGAAAATGCACCCGGCAAGAAATGCCGCGCGCACGTCCGGATTTCGGTAAACTTCTTTGAGTTCGTCGGGAATATCTTCTCGCGGCAATACATACTTCTCCCAAAGAATCGCGCCAATTTCAATATGTGTACGTGGTCCAGCCATCAATCCGTCCAGGTGTCAGGTTGCGCGAAGCATTGCCATATAACTGCATGACCTGGCTCGCGCAACTAGAGGTTAAATCCTTTTCAGCACAATAAATGTCAGGTCATCCTGAAATGAGTCATTGCCATTAAGCTCCTTCAATTTTTCCACAAAAAGGGAAATAAAAGGTCCGATTTCGTCCGCCTCGATTTGATTCAGGAGTTGAATCAATCCCTTTTCTTCCAGCAATTCGCCATTACCATTTTTGACATCGAGCAATCCGTCGCTAAACATAATCACCCAATCGCCAGGCTGCAATATTGTCTGGCTTTCATAGTACAAACCTTCTTGCTTAATGCCAATCGGCAAGCTTCGCACCCCTTGTGCCGGCAACTCCTGCCAAATACCATTCAAACGAATGAGCATATAGGGGTGACCGGCATAAGAATAGAGCCATTCATTCAGGGTGTTATTGTAGGTGGCAGCGAGTGCGGTCACAAACTTATTGCGTAAATTCAAATCGAGCATGTGCTGGTTTAACTCATTCAGCAACGCCGTATTATCATTTTCATTCATCAGCAGATACAACGGTTCCTGCAAGCGCTCTGAAAGCCTGGCAGCTTCTTCGCCGTGTCCCGATACGTCCAATAGCAGAAATTTGCTCAAATTTCCTGATCCGCAAACGGTAATAAAATAAATATCTCCCCCGACATTGCTTTGACCGTGCGGAATCGAAATCAGGTTGCCTTCGAATCCCGGTAAATCGAATCGTTTGCGGGCAAGCCGATTGCCTCCCCAAACGAGATCGCATACCCAGGACTCTTCATCTTCTATTTTATGATTAAAACGACTCGTTAAGAGTTCAGTCATAATTTTTTCCTTGCGAAACTATATATTGCAAATCTTTTATATTCAATACAATTTATTCTTTAAACCACTTCAGTTTAATTGTTTTTATATTTAGCTAATCAAAAATAGTTTCCTAAAAACAAGAACCGAGGCATCTTTTTGAGAAAGGCAATTTATTCGAAATGCACGTTGGTATTTATTCAGCAATCATAAGGAACAAACCTTTCAAAGGTTTTGAACCTTTAAAAGGTTAACGGCAAATATCTGGGTGATTTCAGTGCGGTGCTCAATTTCCCTTGACATTACCGATTTTTTTTGTATATTCAGACTATTTCAAAGAACTGGTATCATTTCAATCGCATGAAACAGGAGCCCTTTATGGATTCAAAGCTTATTCGCGTTGGCATTGCAGGATATGGACGGAGCGGGTGTGATATTCATGCTCGCTGGCTGCGTAACGTACCCGATCAGTTTAAAATTGTCGCTGTCGCAGACCAACTCCCGGAGCGCAGGGAGGATGCCGTAAGAGATTTTAATTGCAAGGTTTATGAAGATTATCATCAGCTTCTCGAAAATCCCGATTTCGATCTGTTTATAAATTCCATGCCGAGTTACCTGCACACTAAAGGTACGGTCGACGCATTCCAAAAAAATCTGAATGTTGTTTGCGAAAAACCGCTGACACGCAGTGTTACCGATTTTGACAGCATGGTTGCGGCTGCCACAAAAGCCAAAAGGCTCTTTGCTCCATTTCAGAATTCCCGCTTTTATCCTTTCTTCACCAAAATGCGCGAGATCATCGATTCGGGTATTCTTGGAGAAATCTTGCACATTCGCATAAGCTATAGCGGATTCGGTCGCCGTTGGGATTGGCAAACATTGCAGGAGTATTACGGAGGAAATCTTCTGAATACCGGACCCCATCCGATGGATCACGCCATCATGCTTTTCGGCGATGAAACCCCTCAGGTATTTTGCAAAATGAAATCAATCCAGCACTTTGGCGGCGATGCCGAGGATTTTTGTACGATCACCTTGCATGGCGAGCATTCACCGGTAATCGAAGTGCTCATCAGTTCATATCTGGCTTATCCTGTGGGCGAGCAATATAACATAAGCGGTACATACGGCGGCTTAACCGGAGGTTACCGTGAATTGAAGTGGAAATTCTATGATCCCCAAGAAGCGCCAACGCATGATTTCTGGAAACCCTGGAGCAGGAATCGTGAATATTGCAAAGAAAGCCTGCCCTGGATCGAGGAATCCTGGAAGATCACCCGCGAAGATTACGATCCGTTTGTTTATAATAGCAAATTATTTTATGAAAATGTTTATGTTGCGCTTGTGAACGGTTCTGAATTGGTCGTAAAACCCCGGGAAGTGCGCCGCCAGGTTGCGGTGATCGAAGAGTGCCATCGTCAAAATCCGTTGCCGAAACGCAAATGAATTGTAATCGATCCGGAAATTGTGTATTAATTTGACAATGTGTTAAATCACCTAAGCAAAGCTTCATCCTGAGCGTATTCGAAGGATGAACCGGCTTTCGCCCTATTTTGCAGATCGCTGATAAAACCTTTGAAAAGGAGGAATATTTGATGGTAAAAATTCCCATCGCCTTGCAGCTTTTTTCTGTGCGCGATGACTGCACCAAAGATTTTCCCGGAACGCTCGAAAAAGTGGCTGAAATGGGATATGACGGCGTGGAGTTCGCCGGATATTATGACTTGCAGGCTGAAACGATTCGTAACCTGTTGGATGATCTCAACCTCGGGGTAGCCGGTTGCCATACGGGATTGGATTCCCTGCTGGATGACCAATTGCAAAAAACCGTCGAGTTCAACCAAATTATCGGTAATCATTTTCTGATCGTGCCGGGCTTGGCTGAAAAATATACCAATTCCATCGCTGCCTGGAAAAATACTGCATCGCGCTTCAATGAAATCGCAAATAAATTGGCTGAATTTGATATGTATATTGGCTATCACAATCACACGCGCGAATTCAAACCGGTTGAGAAGCAAGTACCGTGGGAAGTCTTTTTCGATCACCTGTCTCCACAAGTCATCATGCAACTCGATACAGGGAATGCCCTGCACGGCGGCTGCGATGGCATCCAATACATCGAAAAATACCCGGGACGCGCGCGTACGGTGCATCTGAAGGAGTATTCCGAAAGCTACGACACGGCGCTCATCGGTGAAGGCGTGGTCGATTGGAAACGATTGTTCCGTCTCTGTGAATCGGTGGGCAAAACCGAATGGTACATTGTTGAGCAGGAAAATTATTCCATGCCCCCTATGGATTGCGTGCGCAAATGCCTGGAAAATTTGCGCGCAATGGGCAAATAGTGAACGCTTAAAATGAGTTGTCTGAAATGAGTTTACGTGAAAATTCGCCAGTACAGCAAGCCTGGGAAAAACACTCGGTCGTTCCGGCATTCAATATTCCGTATATTCCGATGATGAAGCCTGTGGTTCGCGCGTTGAAGGACTGCCAGACCGTTGGCTTAATCGCTGTTGCGCGCTTAGAATGGATTAAATTTAAAGCCGGCAGCCTGGCAATGATCCGCGAAACGTACGAGAAAGTCAAGGATGAGCGATTTACGCGACTTCACCTCGATCATATCCCGGTCATCGATGAGGACGGATGCCGCGTCGATTATCGGGCGATCATACAGGAAGCGATTCAACTGGGCTACCAATCGGTCATGATCGATGGCTCGCGGCTGCCGCTCAATGAAAATATCGCGGTCACGCGGGAAGTGGCTGAATTGGCGCATGCTGCGGATGTCCCGGTAGAAGCGGAGCTGGGCGCGGTGCTGGGACATGAAGCCGGTCCCCTCCCGCCCTACGAGGAATTATTTGCCACCGGAAAAGGATTCACCGATCCGAAAGAAGCCGGACGCTTTGTACACGAAACAGGTACAGACTGGCTGTCCGTGGCAGTGGGCAATATTCACGGAGCGGTTTCAAAAGCCCGTCGCGATGAAACAAAAATTGAAGCCAGATTGAATATTGAGCATTTGAGGCGCATCCAGAATAAGGCGCGCGTGCCGCTGGTGCTTCACGGCGGAAGCGGTATTCGGCAAAGCGGTCTGCTCGAGAGCGTTCGCAATGGCATTGCCAAAATCAACATCGGTACCACAATCCGGCAGGCGTATGAAAAAAATGTCACTAAATCCGTCGAGGCAGGTCAGGAAGCGGTTTATCATACGGTAACCCGGCTTGTGAGGGATGAGTTGAAAATTTCCGGTTCGGCGAACTGCTGACGAATCAAGATAATTAACAGCCTGAAAATAAACGCCATGAGTCTTTTAGGAATAGACATTGGAACCAGTGGCTGCAAAGCCGCTGCTTTCAACGCGGAGGGCGCATGCCTTGCCAGCGCATCCCGGGAATACGCGTCGATTCATGCGCATGCCCATCGCGCTGAACTCGATAGCCAATTCGTCTGGAATTGCATCAAAGAAATCATTGCCCTCGTCGCACAGCAAACCGCCGCGGATCCGATTGAAGCGTTGTGCGTCAGTACAATGGGTGAGGCTGCCACGCCCGTCACACGAAATCGCTGTATTATCGGCAATTGCATCCTCTCATCGGATACGCGAGGCATCGAATTCATCGATCAACTCCGGCAGCGGATCGATCAGGAGTCGTTTTACCGGATCAATCCCAATATCCTCGGTCCAAATTATACATTGCCCAAGCTGCTCTGGCTACGTGAACATGAACCGGAGCGTTTCAATCGAACATATAAATTTTTGTTGTGGGACGGTTTGGTTGGTTTCCTTGCTGGTACCGAACCATTCATCAGCTTTTCCAATGCCAATCGAACGCTCCTGTTCGACATTCAGCGGGAAACCTGGTCCGATCACCTGCTTTCGCTGGTGGATCTGGATCCGCAATTGCTCCCTCGCTGTCTTCCCGGCGGCACGATTGCCGGAGGCGTAAGTCGCCGGATTGCGGATGAATTGGGCCTGCCGCTTGATGTAAAAATCATTGTGGGCGGTCACGACCAGTGCTGCAATGCACTCGGTGCCGGAATTGCGCAACCGGGTCGGGCTGTCGATGGTATCGGCACGTTTGAATGTATCACGCCGGTGTATGCGAAGCTGCCGGCGCCGCATTTCATGCTGGAACATGGCTTGAATATCGAGCATCATGTATTGCCCGGGCTCTATGTCTCCTTCCTGTATAACCAGGGCGGATCGCTGATACGCTGGTTTCGGGACACGTTTGCTTTTGAAATGCGTAATAATTCTAATATTTATGAGCAATTAACAGAAGAAATGCCATCGGAGCCGACGCGGTTATTCGTCCTCCCGTATTTTGAAATGACAGGTCCGCCGGCGTTCGTATCGGACGCGTCAGGTGTTATCATTGGCTTGAAAACAACAACCCGGAGAAGCGAGATATTAAAAGCCATTATGGAGAGCGTCACGTTTTATTTTTTTCAGAGCCTCCGTGCATTAAATGAAATTGGCATCGATACATCGGAATTTGTGGCAACCGGCGGGGGCGCAAAATCAGATGCCTGGTTACAAATCAAAGCCGATATTTTGGGTGTGCCGTTCAAAAGAACACGCTATACCGAATGCGGACTGGTCGGCGCTGCGATCCTGGCGGGAGTTGCCACCGGCGCTTTCAATCACGCGGAAGACGGTATTGCCTGTCTCGTTCGTGAAGATCGCACATTTGAGCCCGATCCCAGACGCCACGAAATATACCAGTCTCGTATCGAGCGATATCAGCGGCTCTTCCCCCTGTTGCGCGGATTCCTGTCATCAAACGAAGCGTAATACCCGATGAAACTAGATAAATCAATGCGACCTGTTTGCCCAATCTGCTCGGGCGCTACAATCCGATTCTTCAATGAAGTCCAAAACGTAACGTTTTATTTCTGCAAACATTGCGAATTCATTTTCAAAGATCAAAGGCATATTGTTTCTGAAAAGAGAGAAAAGCGGCGTTATCGGGAACATAACAACTCGCTTGAAAATGCAGGCTATGTTCGCATGTTCGAGGATTTCATCCAAAGCTGCGTTGCTCCCTACCTGCTGCAAATGCATACGGCTTTGGATTTCGGCTGTGGACCAACACCGGTGCTCGCACATTTATTGCGCAATTATGGGCTGAAAGTCGATTGCTATGATAAACTTTTCTCTCCGGTCAGCTTAAGCGAATGGCGTTCTTACGATTTGATCACCGCGACGGAAGTATTCGAGCACCTGCCCGATCCATTGGAAACGCTCACTTTTTTGAAACGATATTTGAATCCGAACGGCTTTCTGGCACTCATGACTCATTTTCACCCGAATAATATTGATGAGTTCAACACCTGGTGGTATCACCGTGATATTACGCATATTTCTTTTTTCACACCCGGAACGCTTGACATCATGGCGTTTTTAACCGGATTTGAAATTTTATTCATAGATGAGGTGAAATACTGCCTGTTTCGCAAAATCAAATAAAATGAAATAACCCAGCGATATTCCGCTACCCGATCAGGAGACCGATATGCCGTCATTCGGCTGGTTAATTCCGAGGTGCAGTACCTTCGACGAAAATGATATTGAAAAAATCATTCAAACCGCCCTGCGCATCCTTGAAAAATCCGAGTGGACAATTGACGGTACTGCGCAATTTATGGCATATCTGGATGGGTTTGGCTGTAGCATCAATGAAAAAAAAGTGCGCTTTCCACAACCGGTCATCGATAAAACCCTGGCGCGCATTAACGCATTCAAAGCATCGCAGCCGCCGGATTCGCCCCTGAATGAAATACGGGCATCCACTGAGCTGCTTTATTCGACTTCAGGACAGGCGATTTATACGTGCGATGTTGAAACCGGGGCACTTCGGGCTGCCACCACGGATGATCTGGCGGACATATCCCGCGTCATTAACAGTTACGAGCGATTGGGCAGAACTCACCCGACATTCATTCCGCAAGATGCCCCTCTGATGACGCGCGAATTGCACGCATTCATCACCATCATGCTCAATAGCGATCAGCCATACCGTGTTTCAGCGTTCTCGCCGCAAATTGTGCCGTTTTTTCTCGAAGCCCTGGCAATCTATTATGGCACGCGTGAAAAAGCAATCGAGCATTTGCTGCTGCCATGCAAGGTGTGGGTAAATACGCCGTTCATGCTGGCTGCCGAATCGATAGAAGCGGCGATGATTGTGCGTGAGTGGACCGGGAAGCCGCTGACTTATAATCCCATGCCCGTTGTCGGATTTGCCACACCGGTGACGCCTTCCGGGGCACTGGCGCTGATTACGGCAGAAGTTATCGGTGTGAATGCCATCAGCCTGGCAGTTGATGATTGTCTTTGCGGTTGGTGCGCATCGCCGCTACATTTCGATATGAAAAGCGCCATCGATGTTCAATGGGGTCCTGAGGTACTGATAATCGGAACCGCGCAGACGCATATCGCATCCCATTTATTCGGCACAAAGCCCTCCGTACGCCTGATGGCGTCCACCCGCGCGAATGTTCCGGGTGTGCAATCGATGACCGAACGCGCCTTTGCCGTCGGAATGGGATTGATGGCGGGAATTCGAAATTTCGGCTCGCTCTCAACCCTCGCCAATTCCGATGTCGGCAGTATCGTTCAACTCGTCATGGACATGGAACTGATTGAAGCGGCAAAATATATCGTTCGTGGATTCGATGTGGTCCCCGAAGAAATGGACGCGGATTTCATCGTTGAAACCGCCAATAAAGGGGCGCGATTCATGGAAACCGATCACACCGCTGCGCATTACAGAAAATACCAGTGGTTTCCCGAACTGCTCGATCGACAGGTTCCCGGGGCGTGGAAAGAAAATCCGACGGATATGCTTGAAAAAGCCAGGCAGGTTGCGCTTAAAAAAATTAGAACGGCGCAGAACAAATGTCCCCTGGAGCCTTATCAAAAAAAGGAACTGATGCGTCTTTTAAATGCAGCAGATAAAGAACTGAATCACAATGTTGAGAGAATAAATGGTTAAAATCATTTCATTTCTGGGCAATCCGGGCGCTCAATATGCCCGAACCCGCCATAATGCCGGCTGGCTGCTAGCAGATGAATTGTCGGCAAAGTACAAACTCGCCTGGCAACAAAAATTCAAGGGCAGCACGGCACAACTCTCGATTTCAGGCAATTCTGTCAATTTCATCAAGCCCGAAACATTTATGAATAAATGCGGTGAAAGTGTGGGTGCGATCATGCGCTTTTTTAAAGCAACGCCCGAAGAGCTATTGGTCGTGCATGACGAACTCGAATTTGATTTCGGTCAAATCGGCTTCAAAAAGGGCGGCGGGCTTGCCGGACACAATGGGCTGAGATCGATTACAGAAAACCTGGGAACCCGGGAATTTTACCGATTCAGGTTGGGCATCTCGCGACCGTCGCGCGGCTCTGTAACCTCCCACGTGCTGAATGCATTTTCCGCGGATGAGCAGCTCGTGCTGCCGACTTTACTGGAAAAAGCATCCGAAGCGCTCGAATTTTGCCTGCGCGAAAGTATTGAGAATGCCATTTCCGGATGGTCGAAAACATCTGTCATATAATCTTTTACCGGCTGATGTCACATTTCTAAATTTAAGGGTTCCAAAATGTTTATCGATATTCACGCACATGCCTATAAATGGCTCGGACCGCCTCATAAGGGAAAGCAATGGTTTTCGACACCCGAACAATTGCTCGAGCGTTATCAGCAACTCGGCATTGACAGAGCGGTGTTGCTGCCGATCGTTAACCCTGAAGTCTATTTACCACAATCAAATGAAGAGATACTCGACATGGTTGAGCGGTATCCCGAAACCTTCATCCCATTCTGCAACATTGATCCGCGCGCCCTTACAAATTCATCTGATGCACCATTAGGTGACTTGCTGCGATATTACCGGGATCGCGGCTGCAAAGGTATCGGAGAAGTGATGCCCAACCTACCGTTTCTGCACCCATTCGTACAGAATCTTTTCAAGCATGTCAGTGAGACCGGATTTCCGCTCATTTTTGATATTTCAGATCAACTCGGTGGCGATTACGGATTATATGATGATCCTGGATTGCCTCAACTGGAGAAGTGTTTACAAAAATTTCCGAATCTGATCATTCTGGGGCACGGTCCGGCATTTTGGGCGGAAATCGGGCAACTGGAAACACCGGCAGATCGCACGGGCTATCCCGCCTATCCGCTGAAGGAGGAAGGCGTCGTGCCAAAGCTATTTAGAAGATATCCAAATCTTTGGGGCGATTTATCGGCGAATAGCGGCTTTAATGCGCTGGCACGCGACAAGAATTACGCAATCAGCTTCCTCAACGAATTTCAGGACAGGCTCCTGTTCGGCACTGATATTTGCGCGCCGGATCAACCCGTTCCCCTGGTTGAATTCCTGACGCAGTTGAGGGATACGAATAAAATAAGCAAGTTCACTTTCAACAAGATCGCAGGGGAAAATGCCCGTAAATTGCTGAACCTGGAGTAATTCGAGTGGCAGTGTCGATGGAAAAATTTCAATACAATCTTCATATCCACTCAGCTAAATCAAACTGCGCGAAGCCGGAAATGACCTTGCCCGCGATCATGGATCGAGCGCTGTCAGCAGACTTTGATCTCATCGGTATTTCAGATCATATTGATCTGCGCGAGCGACCCGCTGATTTCCTGTTTGAAACAAAAGCTGAAATTGATGCTTTAAATCCCCCGATCCCGATTTTAGCCGGATGCGAAACAACCCAGATCGCGCCGCACGTCTTCGCATTGTCGGATGAAACCGCACAGGCGCTGGATTATGTGATCGTTGCTTGCAACCATTATCATTTGCCGCATGTGGAACAACCACCTGATCCGACACTTGAAGCGTTCGCCAGTCATCATTTTCAGATGCTCGAAGGCGCGATTTTGTGGAAATACACGGATATTATCGCACACCCTTTTTGTCCTCGAGTACCTGAAGCTATCAGGAACGATTTCGATTTTGAGCGGCTCGAACGCAGTTATAGCGAGGCTCAGTTGCGAAATATCATTCTTCTGGCGTGCCAACATGATGTTGCATTTGAGATCAATCCCGGCTATTATTTTCGGATGCCACGCGTTTATAAAATCCTGATCGCAGAGGGCAAAAAAGCCGGCTTAAAATTTTCCCCGGGCACAGATGCCCACAGCCTGTCATCAGTGGATTTTTCCTTCCACTTTCGGGGCAAAGACAGTTATTCTGCGCTGATGTCTGCATTCGGGTTACGCTGGAGCGATATTCGATTGAAAAAATGTGAGCCGTATGCACGTTCTGCCGGGACAATTTGAATGTTATTCGCTTTTTTTATAAATGGATGCACCAGTTTTAAGCTTTGAAATTTCGTGAACCGCTTTAATCGGCAAATAATAAAAAAATACAGGTGATGCCAAATGAATCGAACTAATATAATCGTGCTAATACTTTTAGCGGCTTCTCTGATGGTTTGTTCGAAGCCAACTTTATTTCAATCCGAGCAACTTACTTTTGAACCATACCATCACAATCTCGATAACAATCTCAATTTTTCACCTGATAGCAAGTGGTTAGTCTATGATACGCGTGACCACGAACGCGGCATAGGCGATACGCGCCGAATCGAAAAAGTCAATCTGAATGTCGGCAACAAGCTGGTGCTGTATGATGCACCGGATTATGTGGCCAGCCAGGGTCCCGGTGTTGCCGCTGCCAGCTATTTTTTGCAATCCGATTCCGCGCTCGAAACGCTCACAGGCTGGGGCAACTCAAACCGCATTATATTTATCCACGGTCCCCGCACCGAAAGTGGTCTGGCGTATGCGAAGGCGAGGCGTTTCGGCGCTATCATCCCCGACGATGGTTCCGCACAAATGATCATCGCGGATGCTCGGGATGTGGTGCAACCATTCACGCCCGGCGCGCTCAGAGGCGGCACGCATCGGCATGAACCATTGCCCGGCGATGGAAAATGGATCGGATTCACTTACAACGATTTCGTCATGAAAGAATACGGAGATCGCATTGGTAAGCATCTGGACCTGAGAACGATTGGTGTCACCCGACTGGGACACCCCGTAGCGGTTGAACCTGATGCCCGCGGCGAAAACTGGTCGGGAATCGGATTCAGCGCCCTGGTCGTCAAGGTGGTTCCTGAGCCGAAACCGGACGCCGACGAAATTTCAAATGCCGCCGGAGATAGCTGGATTGGCTGGAACGGTTACCTGAAACCTGACGGGACACGCCAACTTGCCAGGGCATTCATCGGCACACTCGCCAACGGACACAGTGAGGTGTTTATCGTAGATATCCCGGATGATATAACGCTTGCCGGCAGCGAAGGTCCGCTCGAAGGAACCGCCACGTCATTTCCCATGCCCCCACGAGGAACCGTGCAGCGCCGATTGACGACTACTAAAATCGGGTGCATGGGCGTTGTGCGCTCGCATCCCGATGGGCGTTTTCTTTGCTATCGGTCGGGTGATGCCAACGGCGATTGGCAGCTATTTCTCATCCCACCGCAAGGCGGCAAGCCATCTCAGCTCACAGCGGTGGATGGCGGAGTTGCAACTGAAGGCAGATGGCGCCCGGACGGCGAATTCATCGTTTTTGCAGCCAGAAAACGGATCTGCATCGTCGGTGCCGATCCGCAAAAAGAGTCATTCATGCGCGTCAAACCGCTCACACAAGAATTGTCTGATGAACCTGAAAATATCATCTGGTCACCGGACAGGCGGACAATCGCGTTTAATATGTTGATCGATGGCTTTCAGCAAATTTTCATTCTCCACCCGCTGCCTGATGAGTTGCTCTAATGGAAACAATTGTATTCGAAATCAGTATCTGTCAAACCGACTGAATAGGAGAACACATCAATGTCCCCCAACCAATACAACCGATTGATTGACATCGTCTCTAATTTTCCGAACCTGAAGATTGGCGTAATCGGCGATTTTTTCCTGGACAAATACTTTGTAATCGATCCGGCTCTGGCTGAAGTTTCACTTGAAACGGGCAAGCCGGCGCACCAGATTATTAAAATATACCACAGCCCCGGGGCAGCGGGAACTGTCACCAACAACCTGCGCGCGCTCGAAATCGGAAAAATTTTCGCTATCGGCGCCATTGGCGATGATGGCGAGGGCTATGAGCTTCTGCAGGATTTGCACCAGCAACATATCGATACAGCTTATCTCATTCAGTCAAAAAAAATGTTTACACCAACATATACCAAGCCGCTACAAATCGAAGGCGACAGGCAAATCGAGCAATCCCGGCTGGACATAAAAAATCGCAAGAGGTTGCTTCCGCAGATCGAAAACCAGATTTTGATGAATATCGAAAAGATGTTGCCTGAATTGGATGGATTGATCATCGCGGATCAAGTGGAGGAGCCCAATTTCGGTATCGTCACCGACAACGTTCGAGACGCTCTGACTGATGCCGGATCGAGATTCCCGCAAAAAGTATTATTTGCCGATTCACGTGCCCGGATCGGATTGTTCAAAAATATGTACATCAAGCCGAATAAATTTGAAGCTTATCGGGCAATGTACGGAAAAATAAAAAGCGGGGACATCCCCATCGAGGAGGCGCGGGAATACGGTTCTGAATTGGCAAAGCGAGGGAATCATGCGGTTGTGGTTACGCTCGAGAAAGATGGGGCGTTGCTTTGTGAGTCAAGCCGGGCGACACATATTCCGGGGATACAGGTCAGGGGCGAAATCGATTCAGTAGGCGCCGGGGATAGCTTCGCCGCGGGCTTCACGGCTGCACGCTGTGCCGGCAGCTCCGATGAAGAAGCCGCGATAATGGGGGTAGTCGTTTCATCGATCACCATTCAAAAGCTCGGTACAACGGGAACCGCCACACCTGAGGAAGTTCGCCGGCGGCTCTCCGAGCTTCGGGGCAACGATGGGCAAATTTAATTTTGAAAACGGTGAACTGATTGGCTCAACTCAGACATCATATTGCGCCATGAGCGCGATAGAATCCAGCTTGAATTTCTCCCGTATTTCGTTTTCAAATTCAAACTCAACAGGCACATCCAACCCGATTTCTTTTAGCATCTGAATCCGGCGAAAAATGCTTTCCGGACGAGCATCAGCAATGATTTTTCCTTTTTTCATAATGAGCAGGCGTTCTCTGCCCAGCGCTTCTTCGGGATATTGCGTTATGAGAATGGTGGTTATTCGCTCGCTTTTCGCGTGTTCGCGATTCTCGTGGTGAATCCGTTTCAGCATCGTGAGCACGTCCTGTTTGCCAATGGAATCGAGGAATGAGGTAGGTTCGTCTAAAATGAGATATTTGGGCTTCATCGCCATAATTGCAGCGATCGCCAGGCGCTGCTTTTCGCCTCCGGAAAGTAAGTGAGGCGGGTGATAGCGATATTGATCCAGCCGGAATTTTGAAAGCATCTTATTTACAACCTCTTGCATCTGCTTGCGCGGCATCCCGATATTTTCAAGACCAAAAGCGATTTCGCGTTCCACACTGGTCGATACGATTTGGTTTTCGGGATTTTGAAAGACCATCCCGATCCGCGTTTTAATCGTCACGTGATTGTCGGCTTGGGTGGTGCTCAAATTATCAACGAGGATTTCGCCAGTAGTCGGTTCGAGCAACGCATTCAAGCACCGCACAAATGTAGATTTCCCGGATCCGTTGGGTCCCATGATGGTAATCGCTTCGCCTTCATGGATATCGAGGCTAATTCCGTCGAGGATTCGCACGATTTTGTCCGGACTCGATTGCACCTCGAAAACCAGATTTCGTACACTAATCATATTGCATTGCCAATCGGCTCTCGGCATTTCAGGAATTGATGCAGCTTTCGCAAATCGATTACTCTCCTATAATTTGTACGACAAGCTCTCGCTTTCGCGGACGATTATCAAAATCAATGAGCACAATTTGCTGCCAGGTACCGAGAATCATTTTGTTATCTTTAAAAGGTACGGTGAATGAGGCGCCGAGTAGAGCAGCACGCACATGAGCGTAACCGTTGCCATCGCTCCATGTTCGGTCATGATGATATTGAATATTCATGGGTGCAAATTTTTCAAATGCTTGAGGCAAATCCTCGAGCAATCCGGACTCATACTCAATGGTTGTGATTCCGGCGGTGGAGCCGGAGACAAATATCGTTGCAATGCCATTTTTTAGTGAGCTATTTTTGATGACATCCGATACATTTTGAGTAATATCAATAATATCCGTGTAGCCGCGCGTGGCAACAGGAATAAATTCGGTTATTACGCTCATGATACTGCGTGCTCCCTGAAATTAAATATTGCTAGCATCGAAGTGAGTCATTTCATGGAATTTTGCAAATCGTTTCCTGATATCCGCCAGCTTCAACTGCTTTAAATTCTCCAGGCTGAAATCTTCGACACAAAATGAAGCCAACGCGCTACCGTAAATAACTGCCCGGCGCAAATTCATTTCCGATAAATCATCAGTTCCGGCGAGATACCCCATGAAGCCGCCTGCGAAGCTATCACCGGCACCGGTGGGATCTTTGAGTTGTTCAAGCGGAAACGCCGGAGCCTGGAAATATGACTCTTTGTTTATGAGCAATGCGCCATGCTCACCTTTTTTTACAATGAGCATATCAGGACCCATTGCCTGCACTTTTCGCGCACCGACGAATAAGTTATCTTCACCTGACAGTTCCTGAATCTCCTGATCGTTTACAATCAACAAATCGACCTTTGAGATGATTTTCTCAAGGTCTTTCGGCATGCCTGAAATCCAGAAATTCATCGTATCCATCGCCACGAATTTGGGCTTTTTCATCTGTTCCAAAACATGCAACTGCAAATCGGGCTGAATATTAGCCAGAAAAACATACTCGCTATCCGCATACTCCGGTGGGACTACCGGGTTGAAATTTTCGAATACATTTAATTCGGTGAAAAGCGTATCACGAATATTCATATTTTTGTGGTATCTTCCTCCCCAGCGGAATGTTTTGCCTTTTTCCACAACCAGCCCGGCAAAATCCACGTTTCGGGCTTTCAAAAATTCGAATTCCGCCATTGGAAAATCATCGCCAACAATGCCGACAATGCGCACCGGTGCGAAATAGCTTGCAGCCGCACTGACATAGGCGGTGGAGCCACCAAGCACATCTTCGACTTTTCCATAAGGTGTTTCGACCGTATCCAGACTCAATGAACCGACTATGAGTAAATTCATATACTCCCCTTTCAGTTTTAATTCCTATAAGTACAACTTCCGGTTAATTAGGTTGATAGTTGGTTTTTCTATTCCTCGTCTCGGATTTTTTCGATGCTTGCGTCGCCCCATAATCGCTCCAGTCCATAGAATTCCCTGGTTTCCGGCATAAAAATATGGACGACGATATCGACATAGTCCAGCAAAACCCAGCTCAAATTTTCGAATCCTTCGCGATGCCATACGCGCACACCCAGTTCTTCCATTTGATCCTGGACATGCTCGCAAATGGCGCGAACTTGCTGGGTCGACTCCCCGTGGCATATCACAAAGAAATCGGTAATCGTTGTCAGTTTCCTCAGATCAAGAATCAGCACATCCAATGCCTTCTTTTCGAGTGCATATTTTGCCATTTTTTGCGCCAACGATTTTTGATTCAATGATTGATTTCACCTCCAATTTGTTTAATAAGCAACTGCCTGGAATGCCTGGCTCGACTGATTTGATTTACTTGCGGAATGCACGCAGCGCGCTTTCATTGCCGACCTTCGCCAGTTTGCGTTTCGCTTGCTGCGTCCGCGAGACCGATGCAAATTATAGCCGGTCCAGATAGCACAATCAAAGCATTTATTTTTTAAAATCAGGCACTTCCCTCCAAAAGCCCAACCGCCGCAGCGTAAACTTCTTCAACGCTAATTTCCTGCATACACTTGAAGTGCTTTTTCGGGCAGCGCTGCGATCCAATATGGGTACACGGGCGGCACCCGAGATCCTCGTTCTGAACGACGATGCAATTTTCACCAACCGGAAAAAATCCCAATTGCGCTGTGGTCGCCCCGAAAAGTGCAACCAGCTTCTTCTTCAGCGCTTCAGCCACATGCATGAATCCTGAATCGTTGCTGATCACCAGATTGCATTTCGCCATCGCAGCCATCGATTCCTGAAGCGAGGTTTTGCCCGCCAGCGACAGCGCATTTCTGCTGCCGATGCTGAGCATTATTTCTTCATTCAGCGCACGCTCGCTGCTGCTTCCGAATAAAACCACACCGGCATGATGCGCTTCAACGAACCTCTTTCCCACCTCAGCGAACCGGTCCGGCAGCCAGCGTTTTGTCGCGTATGATGCGCCCGGAACCAGACCGATGATGCAGTCATGGGCGTCAAAGAATGCGCCGAAATCGGAGTTTACGCGCTCCGATGCTGCGGGATCGACAAACAGCTCCGGTCCTCGATCGTCATCTTCTACACCAACTGCAATCAACTCCTGCATATAGCGTTTGAAGACGGGCGCTATTTTTGGGTATCGATCCCATTTGAACTGAATGAGGAGAAAACGCCGGATGCGATGCTTGTTATATCGAAAAAGGTGCCTCGCGCCTGATCCGCTACGCAAGAAAAGGCTGCGCAAATTTTTATGAATATCAATCAGCCAGTCATATTTTTTTTCAAGGATTTGCTGCCTAATCCGCCTGAGCTCGCTATAGCTTTTTTCATCATCAAACGGAATGATCCTTTCAATATTCGGATTCCCCACCAACAGCTCGCGGAAACGGCTCTTCACGACAAAATCGATGCCGGCGTCGGGAAAAGCGCGCTTCAAAGCTCGCAATAACGGTGTGGTTAAAATGATATCACCGATTGAACTCAGGCGAATGACCAGGATTTTTTCCGGTTTTTCAATCGAAGCTATCAATCAGTATTTTATATCCTTATGCTTTTTGAACCATTCTACCGTACTCTTCAGACCTTCTTCCAAATCAACCTGCGGCTCCCAATCGAACAGCTTTTTCGCCAGGGAAATATCCGGTTGCCTGACTTTGGGATCATCAATCGGCAATGGCTTGAAAGCCAGCTTGCTCTGGCTGCCGGTGACACGTATAACAGCTTCCGCCATTTGCTTGATGGTCATTTCATACGGATTGCCAATATTCACCGGCTCGTTGTAATCGGAGATGAGCAAGCGATATATGCCTTCCACGAGATCGGACACGTAGCAGAAGCTTCTTGTTTGCGAACCATCACCGAATATCGTTATCGGTTCCCCTCGGAGCGCTTGCGGCACAAATGTCGGAATTGCGCGTCCGTCTTTCGGTCGCATCCGGGGACCATACGTGTTAAAAATTCTCACAATTTTGGTATCGACACCGTGATAGCGGTGATAAGCCATCGTCAGGGCTTCGGCAAAACGTTTTGCCTCATCATACACGCCGCGCGGTCCCACAGGATTGACATTGCCCCAATAGCCTTCGTTCTGAGGATGAATGAGTGGATCGCCATAAACCTCGGATGTCGATGCCAGCAAAAATGTCGCCTGTTTCTCTTTTGCCAGTCCCAACGCCTTATGCGTTCCCAACGCGCCGACTTTCAGCGTTTGAATAGGCAATTGCAAATAATCCAGCGGACTGGCAGGTGAGGCGAAGTGCAGGACATAATCAATATCGCCGGCGATGTAAATATATTCCGTAACGTCGTATTTCATGAATTTGAAATTCTCAGATTGCAAATGCTCAATATTCGAAATGGTTCCGGTCAGCAGATTATCCATTGCGATGACCTGATGACCCTTCGCCAACAGATATTCGCACAAATGAGATCCTAAAAAACCGGCTCCTCCGGTTACAATTGTTCGCGGCATTTTTCGAACTCCTTTCATCTTAAATTCATTCGCTATTTCTGCCAAATTAATTGGCTTCTGTTTATTTAAATGCAACGTCGTGCGGAATCAATTCGAACCAGCTTCCTCAATGCCACAGCGAACGCCGCATTAAAAGACACATGGTTAATTTTGCAGAGTAAATTTATATTCACTTCAGTTCATTCAAGCCATCATCAATTTTAAAACGGTTCTTCAAACCACTCGATACAACATAAGCTATTTGATTATCATCTTCGAAAATTATGATCGCATCAATATTTTCAATTTGTTCTGCAAGCTGCAATCCTTTTTCCGGTCCCAATACGAAAATTGCAGTTGCCAAGGCATCAGCTTCCATGGCAGATTTGGCAGTAACGGTTGCACTGATGCAGCGCCTTGCCGGATAGCCGCTTTTCGGATCCAGGATGTGGTGATAGCGTTCCCCATCTTGCATAAAGAATCGCTCATAATCACCTGACGTGGCAACAGAGCCCGTATCGAGCGGAAAATAGCCCCACATTTTGGAACGGTCGCGCGGATGCTGAATCCACACGCGCCGCCTGCCCCTGGTGACAGGTCCCGATATCGAGCGTAGATCGCCGCCGGCATTCACCATCACTTCCCGCATTCCCATGGAAATCAGCGTTTCGACTGCGCGATCTACCGCATAGCCTTTGGCAACGCTGCCGACATCAATTTCCATCCCCTGTTCCAAAAATTGCAGCCTGGATGAGTGAAGCCGGATATTTTTATAATTGACCTTCTTTAATTGCGTTTCAATCATCGAATGTTCCGGGACGAAAGGACTATCCGCATCAAAGTTCCAGAGTTTGAGCACGGGCAAGATTGTAATATCGAGTGCTCCGGACGTTAACGCACCAATTTCAATCGCTGTTTGGATGATCTCTTCAACCGGTTTCGATATTTCAAACTCATCGAAGGCACGCATTCGGTTGAGGCGTGAGATTTCACTGGAATCGATATAATTGGAAGTCAGGGTTTCAATTGCAAAAATTGAATCGAATGCGGCTGCAATAGCCGTTTGTATTTCTTTTTCTGATTTATCCTCGTCATAGACTGAAATCGTCACGAAGGTGTCCATTGCCAATCTTGTTTCATCGGTATTCTGCGGACGCTGATACGTGCAAGAAAGCGAAATAAGGAAAAGGAATACAATCTGAAATAGAAACCTGCTCATAAATACCATATACTCAGGACTCCCTGGACATGACAAACTCGGATAAGGCGTTGAGCGAAGCTTTATAGGGCGAGTTTGGGAACGCATCCAAAATATTTACGGCTTGATCTGCGTACTGGCGGGCTTTGTCTTTGGCAAAATCAATTCCTCCGTGAGTGATGACATATTTCCGGATTGTATCAATGTCCTTTGCGCTCGGACTATCGTTGATGATTTTTATTATTTGCTCACTTTGTTTTTGATCGCTGTTTTTCAAGGCATAGATAAGCGGGAGCGTGATTTTATTTTCAAGTATGTCTTTAGCCACCGGTTTTCCGATTTTATTTTCATCCCCTGTATAATCTAACAAATCGTCCTTAATCTGAAATGCGATGCCGAGATATTCCCCAAAATCACTCATTTTGCGCGTTACATCGCCGTTGTTGCGGTCGGAAGATGTTACTGCGCCTAGTTGGCAGGCGGCAGAAATCAGCGATGCGGTTTTATCGGAGACGAGTTTATAATAGATACTTTCATTCATTTTATAATCCATCCGGCGTTCGATTTGCAGCAGCTCTCCCTCACTCATCCGCGTGGCTGCCTGTGATAAGATCCTGATTGCATCCAATCGCTCTACATCCACCAGGCTAATCAGCGCCTTGGCGAAGAGGTAATCGCCTGTCAAAATTGCAACTTTATTCTGCCAGACTTTATGAATCGTCGGATGCCCGCGCCGGGTATCAGATTCATCGACAACATCATCGTGTATCAGGGTTGCCGTATGCAATAGCTCCACCATAATTGCGCCATGAATACTATCCGCAGTTACTTTTCCTGTCATTTGAGCGGTAAGCAGAACCAGTATCGGTCGGAATCGTTTGCCTTGATTTTGCAGCACATAGTGAATCACCGTATCCAATAATTCGACATCTGATTTCAATTTTTCTTGAAGCCTCACCTCAAATTCCTGCAAATCACTTTCGATCGGCTTGCAAATTTGTTGTAGCGTATCCATTGACCCTCGGCTATTTAATTAACAATCGCTGATTGATTTCACATAAGGTAACAATAATTTTGATTTTTGTCAATCAAAAATTTATCGAGAATTTGAATTTATGGCTTCTTCTCGACTGAGGGATCGCGCCACTGGTTTTCAAAGAACATCAATTCACATCTAGTTATTAATTTTTGAATTAAGAGAGCAGCTTATCAATTCTGCCCGGAATTCGGATCGAGATTCCTGGTTTGTTCAATTCGATTCGAAAGCTGTACGAATTCATTATTGACTTTATCGATCGCATTTTTTGCATTCACGATATGGCTTGTCAGGACGCGAAAGCTTTCCTGGACTTTCACTGTGTCCTGTCGAATGCTGGCGAAAGCACGAAGGATGCGTTGGCTGGCAGCTTCGATCCGCTTACCCTCCAGGGCAATCATTATGATTTTTAAGAAATAATAAAAGCCGTTTGGCGATACGATCAAAATATTTCGGCGCTGCGCATAATCGCTGATCAAATCGCCTTGCTGCAGCAATTCATAATATATCGCTTCGGAAGGAATATAAATCAGCGCGAAATCGAGCGTTCCTTCATCCGGTAGAATGTATTTTGCCGAGACACTATCGATGTAACGTCGCAATTCGCGCGCCAGGTCGCGAAGTGTTTTTGTCCTGTCTTCGACGGATTTCAACGACATGGCTTTGTGAAAATGACTCAGCGGGAATTTGGCATCGATTGGCAGCAAGCCTTTTTCGGTAATGATGACAGCATCCACCACCTGACCATCCTTGAACCGATATTGGAGGTGGAATTGTGATCTCGGCAGGACTTGTTCGAGCAGACTCTGAAGTATTTGCTCCCCCAAATTTCCGCGAAACTTGGGTGCTTGAAGAAAAGTCTGGAATTCCTGGATTTGACGACCAATC
>JAFGMA010000040.1 GCA_016927835.1 Candidatus Zhuqueibacterota bacterium | reverse complement strand
TTCCTCGCCTGGACCCAGCTCTCCGACGGCTGGTTCGGCGAAGGCGAGATCAAATTTTACCTGGACGGCGATAACGACTTCCCCACCATCTGTGGAACCGGCACCGAGGACTATTTCTGCGGCAGCTACGGCTTTCCCGAAGTGTATTCCACCGCCTACGTTGGCAATACGCTGAAGCACGCCGGTGAGAACGGACCGCCCAAGTGGAGCCTGTACCGCTGGCACATCGTGGATCCGGTGTGCTTTCACCAGGATTTGCGGGCGACGATTCAGGCGCTGGGCTGGTATCCCAATCAACGCTACCAGCCGCTGGCGGATGATATCGCTTCGGTAGCGTACTGGTACCAGCAGGAACCGCACGCGGTGTTTCCGGAGTTTCCGCCGCTGGTGAAGCGCTGGGCGAGGTGAGGTGTGCAACTGCGTCATTTTGCCTCAAGAAAAAGCAGGCGGTAAAAAATAATCGGAATTCGACTTGCGCAAGAAAAATCTTGCGCCACAAAAAGCGGAGGTAAGCATGAATGTGAATCAGACGAATCGGCGGGAGTTTATGAAGACTGTCGGGATGGGGGCGGCAGCGCTGGCGGTTTCGAAGGGATTTTTGTCGTGCGGTGGCAAGGGGAGGGCACCCAATATCGTTTTCATCATGACCGATGACCACGCGGCGCATGCGCTGAGTTGCTACGGCAGCCGGATCAATCGCACGCCAAATCTCGACCGCATTGCAGATGAAGGCATGCGCTTCGATAATTGCTTTTGCACCAATGCTATATGCGCACCCAGCCGTGCCGTGATTTTAACCGGAAAATACAGTCATCTCAATGGCGTCATCGATAACCGGAAACGGTTCGATAGCAGCCAACAGGCTTTTCCGAAATTGCTGCAATCCGCCGGCTACCAGACCGCGATGATCGGCAAATGGCATTTGAAAACCGATCCCACGGGATTCGACTACTGGAATATTCTGCCGGGGCAAGGGCAGTATTATAATCCGGACTTAATCGAAATGGGTGAACGCAAGCGCCATACCGGCTACGTCACCGATATCATCACCGATATCGCGCTCGATTGGCTGAAGCAGCGGAACACCGCCAAACCCTTCTGCCTGATGTATCAGCACAAAGCGCCCCACCGCAACTGGATGCCCGGTCCGGAGCACCTGACGTTGTACGATGACGTCGACATCCCGGAACCTGATAATTTATTCGACGATTACGCCACTCGCAGCCGGGCAGCATTCGAGCAGGAGATGACCATCGACAGGCACCTGTACCCGGTTTGGGATCTGAAACTTGCCGGCGTGGCTGAAGATGAGCCCAATTTGATGAAGGCGTGGCAGGCAGCGTTCGATCGCATGACCGATGAACAGAAAAAAGCCTGGAATGCAGCATACGATCCCAAAAATAAAAAATTCCGTGACGCCAAATTAGAAGGCAAAGACCTGGTTCGCTGGAAATATCAGCGCTATATCAAGGATTACCTGCGCTGCGTAGCGTCGGTGGACGACAATGTCGGTCGCCTGCTGGACTATCTCGACGTTGCCGGGTTGGCGGAAAATACAATTGTAGTCTACACATCGGACCAGGGATTTTTCCTGGGCGATCATGGCTGGTTCGATAAGCGGTTCATGTACGAGGAATCGCTGCGGATGCCGCTGCTGCTGCGCTACCCCGCCCGAATCAAACCGGCTTCGGCGAATGATGCGCTGATATCAAATATCGATTTTGCGCCCACATTTCTCAGCTTATGCGGACAGCAAATTCCGGCGGATATGCAGGGTGAATCGCTGCAACCGTTGCTGGCTGGCAATATTCCCGGTGACTGGCGCGACTCGATTTATTTTCACTATTATGAATACCCGGCATGGCACATGGTGAAAAAGCATTACGGCATTCGCACGAAACGCTATAAGCTGATGCATTTCTATGACGATATCGATGCCTGGGAGCTATACGATTTAAAGACTGATCCCGGCGAAATGAAGAACGTGTACGCCGATCCGGAGTATGCGGATATCGTCCAAATGCTGATGACGGACTTGAAACAGTTGCAGCAAAAATATGGTGATACAGAAGCCATGCAAAGCATGCCGTGATGTAATTTGTGGAATCCGTCACTCCGGGAGGTTGCATGCTGTACTCCGGTGTGAAAGAATCATTTTTATTGCTTTTTCTCGTTCCTAGTCTCAGTCTGGGAATGCTCATTTCGAAGCTCCGCCTCAAATAATAAAATATCTGCTTTCTCAATTGGCTGCAATTTGCACTGCTTTAGCAAGCTTTCTGAATTGCTTTCAATCTATGGGTGAAATTGCGATTTTTGCGATTCAAGGCAGAGCCTTTAAATATGCGCTCCCAGCGGGACGCCGGGAGCGAGAGAAGGCAAGTTTTCGGACGAACAAAAAAATCAATAGACGGAGGATGGAATTGAATTTTTATAAGCTCATTTTGATTTTCGCACTTGCTGCGCTTTTTTTCGCTTTTGCTTGCACCCACATCAATCGCAAAGCGCTTGTAAGTCGCCACAATCCTGTCATTCAACAGCCGGATTCGTTGGCACCGCTTTCGGTGGGCAATGGGGAATTCGCTTTTACCTCAGACGTTACAGGATTGCAAAGCTTCCCGGACGATTATGAGTCGGGAATTCCGCTGGGAACACAATCACACTGGGGCTGGCATACGATTCCCAACGATCAGAACTTTCGTTTGAAAGACGCCATGCAGGGCTATGACACTTATGGGCGCCAGGTTGAATATGCCTCGATGCGCAGCACGCCGGCAGTCAATTGGTTGCGCGCCAATCCCCACCGCCTGCACTTGGGACGCATCGGGTTGAATTTGACAAAAAAAGATGGCTCAGCGGTACAGCTTTCCGATCTGACACAAACCAGGCAGCAGCTCAATCTTTGGACAGGACGCCTGTCCAGTTCGTTCCGCCTGGAGGAGCAATCCGTGCAGGTCACAACCGCCTGCCATCCCGAACGGGATCTGCTCGCTGTGTGTATCGAATCACCGTTGCTGGAAACCGGACAAGTCGATGTCACGCTGCACTTTCCCTACGGATCGGAATCGTGGGGCAAAACCATGGCTGACTGGCTGCAACCGGATCGGCATCAGACACAACTTCAGGCGAAAACGGCTCACAGCGCAATCCTGAAACGCACGCTGGATGAAACGGAATATTTCGTTCGCCTCCAATGGTCGCCTGAAGGGGAACTGGTTCAAAGCGAACCGCACAAATTTCATTTGAAAGCCGGTTCGGCTAAACGCTTTGAATTCGTTTGTCATTTCACAGAACAAATGTCTGACGATACGTTGCCTACGGTCGCGGAAACGTGTGATCATTCAGCAGCTCACTGGGAATCATTCTGGAACACGGGCGGAGCCATCGACCTGTCCGGGAGCAGTGATCCGCGGGCACACGAACTGGAGCGCAGAATTGTTCTTTCGCAATACCTCACCGCGATTCAGTGCGCCGGCTCGTTCCCACCGCAGGAAACCGGTTTGACGTGCAACAGTTGGTACGGGAAATTTCACCTTGAAATGCACTGGTGGCACGCGGTGCAATTCGCTCTTTGGGGACGGGAACATCTGCTCGAAAAATGCATGTCCTGGTATCAAATGATCCTGCCAATGGCACGCGAAACCGCAGCCAGGCAGGGATACACTGGCGCACGATGGCATAAAATGGTGGGACCCGATGGCAGGGAAGGACCTTCGAGTGTCGCCGTTTTTCTGATCTGGCAGCAACCCCACCCAATTTATTATGCCGAATTGCTGTATCGCATTCATCCCAATCCGTACGTGCTGGAAAAATATCGAGACCTCGTATTCGAATCCGCCGAGTTTATGGCAAGCTATGCTCATTGGGATGATGCAAATCAACGTTATGTGCTGGGACCGCCGCTGATGCCGGCGCAGGAAAAATTTCCGGTTGAACACACGATGAATCCGGCTTTCGAATTAGCCTACTGGGCGTTCGGTCTGGAAATCGCACAAAAATGGCGCGAGCGGCTGGGAATGGAAAGACATCAATCCTGGGATCACGTTTTAAAGCACCTGTCGCAGTTGCCGGTAAAAGACAGTCTTTACGTAAATACGGAGACAGCGCCCAATACGTTCGAGCCGCAGGGTGAGCGCCGGGATCACCCAACAGTGCTCGCGGTGTACGGCATGTTGCCAGGCAAAACAGCCGATCCGGAAATCGCACGCAACACCCTGAAAGCCGTAATGCAATCATGGCATTGGGAGCACACCTGGGGCTGGGATTATGCCCTGACCGCCATGACCGCTGCCAGATTGGGAGAACCCGAGCTGGCAATCGATGCCCTGCTGATGGATCAGCCGAAAAATCGATATCTAATAAACGGGCATAATTTTCAGAATGACAGACTTCCGATTTATTTACCCGGCAATGGCAGCCTCCTGACTGCGGCGGCAATGATGGCTGCCGGCTGGGAGGGTGCGCCTGAAAACGATGCCCCGGGATTTCCGAAAAACGGCAAATGGATCGTCCGGCATGAAGGCTTGCGACGGTTGCCCTGAATCGATTCATCGCTAATGGAGGATTGAATTCATGAGAATCCCGCACAGGCTAATACTCTTTCTGGTAATCTGCCTGATGGCAATTTGGTGTTCAGAGTCAATGGGAGGAGAAAGTATGTTTGAAATCCCGCACGAGCGTATTATCGCCCTGTTTGAAAATCTCGATCTGAATCGACCGGGCATGGAAGAAGTGAGGCAACCCGTTGAACGGAAAAATTGGGATAAAGCTTGCCATGCGCTGCTGGACTATTATCGGCACAGCGATACCGTCTCATGGCTGCGTAAATCACTGCCTGCGGTTGGGGAACAGACCGATTCGACTGCGGATACCATCCTGAGCGATGTTTTAACCCAGTATACCATTTCCGGGAAAGTTCCGCGCCTTGGGAACGGTCGACTGGACTGGAACTACCAGGGACCGAATAATGACCGTGAGTGGTGTCTGGCAGTGAACCGTCATTTTCATCTAAAATTTCTGCTGGATGCTTACTTCCGCACCGGCATTCGAAAATACGTGTCCGGCATTGACGCGCAGCTAATCGATTGGATTCTCTCCAATCCGTATCCTGCAAAAAAACATGTTACGGATCCCTGGCGCGGTCTGGAGGTGTTTCACCGGCTGAAATTTTGGGCGCCTATTTTTTATAATTTGCAGCATGAGCCAGCATTGAGTGACGAAGCCCGGCTTTTGCTTTTATCGAGTATCCCCGAACACGCTCACTATCTATTGAATTTCCATGCGGAGACAGGCAACTGGATCACAATGGAGATGAACGGTTTGGCGATAGCTGCCGTTTGCTGGCAGGAATTTAAAGATTCCCCAAAGTGGCTCGATTACGCGATCACCCATATCGTACAGACGATTGATGACCAGGTTTACCCGGATGGCGTGCAAAAAGAATTGACAAGTCATTATCACCGATGCGCTCTCACCAATTTCGAGGAATTTGCCGCATTGCTGGAAAAAGCCGGACGCCCGCTATCCGTCGCCTTCAACCAGCGTTTGCAGGCGATGTGGAATTATCTCGCATACAGCTTGCGCCCCGATGGCTCAAGTCCGCTGAATAATGATTCGGATCGGGACTATAATCGAGATCGAATTCGAGCGGCTGCACAGCGATTTAATCGCCCGGACTGGCTCTGGATTGCGTCCAATGGGACAGATGGCAGCAAGCCGGACACAGCGCCATCTTGCGTATTTCCATGGGCGGGACAGGCTATCATGCGCAACGGCTGGAATGCCGATGCACACTGGGCGTTTTTCGATATCGGACCCTGGGGCACCGGTCACCAGCACTCGGATATGCTTCACCTGTCAATCGCCGCGTTCGGTCGTGATATCCTCGTGGACGGGGGGCGCTATACCTATGTTAACAATGCCTGGCGCCAGTTTTTCAGGAACTCGGCGGCGCACAATGTTATCCTCGTAGAAGGCAACAGCCAGCAACCCGGACCGAGAGAAACGCTGACTCCGGTTGCGGACGAAGATGTAATTTTTCAGCCTGAGTTCGATTTCGCCCGGGGCAAATTCACAAACGGATTTCTTAATATCGACAGTCCGGTCACCCACACGCGAGCCGTGCTTTACGTGAGATACAGATTCTGGATCGTCGTTGATCGCATCGAAAGTGAGACTCCGAAAAATATACAGGCGATTTGGAATTATCACCCGCATTGTGCCGTTCAAATTGAAAATCAATCCGTGACATCCGCGGATACCGGCGCAGGCAATTTGAGAATCATCCCGGTATCGCCCTTGAATTGGAACATTAAACTCGTCAGGGGTCAAACGGAACCTGAAATCCTGGGCTGGTGGAGTGAGCGCTACAATGTCAAGGAACCGTGTACAACTGCTGTCTATCAATCGCGGATCGATTCAACCCAAATATTCGCCTGGGTGCTGCTGCCAGCAAAGGGAGATGTCCCGCGCATCAGGGTACAACTCGTCTCCGCGCATTCAGATGCAATGGAGCTATTCATCCACGATGAGCAACAAGCTGCTATACAAATCACCATTCCGCTGGATGCAGGGAAACCTGCAATGAGAATGTGAAATAGTCACAAAGTATAAGCAGATGAAAAGGCAATTTTACACCAAAATCATTTTAATAATGTTCCGCTCTTTCAATTATGCTGCCGGAACACCTTGAAAATCAAATACGTACTATTTATCAGGATATGTTTATGAATTTAAAAATTAATTTCCCACAATTGACTTTCCTGTGTATTTTTCTCTGTGCATTCTTTTTAACAATCTTTTGCAGCCGGAAAAGACCTCCCGACTTGCCCGAAACAATCGGCTCTCAGAAAACGATTTACGATACAACAGCAATGACACGATCGAAAAATTTGCAGTCGCCTCTCAAGCCTCCTAAAAATGGAAATTTCTATGTAATTGCACATCGCGGCGCTCACAATGAGATTCCTGAAAATTCAATTCCAGCCTATCGCAAGGCGATTGAACTCGGTGTTGATTTTGTCGAGGTGGATATCCGCATGTCGAAGGACGGCGAGTTCGTGAGCATTCACAATCGAAGCATCGACGCGTACGTGCCGGGCAAGACTGGTGAAGTTGAAAAGATGACCCTGGCTGAGCTGCTCGCCCTTGATATCGGCAGCCGCATCGGTCCGCAATGGAAGGATACGCGGATTCCCACCTTTGAAGAAATCCTGCGGCTGTGTAAAGGGAAATGCGGTATTTATCTCGATCTGAAAAAAGCACCCATCGAACCACTAACCAATCTCATCAAAAAATTCGAGATGGAACACGATGTGATTTGGTGCCTGGCGGACAGGAAGGCGCTCGAGGAAGTGCGACGTTGCTGCCCCGAATGTATCCTGATGCCTGATCCGGATGACGAGGAAAGCTTTGCCGCGATACTCGATGAATTCAAGCCATGGGTTGTGGCACCGGTGTGGCGCGACTTCTCGCGACGGCTGGTCGAGATGAGCCACCGGGCGGGCGCTCTCGTGTTTGTGGATGAGCATGATAAAGATTCGTGGCAGCAGGCAATCGAATGGGGTGCGGACGGCATTCAGACCGATCATCCGGCGGAGCTGATCGAATATATTCGTAAGGTGCATGAGAGTCAAAGCAGCGATATTCATTGAGATGTCACATTGGATGGGATTGTTGGAAAGCGACATTTACAAACTGAATTACAAATAGATCAGCTTGAGCGAATTAAAAAATTGACGGGGCATGCTGCATTAAGAAAACGAGTGGGGGTTTCTTGAAAAGCATTCACTCACAATGAATGGATGCGCTACGATGGAAACAGATGAGTCGTACGGTATGGCTCATACACCGGCATCGTAAAATTCGTCATTCTCTCGTTTGGACGCCAGATAAAAATTCACCCGATACCAAATTCGATTCGAAAAAATCAAACGGAGCCTCCCCTCGCCAATGGCGGCATCAGGCGCTGGGAGTAGTAAACGAAAATTAGGGGACGATGCCCGGGGACGTCTCTGCCAGGATCACTGATAAATTTTCCTTCTCGGGCACCGCATCTTTTTCTATATTCATCGCAGACGCAACGACCTGGCTCAATTCCTCCAATCGATATGGTTTAGTAATCACATCGCAGAAACCGTATTCTTTAAAATTAGCCATAATCGGATTTGCCGAGTATCCGCTCGAAACCACAATTTTAACATTTTTATCAAGTTTGCGCAGCTTTTCACCGCTCTCTTTTCCACCCATGCCGGCGCGAACTGTTAAGTCCATGATAACCAAATCAAATGGCTGACTCGATTTTTGTGATAGTCGAAATAATTCTATTGCTTCTTCACCATTCGCGGCTAAAGTGACTTCATAGCCGAGCTCGGTCAACATATTTACCGCGACTTCCCGGACAATTTCTTCGTCATCCATGATTAAAATCCTGCCGACGCCATGCAAGGGTTTCTGTATCGCAGATTTTTTCTTCTCAGTCCGCAACGATGTTGCAGGAAGATAAATAGCAAACGTAGTTCCCCGGTTTTCAACAGAGTCGACAGTTATTTTACCCTCATGGTTTTGGATAATTGAATATGCAGTGGTCAGACCGAGTCCGCTGCCATTTTGCCTGGTCGTGAAATAAGGATCGAAAATTTTGGGAATATTTTCTTTTGAAATACCAACGCCGTGCTCCTCAAAAATGAGCTTCACGTAATTGCCCGGTTTCAAAGCTAGACGATTGCCAGGCGCAAAAGTGATATTTTGAGCGCTAATTTTGATAGCGCCGCCATCTGGCATTGCATGTTTGGCATTGATAACCAGGTTATTGATGACCTGGCTCAACTGCCCCATATCCGCTTCGATGTGCCATAAATTTCTGGGGAGTGAGAAGTCGCATCGCACCATGGAGCCGCTGATGGCAAAATTGGCGGACTCTTTTACAAGCAGGATAATAGAACCAGCTTCTTTAATGGGCGCACCTCCGGATGAAAAGGTAAGCAATTGCTGTGTTAAATCTTTCGCCCGAACCGATGCTTTCTCAGCTTCAATCAACAAGCGGAACGCTCTTTCAGATTGATTGACAGCCATTTTTGCCAGTGAAATATTCCCCAAAATTCCCGTTAGAATATTATTAAAATCATGGGCGATACCCCCCGCCAGAACTCCCAGGGCTTCGAGTTTTCGGGCTTTGAAAATCTCTTCTTGCATCCGCCTGCGCTCAGTGACATCTTCCATAATCACCAGGTAGTGGATAATAGTCCCTTCTTCACTCAGTATGGGAGAAATTATAACCGATTCCCAAAACAGCTCTCCATTTTTCTTTACGTTTTGAAACTCCCCTTGCCATTCTTCACCCTTTGTTATCGTTGCCCAGATTTTTTCATGAATGGCTGATAGCATATACCCTGACCTCAGAATCGCCGGATTTCGACCGATGATTTCTTTTGCAGAGTAACCCATTATATTCGTGAATTGCGGATTTACATATTCAATTTTACCATCAGCATCGGTAATCATCACAATATTGGGACTTTGCTCAACGGCACGGGAAAGTTTACGGATTTTCTCCTGGTTCAGCCGGCGTTGGGTCACATCTCTGAAAACCAGAACAACGCCGTTGATCTCGCCATTTTCATTTCGAATTGGTGCGGCGCTGTCATCAATGTCGATCTCTGAACCATCCTTTGCAATGAGCAAGGTATGGTTTGCCAATCCGACGATATCATTGGTTTTAATCGCAATAGTCACCGGATGCTCAACTGATTTGCGGGTCGTTTTGTTTATTATACGAAAAACAGTTTCGGTGCTTTTGTTAAGTGCTTCCGATTTCTTCCATCCTGTCAGCGCTTCTGCAACCGGATTCATGAAGCTGATCAATCCATTGGTGTCAGAAGCAATAACAGCATCGCCGATACTTTTAAGCGTCGTCGCAAGCCAAGGCTGACTGGCTTTTAGCTCCTGCTCCATTCTGCTCCGATAAAGTGCCATTTCGATCACACTATGCAATTCTCTTTCTTCGAATGGCTTTATAATATATCCGAACGGTTCCGTGACTTTCGCCCGTGCAAGCGTTGTTTCATCGGCATACGCAGTTAAGTAGACAACGGGTATGTTGAAGCGATACTTTATTTGATCGGCAGCTTCAATGCCGTTCATTTTTCCGCGGAGCACTATGTCCATCAGTACCAGATCCGGCTTGTATTTTTTCACCATTTTAATCGCTTTGCTGCCAGATGATATGAGTGCCGGTACGCTGTACCCTAATGCTTCGAGCGATGTCTTGATATCCTCGGCGGTAAGCCTTTCATCTTCCACAATAAGTATTCGCACCTTTCTCATTTTGCACCCCTGCGAAATTTAAATGAGCTTCAAATCTGAATGAACGTTAAAGCAGAATTTATTTTTATGCGTATCGATTACAAGGAAATAGGCAAATGAAGTTCCATTAATTAGTGTCCGTCCGAAAACTCGAAAAATTGTCATTGCGAGGCGTTTTTTGCCGAAGCAATCCCCTAATAAAACGGCTGAGA
>JAFGMA010000436.1 GCA_016927835.1 Candidatus Zhuqueibacterota bacterium | reverse complement strand
GCGAAGCAATCCCATGAGGTTAAGCACTGAAAAGATTGCTTCGGCAAAAAACGCCTCGCAATGACAGTAAAAAAATGTTCAATTTATAACCGTTTGCAGTATAGTAAAAAAATTACAACAAAAAAAATCAGGAAAAGAAGGTAAAACATCTATCTGAATTTTGACATTTTAACCCTTAACGAGTATATCCTCAAAAAATGAACTTAATTTAACCATGATTGTTAAATCTACTTTAAATTGCCGGTAATTCGATTTTTGCAGATTTCAAAATTACGTTAATCAAAGCGCATACATAAATCAAACCGTTTAAATCGTTTTTCTGGCGTTCATAACCCTCGGCTCTTCTCTTCCTGTTTCAAGCCGTAGCCACAGTATCAGGAACGCTCGAGCGTTATAAAAAGGATAGCAGGTATTAGTTGATAACGATGTGACCTAATGAAAACGTTTTAGTTAAAATCTAGTAAATTCACCTGAAAGGCGCAGTTGACTGGCAGAGGTGTCAGCTTAATCGTTCGGGCGACTGAAACGACGCGTAAATCGAAAAATCGATAGTCAAAATGAAGCGCAGTCAATCGCGGGATTCGGGAATTAACCAACGAATGTTTCCTCAATACAAGGAGCAGCTACATGATACCAAGCAAATCAGCGATGATTCCGCTAGTTTTGGTGATGATTCTGGTTTTACTGATTGTCAATTGTTCGCAGAAGAAAGGTACCTCTGATACAATCGTGATGAAAACCGATAAGGGTGAAATAAAAATTAAACTCTGGCATGACAAAGCGCCGATGACGGTGGAAAATTTCCTCGGATTAGCCATGGGAACCAAAGAATGGATCGATCCGAATTCAGGGGAGAAAGTAAGGCGCCCGTTTTACAATGGGTTGGCGTTTCACCGGGTTATCGATGACTTCATGATTCAGTGCGGCTGCCCGCTCGGAACCGGCAGCAGCGGTCCTGGCTATTCGTTTGAAGATGAAACGTACGAGAAGGGCGCCGAAGTAACCGGCGAAATTACCAGCGAGGAAGAAGCGGCGCTGGTGTGGACTGCGCTGGTAATACCTTATTTGCGTTCCCTGAATGGTGCGGAACCCGATCCGGAACTACTGGAATTACTCAAAGCCTGCCAGGAATCGAGAAGTGGGCAACCACTGATTGGGAAACCGATACAATATTTCCGGGATAAAACCAATAGCACGAAAAAAGTGTACCAGCGGGGCAATTTGATCGCGCCGGTTGAATACAAAAACATCTGTATGGCGAATTCAGGTCCCGATTCCAACGGTTCTCAGTTTTTTATTGTCACGAAAAAAGAAGGCTGCGATTGGCTCGATGGCAAGCACACTGTTTTTGGCGAGGTGGTCGAAGGCATGGATGCGGTGCACGCGATTGAAAAAGCCGGAAACGGAAACTCTAAAATCGAATCGATCTCTTATGATTGAGGGCGATAACATGGCTTTATTGAAATGCGGCTGGCGAATTTAAATATGCAGCCATTTCATCGGTTCCCGCTTATAACCAGTTGAAGCTTAATACCTCGCGCTATCCCTGTCAAATGCCGCTCGTTATTTTTCAACCGCCGGCGTTCAGGTCGGCGGCTCTTTTTGCCGCTCATAAAAAATGCACCCCCGGACACTGTCATAGATGAATGAGGGAGAAGCTGAATCCATGATACCCGACAAACAGATTCGCCTTTTAGCTGACCGGATGGTGAGTTGGCAGACACCCTACGGACGACCGGATCCGGCAACTTGCCCGTTTATCGAGACCGGTACCCTGGTGAATTCAATGAATTTTCACAGTCCCACGTTTATGGCTATCGGTCTCTACATGGCGCACGACATCGTTGGCGAATCGAGCTACAAAGAGGCTGCGGACCGCTATATCACAGCGTATCTGGCATGCCTGCGCAATCCCCAGCACCGACCCGACTTCTATACCCAAACCTGGCTTAAGCATGTAGAAAAGAATGGCGCAGTTACACCTGAAATCCGTCAATGGGCGATCAATATCCTGACCTGGCCCTTCATCTACGGGATGGCATTGGCTGCGTACCGCTGCTTCCGGGAACATAATCCCTATGAGTTGGCGATGGAGTCCATGGCATCCGCTATCTACGAATGGCTTCAGCACTGGCGATGGGACGAAGGCAGCTACTACCGCGTCGGTTACGGCTACCTGCAACGCTGCGTGATTGACATGGGAAATTCAGATGACTTGTGCCACGTCGGACGGGGGCTCATCGGATATCATCGCACTACCGGCAGGCGCGACGCACTTGCGGACGCGGAAGCGCTGGCAAAATACTTTCTGAACGAATTCAAGCCCGGCACGTATGAGGGCTGCTGGTCGTCGCAGTTGGGCACGTGGTTGATTAATCCGACCACAATCGAAGGCAGCGAGCATTTTTCGTCCGGCAAAGGCTGCGAGAAAGCCTGGGGATTCTCGTCCGTGGGAAGCATCGAGTATCTCACCGAACTGGGAGCGGTTAGCAAGGATCAACATTTGCGGACGCAAATAGCGCAAAAATGCGCGTCGTCCATGAAATGGCACTTCGATGCCTGCCAGTTCGACGATGGCGCGCTGGGGATGCGGGAGCAGGACGATAGGTGGCTGGGCATGACAGCGGGCGCGATTATGTCATTTATCCGCGTCCGTGATGCCGGCTTTCTGTCCGCACAGGATGCCTCAACGTACGGGAACCGAGCCCGGGCAGCCCGGGAGTGGCTCTTGAAGCACGTCACTCCCGATGCCATTGACAGCGGAGGCTACCTTAATGTTACGGGGCAGTCGGCGCCGAAGCCTCTGGATAACCTGGCGTGGCTGTTCGGGCTGACGCTGCAGGGATTGTGCATGCTCGGGCGATTGTGAGCGGGCAGGAAATGGCATGGAATTATATTGGTTTGTGAATGAAGCAGCTCAAAAAAACTGAAGAATATGTAAATGCCAAAATAAGCTAATCTTGATAACAGCAGATCTCGCCGAAAGCATGTTAGAGCCTATTCATGTTGGATATGAGATGATCGTTCGCGAATTATTTCGCACTGAATTTTTTTGGCAATGAATGAAACAATCAATGCTGTCAAGTCAAATGGAAATTGTCATTGCCATCGGTTGGCGTTTCGCTTGGTATACGCGGGAAAGACAGTATTTGCCTGAGCCGATTCATTCTCTGGGAATAGATTGTCGGAAAGGCACTAATCAAATTCTGGCAGGGGAGAATAAATGGGAATTCGGTACGTAAATCCCGTGAGTTGGGTCATACTCACGACTTCGATCGCCTGCCTGCCGATTGGCGCGCAGACACTCGAAACGGATAAATCCGCAAAGGAGGTGCATACGTCGATGCTGGAGTACTACCGTACGCAGAGTGAGTGGACGAATCCGGGAACCGAGGAAGATATGTACCGGGGTATCCCGAATGACATTCCTTCGATTGTGAAAGCTGTGCAAGGCGCTTTGATCCGGAACTTGTCAAATCCAACTGAGGCACAAGACAAGGGCTGGGAGATCCGCAGGACAGAGGAGCTTTTGCGCCGAATCCGTGAGTTACACGACGAACCTGTTGTTGTGACGCGTCCCGTGTCAAAACGTCTCCTCGTGAACTGCCGGCAATTCTCGGTTCTCACCTGTTCGATATTGCGACATAACGGCATCCCGGCGCGTGCCAGGGCAGGATATGTTGTTTTCCCAGCGGCTGCCGTAATTTATGAAAATCACTGGATATGTGAATATTGGGAGGCGACCGAACAGCGCTGGATACAGATTGATGCGCAGGTCAACCAGATCGATATACCCGAAGGCAGATTTGTGACTGCCGGCGAAGGGTGGCGCCGATATCGTCAGGGTGAGGCAGAACCGGGCACGTTCGGAGTGAGCCGGAATTCCATCGGATGGGAAATGATAGTTGGCAATATTACCTGCGACGCAATGGCTTTGAATAAAACCGAACTCCTCCCCTGGGATGTGAATCCGCATTGGAGCAAGAAAAAGGAAGACTTGCCGGCAAGCGATGTCAGCTTGATTGATGAAGCTGCAGCATTGTGCCGTGAGGTAGACAGCCGCTGGGAGGAGTTGCGAGATTTCTACGACACTCACCCGATTATCCGGATGCCGGCGAATTTTGAAAACAAGTAAAACAGGGTTTGGAAAACAGGATTCAGCCTTCGGAGGCATTTATTCAATAAACACGCAGCGGCAAAGGAGATGATATGGCTTACAAGCAAGCACCGAAAAAAACACAACAGCAGCGGGATGATCTGACCGGCGAACACCTTATAAGCGATGCCGGACAAATTGTGCTGGCTTGTCTGTTTGCAGCGATATGGATCGCCGATAGTTTCTTTTTCGAATACACAACCTTTCTCAATCAGTACGTTCCGAATGGTATCAGACTGGCTGCGGGATTCGTTTTATTGGTTCTTTCGGGTTATCTGGCGAAAACCGGACTGTCTATTGTATTCGGAGAGGAGAGAGAACAGCCTGGCGTCATCAGGAAAAGCGTGTTCGGCGTTGTTCGCCATCCGGTATATCTGAGCGAAATTCTGCTTTATCTTGGTCTTCTGATGTTGAGTATGTCCCTGCTTGCCGGCGTCGTGTGGATTGTTGCAATCGGATTTTTGCATTACATTTCGCGATACGAGGAACGCTTGCTTCTTAAGCGCTTTGGCGAGGAGTATGAAACGTACATGCGCGAAGTGCCAATGTGGCTTCCGAGGCTTCGAAAGAAGTGAACGCAGCGACAGAGAGTGGTGGGGCAAAGATTCCGTCAATCCATTGCCATGACTTCAAGAGCGGCATCAGTATTTTGAAAAATGAGCCCTGGCGACACGTCATTGCGATTCTCTGCAACATGTTGACCACTTGACAATTACTTTCATCCGAGCAACCACCGGATAAAAGAAAAGCAGCTTTCGCAAAAACGGATTTTATGCGCTTACCCCCTCGCAAACCGAATCGCATCGTATCCCCAGCGGGTTCTTATTTTTTCCATGGCGCGCATGGCGATTTCGGTTTTCGACGGTTGGTTGGAGGCGAATAGGGTCAGTTGCGTCGATTTGGGCTTCAGTCCCCATAATTTAATAGCCAGTTGGCGCACGCGCACCCGGCGACGCAGGGTACGTTCCAGTAAATCGTGCCCAATGGTGAAAAGCTGGATTTCGTAATCGGGCACTTCGGGCAGGCGAGTGTCGGCTTTGTCCTCGCGGTAATCCGAGTAGCGAACGAACAGCCGCAATTTTTGGGCGATGGTCCGGGTTTTTCTGAGTTGTCCCACCACCTGTTCCAGCATCACAAACAGGTTTGCCTGGAGCAACTCGATGTCGTTGGTATCGTCATCGAGTATTTTCAGTTCCATGATACCCGGCGAATGTGTCGGCGGCAGCACAGGGCGCGGGTCAATGCCCTGTGCATAATTGTGGAGCTGAATTCCCAGCTTGCCGAACACCAGGGTGAGGTGGGAGAGCGACACCAGCGCCAGTTCGTGAATGCGGTTGATGTTCAACGCCAGCAATTGTTCGTGTACCTTTTGCGTCACCTGGGGCAGCAAATACACGTGAAATGGCGCGATGAAGTGCGCTTCCTCGCCTTGCCTGACAAATTCGAGTTCATTCGGTGAACTGGCACAGGTAGCAATCCGGCTCACCAGTTTGTTCGATGCCACGCCGACCCGCAAATTCAGGTGCAACCGCGATTGGATTTCTTTCAGTGCCTTGTGACCGATATTCACCGCGCCGCCAAAAAGCCGATGCGAGCCGGTCACGTCCAGGAACGTTTGCCCCTGGCGTACCGGTTCGAGTACCGGCGTCAATTCTCCCAGAATTCGGTTCATTTCAGCCGCAGCGCGAAAATACAGCGGTTCGTTCGGGGGAAGCACAACCGCATCCCGGCAAAGCTTCAAGGCGGCATTCACCAGCATTCCGGCGCGGATGCCAGCCTGGCGCGCTTCATCGGATACAGCGAAAATGACCGCCCGATCGTTGGGCGGCGCGAGAAGAATCGGGTAACTTTGCAATTTCGGATTTCGAAGGCGCTCGATTTGTATCGGGAATGCTGCTGCCCCGGCATGGATGATGTCCCGTCCCATTAGCGCTCACTTCCTTCAAAAATAATTTAATGCAAAATGGTGTACGTTTGTAAGTATGAACATACGTACACCACAAATGTAAAAAATTATTTTCTGAATGTCAAGCAAAAGTTGATATTTTTTGTAATGCCGCAGGGATAGGTATTAAACTTAAACGTATTCATTTTTTTAGCCACTGATTGGCACGGGAAACACGGATTAATTCTACTGTGTTGCTTTTATCCGTGAAAATGGTATATTATTGTACTAAATCAAACGACCGGTTGTTGACGTCAACTACAGAAGTCAGTAAGTTATCAACAAGTCCACAG
>JAFGMA010000435.1 GCA_016927835.1 Candidatus Zhuqueibacterota bacterium | reverse complement strand
GTAACTTATTTCTCTATTGAGAAAGTTGTTTCTCAATAGAGAAAGATTTTTTGTTTCTCCATGGAGTAACCTATTTTTTTTAACAATCCAATTCCCGTATTTCAGATGGCGTTTAATATGAAACACCATGCTTATCTCGCCCCATGAATCCAATGCACATAAGGTTCTTCGCTGCGCATGCTTCGTGCTTTGCGTGCTGATAAGTAATATAGAAATTTTTTTGTGTATATCTGGTCGTGGTTTGCGGCATCAGCTTCCTCCCGGAAAATATAAACGGCTCAGGAGCGGTGCAGGCAGAACTCTGAAGGCGTGACGACTCGGACGGATGCAATTCTCATTGCTCCTGTACGGCGATGTTGCTGTTAAAAGGCGTGAATGATACTCAATATAAAAAATTTTTCATTATTGTCAAGTAAAAAATGTTACAATGAGATTGAATTTAAAACGAAAATTGCGTATATCATACGAATGCGATTGGATTGAGTGGCGTCACGGATGCATACAGATAAAACATGGATCGTGGAATTTTTATTTAAATTGGCTTGAGATAAAATGGCTGGGGAGTAGTGGCGCCCGGGCGGCTTTATTCGTGCCATTCGCTATGGCTTTGATTGGTGAATCAACTACATAGCAACAACCAAACCAGCAGGCAAAGCTGCACTATCTCACAGCCTCATCCCAGCCACTGATTCAAAAACCGGATAATTTCCCGCCGCCCGTCAGCGGTTTCAAAATGTCCGGTGGCGTAACGGATGAGTTGCCAGGCTTCCGCTGCATTTTCGCGTTCGTAGGCATTTTTGAGGTACGCATCGATATCATCGAGTCCTTCGGGCGGTGTGAGCGAGTCATAAATGCCCGCCAGACTCAAATGCGGACGCGGCGCAATGAGTTCATTGATTTGCGCGGTTGTGAAATGCTTCAGCAGATTCGGAACATAATAGTAAATTCCGTGACCATCCAGTCCCCGCATTTTAATCAGCGAAACGAAATCGGTCAGGCAGCAGATATCCACGCAGACCTTGATTCGCGTATCCAGCGCCGCCACCCACCACGCCATGGTGCTGCCCATGCTCAATCCGAGCGTTCCGATCCGCTCCGCATCCACATCATCCCGCGAAACCAGGTAATCGATGGCGCGCAGGCTATCGTATACCATCATGCCCCACATCACCTGTCCGTGCCAGAGCATCTCTTTGAATATTTCGGATTCGGTGCGACCGCGGCGCTCTCCGAATGCCCAGGTATCGATGCACAGCGCATTGTATCCCATCGAGGTCAGCAGCCGCGCATACGGTGGTTCCTGCAACGAAGGTCTGCCCTGGATCAATTCATCCTTACCGAGAACGTAATTTCCGCCATGTGCGTGATTATACAGAATCGTGGGTCGGCGCTGTTTTTCACTGCAGGGTCGGACGAAATATGCCGGCACAGGCTCGAAGCCGTTTAAGTCCAATACCAGTTTTTCGAGAATATGCGATTCATTTTTCTTGACCGTAATTTCTTTGACCGCAATTTGCCGGTCGCGCGCCGGCAATTCGCCTAACAGCGTGTAGAGTTCATTTCGTCGTTTCTCTTTGGGACTCATTTGGGATCTCTTTGACTTTAATTCGCTGGTTAGTGTTAAGCAAATGTTTCATTTTTAAGGTCGTTCAGGGGCAGGTGTTTTTGCTCGCCTTTCCGAAGGTCTTTGATTCCCACGAGCTGCTGCGCTGCCTCATCGGGACCCAGGTAAATGGCGTAGTGTGCCCCGCTCCGGTTTGCCTGGTTGAAGAATTTTTTGGCGCGTTCGCTTTTAAGGGACAGGCTGACCTGGTAATCGCGGTTTCGCAAAAGTGTGGCGGTCTGAATAGCGAACGGGCGCTCGTTTTCGGTCATAAAACCTACTGCAAAATCAAGCGTTTGCGAGTCATCCTGAAACTTGCCCAGGTCGGCTAATAATTCCTGAACGACCACATCCCCGAAACCCAAACCGACGCAAGGCAGTGACTCGCCGCCCAACGAACTGAGCAGGTTGTCGTAGCGTCCGCCGCCGAATATTGCGCGAAATTTTCGATTGGTATCAAACGCTTCAAACACGATCCCCGTATAATAGCTCAATCCCCGGATAATCGAAATATCATAGACAATGTATTCCGCCAATCCCGAAGCCTTCATGAGCGCCAGAAGCTCATTCACGTCGCGCGTATTTTCGGTTGCCCCGCCCAGTTGCGCTTCCACGTCGGCAATAGTTTTAATCGACATTAACGACAGCACCTTTTGAATCTCGGCGTCTGAAAAGCCTTCATCCGTCAGCATTTGATGCGTCACTTCCGGGGGAATCTTTTCCATTTTGTCGAGTACCAGGCAAACTGCCATGAATTTATCCGCTGTCAATCCCAGGGAACGATAGAGGTCCGCCAGGATCGCCCGGCTGCCGATACGCACCTGAAAATGTTGATGCGTCAAACCGAGCGATTGCAGAGCAGTGATCGCGGCACCGAGTACCTCGACTTCCGCCAGTAATCCTTCTTCGCCGACAATATCCAGATTCCACTGGTAATGCTCCCGCTTGCGCCCCTTTGTCATCCGTTCATAGCGAAAGCATTGCGGAATCGAGAACCATTTCAATGGCAGCGTTAGCATTTTTTGCCGATCGATGACTATCCGCGCCAATGACGGCGTCATTTCAGGGCGCAGTGCCAGTCGGCGTCCGCTTTTATCTGCAAAAGAATAGATTTGGTTAACGATTTCTTCGCCGCCTTTTCGTATCAGCAATTCCTCGGTTTCCACAACAGGCGCATCATATTCTTCAAATCCATATTTCAGGGCGGCATTGCGCCAGGCATCGAACAACGCATTCCGTCTCCGAAGGTCTTCCGGGTAAAAATCTCTCATTCCTCGCGGGGGTGCAAATTTCATTGGCGCTCCTTTTTGTTCGGTTCGTAATGTCAAATGTTTTGAATAAGATAAAAAGAAAATGAGTGAATGTCAATAACTATCTAAAAAGGCAAAGTTCACCACCATTAATTTTTTTTTGATCTCAGAATATGGATTAACGATATGCGAAGCAATAGTTCGCAAATCAAAAATCGTTAATCTTTAATCGTAAATCATCTCTTACGGAAAATATCCTTTTCAGAATTTCTCATTGACATCCGAGCCAAATTTAAGTATATTGGTTTCTGTCGTAAGCATTTAAACCATAATAGATGCCCACCAAACACACGAAAAAACACGACATAAATTTAATTGCGTCCTTGTTATGTGGGAAATACAAACACAGTCTGTCGAGTCTGCCTGAAAAGGGATGACTTTTGAGAATTGATTCAAAATCCAAAAACATCCGGTCGCCTTTATCAGGCGCGAATGCTTCGCTCGGGTATCCAATAGGTTCTATGAAATATGGATTCCCGCTGGGCGGCACCCCGCTGGGCGGATAAATATTTTTTTATCGCAAATGATAAACACCAAAAAAACTATTTCGGGAAGCAATTTCTATTATAGAGAATTTTACGAATTTACGATGACTCATGCCGGAAGATTGGGATGACAATTTTGATGAAGAAGACGATTCGGATGATATGCCGGAATTCTTTCGCGTCACCGATGAGCTCGATTTGCATGGCTTCTTCCCCGAACAGGTTCCCGAAATGCTCGATGAATTCATAAAAAACGCGCTTGAGCTTCGCCTTTACCGCTTGCGGATTATCCACGGAAAAGGGAAAAGCAAGTTGAAATGGTTGGTGCACAAAACATTGGAAAATGATCCTCGCGTTGCCTCCTTTGGAGATGCTCCGCCGGAATCTGGCGGATGGGGGGCAACGATCGTATACCTGAAAGACGAATAACATGCCGGAGGTTGAAATGTTGCGACGTTACCTTATTGTACCAATTTTATTGCTTCTGCTGCATTGCTCACCACAGGTTGATCAGCCGATTCAATTAACTGATAATTGGCGATTCAGGATTGATCCCCAGGGTATCGGTGAATCAGAAGGCTGGTATCGCCCCGGAACCGATTTGGAATCGTTGGACACAATTTCCGTTCCCGCCAACCGGGAAGACGCCCTCAAGCGAGAAGTTGACGGCAAGGCATGGTATTTTATCGAATTCAAAAATCCGGGCTATCGGAATAGCACAGCGTTAGTAATCGATAGTGCAGACGATGCCGCCCATGTCTGGGTGAATGGGAAACCGGCGGGCGAACATGAAGGCGCGGGGCAGCAATTCAGACTCGATGTCACCAATTTGCTACAACCGGGCAAAAATCGGCTTGCCATTCTGGTGGAGGATTTTGGCGGATTCGGCGGATTATCGGGCGCGGTTTACCTGATGCCTTTCGAGGCACCGGAAGAGCTGCTGAAGGGCAAACACTACGATGCGCCTGTGCCCGAAGCCCCGGGCTGGCTGAAAAAAGCCATTGTGTATGAGTTGAATACGCGGCAATTTTCCAGGGAAGGATCATTTAAAGCAATCGAAGAGCGGTTGAGTGAATTAACCGATTTGGGAATTGATATTATCTGGCTCATGCCAATTCATCCGATAGGTGAGAAAAATAGACAGGGATCGTTGGGAAATCCCTATTCTGTAAAGGATTATTACGCGGTCAATCCGGAATTCGGAACGCCGGATGACTTCAAATCGCTGGTGCAAAAAATCCATTCCGAAAACCTGCACGTGATTATCGACCTGGTCGCAAGCCACACTGCCCGCGATAATGCACTGATCGCTGAACATCCGGACTGGTATCGGAAAAATGAAAGCGGCGAGATTGTTTCGCCTGAATCCGGTTCCCGCGAAATGGCGCAGTTGGACTACGCTAATCCCGAATTATGGCAATACATGATAGAGATGATGGCTTATTGGGTTCGTGATATGGAGATCGACGGATTTCATTGCAGTAACGCCAGTGCAGTACCGCTGGAATTTTGGAGAAAAGCCCGGGGTGAATTGTCCAAAATCAAGCATGTGCTCATGGTGGCGCAAGCGGAAGCGCCTGAATTCAATGCAGTTGGATTCGACATGACTTATGGGGGGGATATTTATCGCAAGATGAATGACATTGCGCAGGGAAAAGCTACTCCGAAAGCAATTGATGAATCTTTACTCAACGAACGCTACACCTATCCTGAAAACAGCCTCAGATTGCGCTATACGTCCGGGCATGATGAAAACGCCCCACTCGGTAATGCAATAAGCAGCATGGGCAAGGATGCGGCGCAAGCCGCTGCTGTCCTTACATTCACGCTGCCGATGGGCAGACCACTGATTTACAACGGGCAGGAATGCGGGAATCTGAAAGCACTCGATGCTTTTGAGAAGGATCCAATCGAGTGCTCTGATAGTGCGTATCGGGAATTTTACCAGCGCCTGTGCCGGTTGTATTACGGGCATGATGCGCTTTCACAGGGTGAGATGATAAAGCTTGAAAGCAGCAACGACGATCAACTATATGCCTTCGTTCGAGAAGTCAATTGGGATCGGGTGTTGATTATTATTAATTTCTCGGATAAGCCATTCGATGGTTTCCTGATGCTTGAAAATCTCGACGGAATTATGCAGGATTACTTCAGGCGAATCAACTTGCGCGTGTCAAGCTCTAAAAAGATGCTTAAATTGAATCCATGGGAATACCGCGTATACATTGAAGCGGAATTCAAGCAAATCAAAAAACAATCGGTAACGATTCCTGTTCACGGGCAGAGACAGCCGGGAACGAAAAATTAGCCCTGGCTCAAGGAGGCAATTTTATTTATCCTCAGGTCAAGGGATGAGATTGGAATATTATCTGGGGGGGCAAATTTATAAACGCGAAACTTGTATTCATAAGCGAAAAATCGCGCAAGACAATTCAGCCTGCTTTTGCATTTGAAATTTCCTCAGACCATTCCGTACAATTCTGATTGCCCCCAAAAAAAACGGGGAGAGAACAACTCTCTCCCCGTTGAGGGATTGGATAGAACAGAACTTACGCAGAAAATTCCTATCGAATCAAACTCATCTTCATGATTTTATTAAAGGTCTGTCCGTCAGCGGTTTCGGCGCTGAATCGATAGAGGTAAATTCCTGATGCCACACCGAGACCTGCCTGGTTTTTTCCATCCCATTGAACCTTCAGGAAGCCAGCTTCTTTTATGCCATCCACCAGGGTCCTGACTTCCTGTCCCAGCATATTGTAGATTTTAAGGCTGACTCTGGATTTCATTGGCAATTGAAAGTGGATTTCCGTAGTCGGATTAAATGGATTCGGATAATTTTGATGAACATCGAACGCCACCGGCAATTGAGAAACGCCATCCTGCGCGTCCACATCGGTTGGGACACTTGGAATTTCAATATTGATATCGCTGGCATTGGCTGTTTCACCTACAGTGACCGAAGTCGCAGAGCTGGCATCCAATCCGCCATGAAATGCGGGCTCGAATCCCACGGCGACGGCTTCCACTTTATACGTGCCCGGCGTCAATCCATCGATGGTATACGAGCCATCGATATCGCTGAACGCAAAGCTGGAGGTGCCTGAATCGCTCGATGCATACAGCATCACCTCGCCCTGGGGAACATTCTCTGTGGAGATGACAGTCCCTGAAATCATATATGCGCCATCGCTTCGCGCCTCGAGTGCAAAATCGATATCTTCGGTCACCTGGTTATTAGCAACTTTCACCGGGGTCGCCCGTTTCCAATTCCGGACATCATCGTAAAATTCACCGATGTAACCGAAAGCCCACGCAGCAACAATATATTTGCCGGATTTCAGATGGGTGAGTTTATAGGTTCCATCCTCATGCGTCACGGTCCAATGGGGTAATCCTTTGTTAACCGGCAGTGCAACGACCCAGGCGCCATGGATGGGTTCCGGAGGTTGAGCGGAAATAAGATTTGTAGCGTCCGTTGGTTCAACAGTGACGCATCCGGCAATCACGCCTTCTTTGAGATTGACCGCCGGCAGCAGGAAATCAATATCCGGACTTACATTCGGAGCAACAACTTCCACCAGGGTTGCATTTCTGCGATCCGGTACATTTTTGTAGAAGAGGGGACGATATCCGCGCGCAATTGCCCAGACCAGGTACTTGCTGGAGGGAAGCCCGCCAATTTTGAATTGCCCATCATCTGTGGAATAGGTATGTTTGAATAAATTGGACCTTACTTTTTTAACAACGATTTTCGCATTGGCAATTGGCATACTATCCTTTTCTGCAAGCACCAGTCCGGAGATGCTCCCGCCTTGATTCAACAGGAAATCGATATCCCCTGTTGTGGTAGAATCTTTAACCGGAACAAAAATCGCCTCATCCGGATGGGTAGCATTTTTAAAATACAGAGGTAAATAGCCCCTGGCTTCGGATCTCACCAGGTATTTTCCTGCGAGCAAATCTTCGAGAAGATAAACGCCATTCGAATCGGTTTTGGTGCGATACGCTCTATGCGACGTATTGCGCGGACCTTCCCAGAACGCCTCGATGAGGGCATTGACGATTGGTTCGCCGGTAACTTCATCGGTGACCGCACCCGTCATTTTGCCGCGCATCGCCAGGTCGAAATCGATCCCGGTGGTGTGCTGATTAGTATCCACCTCAACCGGGATTGCATTTTGAATGGTATAGGCATCTTTGTAAAATTCGCCGACATATCCATCGGTGCCAGCATATACCAGGTAGCTGCCAGGTTTTTTGAGTTGAAGCACATATTCGCCATTGCGGTTGGTTCGGGTTTCGGCATCGATTTTCACAGCCGCAGAGGACAGGATATTTCGGGCATACACATGGGCGCCTGCGAGCGGTGTACTATCTTTCGCATCGGTCACCGCGCCGGTGATTGCATTTGCTATTTCCAGCGCAAAATCGATGCCTCCGGTTTGGTCCGGCTCTTCAACCGTAACCAGATCCGCTTGCGAATGATGCTTTTTATCATCAAACCATTCGCCATAATATCCAGGCTTATCTGCATACACCGCGTAAGTTCCGCTGGTCAGACCGTCAATAATATAGGTGCCATCCTCTGCTGTCAGCGCATGATGCTTAATTGAGGGGTTCACAACCAGGTATGCGACGACATGGGCGTACTGCAGGGGAGTTGCGTCGAGATCGGCTGTCACGGCGCCGGCAATGGATGCGCCGCTCGAAAGTCCAAAATCGATTGTTATCGTGTCTTCGGATGCAACCTGTTCAGGTTTGGCTTCGATGTATTGACGGGCATCTTCATGCCACTCAGCGATGAAATGAGGAGCACTGGCGCGGATCACATAGAGTCCGGGAATCAAACTATTTAGCAAGTATTGACCGTTTTCATCAGTTCTGCCTTTGCGATGCCATTTGATATGTCCGATTCGATGCGCCCATATTTCAGCTCTGGGAATAGGACTGCCGTCATCATCACTGGTGACTATCCCGGCGATTGCTCCTGTGGGTTTTTCGGCGACGATTAATCGGGCTTCGGTTTTATAAATCTGACCCGCAATCTCGGCGACTGCTATTACATTACCTTCCATTTGCGTACGATTGGCAATGAACAAGCCTCTTGCGTTGATCGTGCCCAGGGTATTGGGATGAACGCTCCAGCGCAAATGATCGATTTGGACGGAGCGACCGGATGCCGTGACGGCGTATGCCCGATAAAGCAATGAATCACCCGGCGGGACGATTGCACGAGCAGGTTTGATGATTAATTCAATTTGAGGTGCGGGCAGCCTGCCAACCCAGACATCGGCGTCTCCGATATAGCGAGTACCATTGATTTCGATCGATGCCAACACTTTGCCTTTTCCCGGATGCTTTCCGGCAATGAAATAGCCGTCATCGCTTATTTCGCCGAGTGTTTTGGGAACCACCGACCAGGTGTACTGGTCCAGCGAGAGTCGTGTAGCAGTTCCATTTGCATCGAAAATTTGGGCTTTGAAGTGAATGCCATGTTCAGGTTCCAACACCACGCTATCCGGCATAACAACGACATGCGCTGCAAATGCTGCGGTCCCGAAAATGCATAGCAAAATTGTAAATAGAGCGAATATATTGGTATATTGATTCTTCATAATGATCCTCCTAACTGATGGAAAACCTCACCTTCCGCGTTGCATACTCCTGCCTGGTAATGGCCCAGTTATTGGTTCTTTCCATGGTTTCCAATACCTCCTGGGTTCCCAAATCCGAGTTTGGAACCAGAAACTGAGGGATTACCCTGCCTGACGACATCAGCTCGCATTTACTCGCCAGGAAGCGAGGCTTCACGGATGATTTAAATTATTATTTGATTTTAACACAGAAAAATATTATTTTTCGGTGTGATAAATAAGGATGCAACTAATTTACGTTTGAGACGTCTCACTAGCGCTAACCGCAGCTTACGAAGAATTTCCTCGAGGTTTTGAGCTCGAAAATAGCCCGTCCGCACGGCGTTTCGGATCAATGAGCAATTGATATTTTTTTAGAAACGATTGTGTGGGCGGCTTTTTTTATACACGCAAGATTTATTTTGGTTGAAACGCGTCACCTCCCTTCTTTTTCATGGATTTTCAAGTTAGCGGAATTATGAGATATTTTTAATAGCCTTTTTATTTTCATCGAATCGTCCTCAGGCTTCTTTGTTGTACCGCGAAAGCCAATTCCAATACATTCATTGCAAAATACAATTCATTCGCTTCAAACGCTTTTTTCGCCTGCTCGTATAAATGCGACGATTGCTGGAATAATTGAGAGGCGCGCTTATCCTTGCTCGATTCGATATCGGCTTGCGCTTCGGAATGCGTATGCTCAAATTCTTTCAGCCTGGCTTCTACCTGGTTTTTGTCGATTTCCAGGGCGCCTTCGTTCATAACCAAATCTTCAGCCAAATTCAGCAGGCGATGTGCCAGCAAGATTCCTTGCAGTGATATGCCTTCCCGTTGGTTTTGGGAAGCGTTGGCACTTTTATCGTAATACTCTTTTGCCAGTTCAACGAAGTGGCGTGCTTCCCGATTGTTCGAATTATTAACAAGCTCTTCAGTTCGTTCCAAATCGCCCTGCAATTGAATGAGCTTATCATTAATTTGCTCGCTCAGTCCTTGATTTTTCGATTCCAGCATTTGGATCCCGCGCCGCAAAGCATTCCGGGCTAATTCGCTTTTTCTTAATGCCATACGGTATCTTCCGGATTCTTGCGCGCTTTGGGCTTCACTTCGCATGCGGACCGCGTGTTCGAAAAGCATTTTTGCCCGCACGTTTTTAGTGTCTGCAAATTTCGGTTCCATCGATGCGATCAAATCATTCAGCGACTGAATTTCATTCTCGAGCTTGTTTTTCGGATCGGAACCGGTCGCTTGCGATTCGCAGTATTCAATCGCTCTCAACAGCAGGCGCGTTGCCCGGTAATAGTGTTCAATGCCCTCGCGATAATGCTGCGACTGGAAAGCCTGAACAGCCTGATGCCCCAATTTTCGTGCATTCTGGATGAGTTGTTCTGCTTCTTTCAGCGGATTCTCAGCCAGACGATTTTCAGCCTTTTGTAAAAGTTGCTCAAAGCGCTGCTTCTCCTCGACGAACTGGTCTTTTGTATTTTTGTCTCTGTCAGTGCACAAGCTCAACGCTTTCTTTGCCAGGAACGTACCGATTCGATAATACTCAAATGTCTCTCGCGCCATCTGATTCTTGTATGCGGTTCTCGCCATATCAAGATTTTTTTTGGCTTCCCGCAAGAGCCGTTCGGCTTCTTTGTTATCGGTTCCTTCAACTGCTTGCTCAGCCTGCCGAATGAGATCCTGCAATTGTTCCAGCAATGAGCGACCTGATAGGTTGAGGGTAATTTTCATCGCCAGTTGAATTGATCGATACGCCTGCAGGATGAAATATTTCGCCCGATCCAGCCTGTTCAAACGATAGAATTCCGTGGCATTGTCAATTGAGCGCTTTGCGTCATCCAGCAGATGCCGTGCTTCCCGGTTACCAAAAGCAGTCACCAATTCGTTGGCAAAGGAAAACGATTCCTTAAGCCGTTGAAGCTCACTCTCAATTAGTATTTTATTTTGTTGAGGATAAGCAGTATAGCTTGCTGCCAGAATCAATTGAATGATGACTGAAAATGCTATTATCCGCGTTTTCATCATTTACCCACCACTTTCAAAAATTTATCCCCGTTTGCTTGAATGGCAAACGATATACCAAAATAGCGTAATTTATCAGTACTAATAATATCAATGAGTTATAACTGTAATATCACTGCCCGCGTTTTCGCTTTAATTTAATTGTGCACTACCGTACAGTCGATGTGTACCTCCAGGTTCGATTTGGCATAAATCGGATTTCTGAATTTTCGAGTGCTGCTCTAAACTTTTGATGGCAAATACCGTGTTCAAGAAAAGGTAACAGGATTTAAGGGACAAACAGGACGAAAGACAAAACTTAGAGGCAAATCAATTTATATCTGTCAAACCTATGAAAAAATCATTACAAAAATAAAATCCCGACCTTCAATATATAAACCATTTACAATAATTTCAAGTATTATATTTAACTGAAAATATAACTTCTTTTCCTCTCTCTGGTTCTGCCTGAATTCGATGGTTGGTTATTTGCTCATCTCAACATAAGCGAATCAAAAAGCCGATTGCCTGCCTATATATTTCCGGTGCTATTTCATTAAAAAATAGTAAAATTGAAAAAAATATTGACAGAATCGTTTTTATTTCTTATCTTTCAACCGATTAGGCAAAGCATCGTGGAGTGTGAGTCGTCTGTTTGAAGAAGTTAAGTTCAAGTTCAACTTCCGATTTTCCGGCGCTATCTTTGCATCCCGGCTCACGGGCAGTCACTTGTACTCGAGGTAATACAAGATCGAGATGGTTGTGCGTGAATCTGTTTTGGGGCGACGATTTGCACTTAACTCCCGGATTATTCTGCCATCCGTCAACGGCTACAATCGATCGCGCGTTGCATTTCCCTGCTTTTTGTAAAACGAACTTGTGATTCATTTTTATGTATTCATATTTATGTTGCCCGACAAACAGGCTATCGTTGGATTTTTATATGAAATTTAAAAAAGCAATTCCCGTCTCCGTAAGTTGCCTATTGATTACGACTCAAATACTTTTTGCGCAAATCATAGAGCTACCACTGCTTGCCGATAAGTTGCAGTCCACGCAATCTTCCTCTGAAAGTGAAGCGCAAACATCCGTCGATGGCGAATCTCAGCCTCAAAAATTCGGATGGGCGCTTTTCGAAGACAGACCAATCAGTATGCCTGAACCTGGCGCATACATCCTTCCTCCGGATTATCTGTTGGGCTCCGGAGATAAGATAGGAATATACATATTAGGCGAAAAACCTGCGGCATTCGAAGTGACGATCAATGTCGAAGGGAAAATATTTATTCCATCGATTGGTGTGGTTCCCGTCGCGGGCATGCGGCTAAACGAATTCAAAACGATGCTGGACGAAAAATTATCAAAATTATATGATAATTACCTGGTTGATATTATGCTGCTATTACCGAAGAATATTGAAGTTGTCGTTGTTGGTGACGTGAAAAAGCCGGGCAAGCATATCGTCAACTCATTAAATTCTGTACTGGATGTGGTAATTTTAGCCGGCGGTCCCCTGGAACAAGGTTCAATGCGCAATATCCAGCTTTACAGGAATGACACGCTTTTCACAACAGTCGATTTTTACCAATTCTTGATGAAAGGCGAATCCTACCACGATGTTTTCCTGCAAAGCGGCGACCGCATCTTTATTCCGTTGGTTGAAGAAAATATCATCATAACAGGTGAGGTGAAACGACCGGCGCGATTTGAATTGAAACCCAATGCCCATGAACGTTTAAGTGATGCCATCCACCTCGCCGGGGGATTCACGGAATTCGCTTTTCTACCCCAGATTGAAATCAGCCGATTTTTGGAAGATGGCAGCCGAACCCTGGTGACGGTCGATTACAACCTCGTGATTCAGTCCGATAGCAGTGAAGCCAACATAGAGCTTCATAATGGCGATCAAATTTACGTCTATTCGAAACTGGAACAGCTTCAGCAAGGCGGATTAGCAATCTATGGCGAAGTCAGGCGCCCGGGCAAGTATGAATGGCAGGAAAACATGCATGTTTCGGATCTCATCCGACAAGCCGGAAACCTGACCCGAAGCGCGTATATTTTGGAAGCCGAGCTCGCACGAATCGATCCCCTAAAGCCTGCAAAAGTCCAGAAAATCAACCTGCAAAAACTGCTGGCTAATCCGCAATCTTCAGAGGATTTGGTGCTCGAAGAAGATGATAATGTTTTCATCCGGCAAATACCCCGGTGGCTGGTAGGACCTACGGTTCACATTACCGGTGAAATCCAATTTCCCGGAATTTACCCCATCGTAAAGGATAGTACAAAATTATCGGAAGTCATCAAGCAAGCAGGTGGATTCACACGCGAGGCATTGATTCGCGACGCGAAAATCGTGCGCAAAGGCTCTCAGATCGTTTTCGACAAGGAATACGAGCGCTTACGGGAAATGCGACCCGAAGAAATGAGCGATAGCGAATACCAGTATTATGTCATGAAGCGGAACATGCAGGATCTAAATCAAATTCTGGTCGATTTCTACAAACTGTTTTTCGAAAACGATCCGAAGGAAGATATTATACTCGAAGATGGCGATGTTATCAACATCCCGAAAGCGCCCGTCGTTATTCAGGTTACCGGGCGCGTTGCAAAGCCAGGCGGCGTGATTCATAAACCTGGCGCAGGATTGAAGTACTACCTGGAAAAAGCCGGGGGCACAACCTGGGATGCCGATGTCAGAAATACAAAAGTGAGCAAAGTGACCGGTGAAATAATTAAATCAGGAAAAGTGGACACTTATGTGCCCGGGGATATCATCTGGGTACCCCGGAAGCCAGCCCGCAATTGGTGGGCAATTTTTCGAGATTCAGTGTTCGTTGTTACCCAACTGGCGACAATCTATTTGATTATTTTAAATATTGAAAAAACAAAATGATACAATCGCAGAACGAAAATCCGAACGAATCAACCGATACCATCGATCTCTGGGAATATGCCGGCGTCATTGTCAAAAATCGATGGATGATTGTGCGCAATTGCATTATCATCTTCTTTTTATCCATTTTGATCAGCTTGATCTTGCCCAAAAAATATTCCGCCGTCGTGACGCTGCTCCCGCCCGATCAAAATCGTTCACAGGATCCGTTTTCTGCATTTGCGCCGGGCGCACTGAGCAATTTCAATATCTTCACTGCGAACACGACCACAGAGCTTTTCGTCCAAATCCTTCTGAGCCGAACAGTTCAGGAAGGGGTGTTGAAAAGAGCATATCTTTACGAAAACAAGAAGGTCAGCTTGCTGGAATATTTCGATACAGAAAGCCTGGAGGATGGTCGTAAATTATTGGGCAAAGCAACTTCTATCTCTGCTTCGCCCGAAGGCATTATTTCTCTGGCTGTGGAATTAGGTAATCCAGTGCTGGCGGCTGCGGTGGCAAATGCTTATATCGCAGAACTCGATTCGGTTAATCAATCCAAAAACACATCAAAGGCGAAAAACTCGCGCGTTTATATCGAGAACCAGTTGCAATTGACCCAATACCGGCTCGACGCTGCCGATAGCGCGCTGGCAAAATTCCAGGAGACGCATAAAGCGATTTCGCTGGAAAATCAGACTCGAACTGCAATTGAGGAAGCCGGGCGCCTCAAAGGGTTAATCATCGCCAAAGAAGTTGAATTGGCAACCAGACTTCATGTGTACAAGTCGACACATCCAACGATTCGCACGCTTCAGAATGAATTAACCGAATTGAGAATCCAGTACTGGAAGCTGCAATACGGAAGCGACACGACGTCGATCAACCGCAAAAAAGAATTTTATATTCCCATGGCGCAAGTACCGGGAGTGGCATCGCAGTTGGCTGAATTGATGCGCGAAGTAAAGGTGCAGGAAACAATCTGGGAGATGTTGAATCAGCAATATTATCAGGCAAAAATCCAGGAAGCGAAAGATACCCCCACAGTGGAGGTGCTTGACCGGGCGGTTCCGCCTGAATACAAATCCAAACCCAGACGAATGCTGATCGTGGTGCTCTCAGTTGGCGTTGTATTGTTTTTCAGCATTTTTTGGGCATTTTTATCGGAGTACCTATCGAAATTAAAGCAGCAGCAGGAAAATGAAAAAATAGCCATGATTAAAAAGCAGCTCGATGCGGACGCATTAAAAGTGAGACGCTTCTTGAAACGGTAGCTCGAAACAACAATACCTGAATCAGTGCCCTGACACCTGCGAATAACAATCCTATTCCGGCAGGTCTTCGATTCGCAATCTATACTTTGCACGGGCACAAATTGAACTTTCATGTCATTGCGAGCGAAACGGAGTGCAGCGAAGCAATCCCATTAGGTTAAGCACTGAAAAGATTGCTTCGG
>JAFGMA010000434.1 GCA_016927835.1 Candidatus Zhuqueibacterota bacterium | reverse complement strand
CACTTACATTACCGATTTCCAGCTTGCTCCTTTCATTTTTTAATGAGTTGACAGGTGAACTGCGCCGCGGGGATTCTAAACTATAGACAATTTAAGTAAAATGAAACAAAAAAATTAATATAATACTTTTCATTAGTTGATTGATATTATTTAATCCAGAAAGCGGAATACATAAACTTATGAAATGGTTTTTAATTGATTTATAGTCTTCAGATCTGTTGATATATGATTATTTTCAAGGAAACGTGTCGATTTGTCCGGCATTCAAAAAGATGAAGTTAACTTCAATCAAGCGCAACTATTCAGACATCATTTTGGGCATCCCTATCTGAAGAGCGATCTTCTCCCCCTGTGCGAAGGTTTGGAATGAGGGCAGGAGACATCTTGATCACAGGGCAGACTATCAGAAACCATAAACCTTTTAAAGGCAGTATCCTTAGGTTTTACACTTTCCCGTAATCCCTGAGGCATTACCACTTTCCCGAATTAAACACTTGCTTTCAGAGGAATTTTTATGTATATTTTCCAGGAAATTTAACTTTATTGTTTTATTGGAATTATATAATTTATATTGCGCTGCAGCCCGCAATCCGGATGGTGACATCATCATCAATTCAATCCGGAGCGCCTTGGCAAAACAGCGCCTGACCACTGAAATGAGATGAAATGATCGCTTGCCTTTTCATCCGGATGATCAGAACCAGCCCAGCTTCAGGTAACCCTTGATATGAAGAAAAAAATTCGAATCGCCCTTGGCGGAGCCGGAACCGAAACGCATGTGAGATCGATTATCGAGACGGTGAATGACTTTGATGTGAAGCATGAATTTACAATAAGCTGCCTGCCCAGTCGCAATGCCTACTTTACGCACCTTCATACATTTGATATTTACCAGGAGCTTTTTGGGTATCACGCCACGACGCGATACATCATCAATAAAATGCTTGGCAAAAAGAATATCTGTTTTTGGATCGGTTCCGATGTGTTATTAGCCCGGGCAGATGGGAAAGCGCTTCGGAGAACGCTTTTTACAGCGAAATTCGTCGATTTGCAGTTGGCAATTTCCCCTAACCTGGTTGAGGAATTGAAGCCAATCGGAATCCATGCAAGCGAATGGATGATCCCCGTCAAAAATATTGAGGCGCTCCCGATTTATCCGTTGCCGGATACATTCGCAGTTTTGACGTATCTGCCGGATCAGCATCACCAATTTTACGGCTCCGCCGTCATCTATCAGTTGGCAGAAGAACTGCCAGAAATCCCCTTCATGGTTATCGGCGGAAATGCAGCCAACCAGAAAACGCTGCCGAACTTGCAGTACCTGGGCTGGGTGCAGGATATGGAATCGATATACAAACGAACTTCCGTGCTCATCAGAGCCACGCAGCACGATGGCTGTGCGCGCATGATCACCGAAGCTCTGGCGCGAGGCATCAACGTCATTTTCAAAGCGCATAAGCGTCCTTTTTGCCATCATGCTGTGACATACAATCAAATAAAAAAAACGCTTCTCAGCCTGCGCGAAAATTTGTGGGTCAACGAGGCGGGTGCAGAATACGTGCGGAGAACGTATCAATATGAGAAACTCGGGAACCAGCTTCTGGATATTTATCGAGCGCTGCATTATGGCGGGGAACGGTGATGGCATTTTTCAAGAGTAGCGTGGGTACGCTGGCAACACAGCTTCTGATCATCCTTTTCGGATTCGCAAATAACGCCCTGATCTCGCACGTTCTCGGGGCATCCGCCCAGGGCACGTTTGCTTTCATCACGCTGATTCCCGTGATGTTGGCATCGTTGGGCAATTTGGGCATCGGGATATCCAATGTCTATTTTGCCGGTTCCAAGAAACTCGATTTGCAAACGCTCTTTTCGAACTCACTATTCATGGCGCTTGGTTGGGGCAGTGTCCTCGTTGCCGGTTTTATCGGAATACGAACACTTTTTGCTATTTCGTTCAAAATTGAGTGGGATATCATCAAAATCGCTGCCTTCGCAGTACCGTTCAGCTTATCCACGCTCTATTTGAGCAACCTGGTGCTGGGATTGAATCAAATACGACGCTTCAATGTCATTATGCTTGCGCCCAGGGCGATCCTGTTCTTCGGATTGGTCTTGTTTTTATACAGCTTGCACTATGAAATCGGCTATAGTGCGTGGGCATACCTCATCGCAGAGGCGACCACAGGCGTCGGGGTCATCTTCTACGTTCTGTTCAGGATTATCAAACAGCGCATCGATTTCAGGATAAAGCCCGGGGCATTCATTCAGATGCTTAAATTTGGGCTGAAGGGATCTCCCGGAAATGTGCTCGCGTTTTTGAATTATCGGCTCGGAATGTTTTTGATCCTTTATTTCCTGGACGAAACAGCGCTGGCATTTTATTCTATCAGCATTTTGTTGGCAGAGAAAATCTGGCTCATCCCCAACGCCATCGGAACCGTCCTATTTCCGAAAATTTCTTCGGGAACAACGAGTCGACAATTTACACCGACGGTTTGCCGCATCAGCCTGCTGTTGACAATTTGCGCAGCGTTGGCGTTGGCGCTCATCTGCCAGCCTCTGATCCTGTTCGTTTTTCCCGCCGAATACATTGCCTCGGTGGTGCCGCTTCTATGGCTGTTGCCGGGAGTGGTCATGCTGGGTATTCCCAAAATATTGACCGCTGACCTGGCGGGGCGCGGCAAACCGATTTATGCGACGATCTCGATGTCGATAACCGTTGTGCTAAATATTGGATTGAATATTATCCTGATTCCGAAGATGAATATCAGTGGTGCAGCGCTGGCGTCCACGCTTTCTTATGCCGCGAGTGCAATTCTTATCAGCTTATTTTTCATCCGCGAAACCGGGACGAAATTCAGCGAGCTTTTCATTCCGCACAAGTCCGATTTCCGGTTGTATCGTCAATTTTTTAATTCGCTCGTTCTGAAAAAAAACTCCCGCGAAAAAACGCTGTAGAGCAGTGATTTGATGGCAATCCGGCATGCGTGCATGACAGTTTTTGCCTAAACCAATTCATCCTTTAAAATAGGTTTTCGGACAACTCTAAGGCTCATCAACCTGGAACTGTGAACGTTGAACCGCTCAACCAGGGAAAACAAATGTCAAAAGTCATCTATCTAACATGCATAGAAAACATCCTCTTTTCGGGCGTCTTGCGCGGGCAGGTTGTCGAGCTATTGAAGGCGCTTAAAAAAAATGCGGCGGCGTTCGACATCACCCTCGTTTCTTTGATTCCGGTCCACAATTACTTAAAATACCGCCGGCGCAGGAAGCAGCTCAAGGCTGAATTCATTGCGCGTGGATTGCGCTTCATTGCTGTTCCGCTGCTTTTCCTGACGCGCGATTTTTATATCCGGCGTTGGCTGTTGCCGCTATACCTGGTGCAGGCGCTGCCAATTTTCATCGCTATTCTGATGGCAATACGCCCGCAACTGGTTCACGCGCGAAGCTATCCTGCGAGCTTAATCGCTGCCCTGGTAAAAAAAATATCCGGCGCGACACTCATTTTCGACATGAAGGGGCTTTACGTCGATGAGGCGCTCATGACCCATCAGTTCAATGCCGGCTCGGGGAATGAAAAAATGTGGCGCGCAATCGAAAACTATATCATCGCCCGTTCGGATCTGGTTGTAGGCGTCTCACCGGCATTTAAAACGTTTCTCGGAAAACGACTCGGTGATACTGCATTCGATGTGATTCCGTGCTCTGTCGATGATGCTGAATTTCGGATTGATGAACGCGCGCGACTGCAACGGCGCGCGGAACTGAAGCTGGATGAACGATGGATCATCGTTGTGTCGGGAAGTCTGGGAGCATGGAGCGCTGTCCGGACGATAGTGAATATCTTCGAGCAGTTGCGGTCGATCGATCAACGTGCATTCCTGCTGATTTTGACACAAACGGTTGATCCGTCGATCGAAACGAGCCTGTTACAGCTCGGAAGAGAAAACTTTGCGGTGTTGAATCTGGCGCCGGAAGATGTTCCGGGCACACTCAGCGTCGGCGATCTGGCATTACTCGTCAGGGAGCGCAGTATTGTAAATGACGTGGGATTAACTGTCAAATTCGGAGAATACCTCTCTTCGGGAGTTCCGGTAATCGTGACCGAAACCGCCGGCGATGCTGCCCGGCTGGTGAACGCATATCAGTGCGGAATCGTTATCAAGGATGAATTGGATGTTGAATTCAAATCTGCTGTTAACAGGTTGATAAGCTTCAAGGAAATGTATCGGCAAAACGGATTGAGACTCGTAGAGGAATACCTATCGCTGCGGGCAATTGCCCGGCGCGTGAATGAATTGTATGTCAGATTGCTTTGTGCTTCTTCAAAAGAAAATCTATGACGACTATCCCGTTCAGGGGCAGCTATGAAAATGCTTCGCACGCTATCCTTTTTTCAGGGCGCGTTACGCGGAAAACTCGCGTTATTTGAAAACCACTGCCACTGGCAGTAATCCCCATTTATGTACCAGCGCACCTTTCAGGGCGATTTAATCAAGTCACCGCCTTTGGTGGTGGTAATTGACTCATTCATTTTCTCGCCAGGCTAAGTTTTTTCCAGCACTGCTTTTCGGAGCGCCAGGTAATTTTGCAGCGGCACTTCATTATTCAATTCAGTGCTGCTTCCGATCATGATGCGCCCTTCTGCGGCATCGATTGCCTGTTTCACCGCATTTGCGACTTGTTGCGGCGAGCCAAGTGGCAGCAACCAGGAAACATCGATGCCACCGGCGAGGAACAGGTGAGGAAAACGCCGATGGATATCGCCAACGTCCATGCCGGCAAGCACCTCAATCGGATTCAATCCGTCGATACCGGCTTGTACGAGATCGTCAAGAATGGGATTCAGGTTGCCATCGGAGTGAAAGAGCACCTTGATGCCTTTCGCATGTGCGGCGCAAATAATACGTGAAAGATGCGGGAAATAGTGCGCCCTCAACCAGACCAGGCTGAAAAGCGGACCGGCGTTGAAGGCAATATCATCGCCGAGAAAGCCGGCTTCAATCCCGTGATCCGGGGGCAGATGCTCGTACCATGTCGCAGCGCGGGTGGATTGGAATTCGAGGAGTGCCGGAATAATGCCGGGGCAATCGGCGAGGGCGTAGCTGAATTGCTTGATGCCCACTTCGCCGTACAGACCCATCAATCCCGGACCCGGGATGCCCGGAAAAAGAAATATCTCTCCGAGCTTCTGGCGCTCCCCGGCGATTCTCGTAAGGGCAGCATCGAGCCGGTGTTGATCGCTTTCACGCCAATCCGACGGATCGCCTGTATCGAGTTCTGCACGTTTGGCGGCAGCGTAAGCCTCAGAATCGGCATAATGGTGAGGTTCGGTCCAGGCGGTCCAGCGGTACTGCTTCTGTTGTCTGCCATCGGGCAGTCGGAGTGTCTTTTCTTCCGCGGGAAGCTTGACCTGGGGGCGGGTGGCGTCCACTGCCGGTTCGTAAGCCTTGTAAACCACTTCGGGCGCATTTTCAAGGGTGAGTCGGCGCCCCGAAAAATACTCGATTACCGCATCGTTGCGCAGCAGATCGAAAAGTGGGGTGCGGTCGGGTATTTCTCCGTTAATCACCGCGCGAACGCGTTCGATTGAATTTTGCATGGTGAATTCTTTTCCTGTGTCAATAATCGAGATGCAGGCTTTTGTGCACCGCAATCGGAGTTGACCGGGCGATTTGTTCTGCCGGCGTTGCGCTGTTGTTTTGACTGGCGCAAGAAAGCATCTTGCGCTACGGATCATTTTTCAATCACGGATTCTGCCAGGTCGAGTGTTGTGGGGAGCCAGACTTTCATTTCGCCTTCGCCTCGATGTGACCAGGCGTAATAGGGGATGGCGGTGAATTTTTGCTGCCGCGTCTCGGTAGCCGCTCCTTCGCCGGTTCGGTATAATGCCGGCACGATTCCGCGAATGACGATGATACCATTCAGTGCATCCGGCTCGAACTGTGCGTCGAGTTGTGCATCGTCCGGGAGCACCAGGTTCCGCACGTGTCCATCATTATCGGTCCATTCGGCGCAAAAGACAATGGGACCGCGTTGCAGGGCAACTTTCCCGGCGTTTTCGGTAACGTTGGCGTGGCTCACTACCCGGCGAATCGGCATGGGCAGCGAAAGCGCAACCTGATCGCCTTTTTTCCAGGTGCGTCGGATGCGGGCATACCCGTTCTCGATTTCTGCCTCAACCGGATTTCCATTCACTTTGAGTGAGAACTTTTCTGCATTCCGGTTCTGAAATCGATAGAGATCGCCAGGCACGGGCTGATCCTGTGCCCAGCCGGGAATCCGCAGCAGCAGCGCAAAGTGCGCCGGTTGCTCGGTATCGATTTCAAGATTCACAGCTCCATCCCAGGGATAACGTGTTTGCTGGATAATTTTCACGGCATGCTCTGCAATCCGGATCGTCCCGGTTCCGCCGATGTAGAGATTCACATACACGTCATCATCACATTGGGCGTATACGTAGCCCGGCAGCGACGGCATGAAGCGGACCACGTTCGTGGGGCAGCAGGCGCAGCCGAACCAGGGCTGCCGCGTCGCTGCGCCCTGGTTGAATGTGTACTTGCCATCGGATTCCAACGGATTCGTATAGAAAAACATGTTGCCGTCCATTGAAACGCCAGCGAGGAAGCCATTATACAGCACGCGCTCCAAAACATCGATATATTTCGATTCTTTGTGCAGCAGGAACATGCGGTGATTCCAGAAAATATTGGCGATGGAAGCGCAGGTTTCACAGTATGCGGTCAGGTTCGGCAATTCATAATCTTCCCCGAACGCCTCCCCCGAATGACGGGCGCCAATACCGCCGGTGATGTACAACCGCCGCGTGGCAACATTTTCCCAGATACGATCGATTGCCTTAACAAACCCGGGGTCCCCGGTGAGCGCGGCGATATCCGCCATGCCCGAATACATGTAAGCCGCGCGAACTGCGTGTCCCACCGGTTCAGTTTGTTCGAGCACCGGTTTATGATCCTGGTAATACACCCCGTAAAGATTTCGATTGTTGGCGTGTCCTCGTTCGTTCAGGAAGAATTTTGCCAGATTGAGGTATTTTTCTTCGCCTGTGATGCGATAGAGCTTTGCCAGCCCGATCTCGATCTCCTGATGCCCGGGCACGTCGCGCAGCTTATCCGGTCCGAAGACGCGATCGAATAGATCAGCACTTTTAATTGCGATATCGAGGAACGAGCGCTTGCCGGTTGCCTGATAATGGGCGACGGCGGCTTCGATCATGTGTCCGACATTGTATAATTCATGACTGTCCTTGAGATTCGACCAGCGTGTTTGCCCGGCACCTTCGGCGGGATTATCGGGATCGATGGTGCGCGTGGTATAGATATAGCCATCCTCTTCCTGTGCAGCACCAATTTTTTCGATGAGGTCGTCAAGATATTGATCGAGCGCATCGTCCCAATGGGTGTTGAGTGAATATGCCGCGCCTTCGATCACTTTGAAGACATCCGAATCATTGAAACGAATGCCCTTGTGCTTGCCCTCTTTCAATCCGCCGGCAATAGCAAAGTTGTCAATTCGCCCGGTTTCTTCGCACTTTTTGAAATCATACGGAATCGTTACCGTCCGATTGGCTTCGATGCGCAGCAGCCAGAAATTGTCATCAATTTGAACTTGTGTGAATGCCACCGGTTGAACCGGATAATCTTGATATTTTTTTTTAGTTTGTTTCATGGTACACCCCATTGTGGATAGTGCGATGGTTAGTGCTAACATGGTAATTTTCATCATATTCCCTCCAGATGGACGATGCGAGCCCTTTTGAAATAATTGCCTGCCTTAATTTTATGAAAATCCGATATTTAATTTCCATTGAATAATCTATACAAAATAATCCAGTGAGTATCCGCAATTATTTTTGCACCACCGAACAAATCCTTCCGAAGGATGATTTTCCCCAAAAAATCAAATCAAGTCAATTCACTGATTTTTCCTGAGATAGGTTGTCGATTCCGGATAGTCGTAGATCAATTGCTCAGTCTTGTGCCATTGTTGATTGCTTTTGACGGTTTTCAACAGGCAGGCAGCAAGCCATTCTTTGGCGTCATCCCGGGCGCCAAGCAGCTTACGGATTCGATCCGATATTTGTATTGCATCATCACCGGATACATATTTGCCCGAGTCGAATGCTTCGGGAACCTGGCACGGCTCGTTTTCCAGCCACGCGTTGATGGCGATTGCATACGCCAGGCTATTTTCTTGTATGAAGCGATTGAACTCCCTGCACAGCGTATCGCCATCATCCTCCAGTCCGGAATACAGGAGTGCCGCGTCAGGAAGCATGGCAGACGTGCATTTGCACATCGGCGAGGTTTCGTTCGCGGGCAAGCAATCCAGACAGTTGAATGGTCGGCACTGCTTGCGGATACTGCCCTGAAACTGCAAGCACAGAGCACGGCACAGCTCCCGGAGAGGTAATATTGAATTGCCGGCAGATTCGAGCGCGGGCAAAAGCTTCTCAATAAATCGCCGCTTAACAGGTGTGGGAACGCCCAAAAATCCAAAGCATTTCCGGTCGATGGTCGTCCGGGGTATTTGTTGCTGCTGCCACTTTCGGAGTGCATTCGCCAATTGCATGATGTAAGCAGTCACTTCAATCGCTACGCTTTCTTCGTCGTGGTACCCAAAGGACTGAAGCAGCCCACGACCTTCGCATCCCGCGCTGATCGACATGGACAGACTGCCGGTTGTTATCGCCTCGCAAAGGACTTCGACGCTATGGGGAAATGATGGATGGAATCGACAGAATTCGGCTATCTGTGCGCGGATGAATCGTTGATTCCGCGACCGGGGCTTCAATCGGGCTTCCATTTTATTGATGGCTTCGATCTCGCTGTCCCATTTCTCAGGGTGATCGCTCAATGTCACATTGAACCACAAGTTCCACGCTTTCCCCATCTCGGCGTCCTGATTGTCGATAACGATTTCGAATCCGCACGGAACAAAATCGTCGGGCAGAAAAGTTGGATCCATGCATGATCCTTCAATTTCAAAAAATCATTTTTTTATGCCGTTTTATAACGCCTTCTCGAAGAGCAGTTCGTTGCCCTTCCTTCCCACTTCCGTGAGAACACCCATTTTTTTCAGGGTATAGGATACCCTTCGCGATTGATGTATCGATATACCGGTTTCTTCGGCAATTTCGCGGTTCGTAAATGGCTGGTTCAGGCGATCTGGCACGAACCTCAGGAAATCGCGCCTGGTTCGAAATTCAACCTGACCGAGTACCGAGATCAACTGCCTGTCAATAATGCTCACACCCTTTCGCCGCCAACTGCCCTCGCCATCGTTGCAGCGTATTTCCTCTTCCTCGATGAGCAGCACTTCGAGGCTGAAATTGTCGTGGCAAATCAGGTGCGGGATTCGAACGAGTTCGTCGAATATATCGATTAAACCGCGGGAGCGGGGTGATTTTCTGCTGCTGATGATTTCATGATTCGATGGATCGATGCGAATGATCCGTTTGAGTTGGGGGATTGGGTACACCAATCGCAGCTTGTGATTTTGAATCAACCGGCGCAGCTTGAAGCTGATGGATGAAAAATTTCGGGTCTGGATTTCGATGAGCAGATCGTCGCGGACGATGTCGATGATATACCCATCCACGCGCACTTCCAATTGATCGCCGGGCAGCGAAATCATTTCTTTTATTGCCGCGTGCAGCGACTTTTCGTTTTTTGTCCCGATATGATTTTTGGGCAACGTGAGCCTCGATTCTATTTGAAACCAGCTATTGCTTCGATTTGGTATCGGTGTAGTAAACGGTCGCTTTTTGCATCGCAGGTGGATGGCACGTCAGACCGTTCGCTGGCGATTCAGAAAAAAAGCCAAATCCGCCTCTCGATCAATGGGCATATAAAACTGGTATTCACCTGACGAGCTCCGCCATGGCGATCCCCTGTTCTCCCGCAATCGAATAAAATAGAAAGTGTTTTTCATCCTCAACAAAAATGCAGGGATCGCGTAATTGCCGCACAGGCTTATCGACTGCGCCAGGGTTTGATGCCTGAAGCGCGAGTGCCCCGCCTTCGTAATCCATTTCAGGTTGAAGTAGCAGCCGGGATTCCGTTGGCGACCAGAGATGCCAATCGGCATTCAAATCAATTTCGGCGTGCAGAATGCTTTCCGGCTGATCTCCGATCCGGGAAAAGAACAGGTGCAAGCGCTTGCGTTCTACGAGTACAGCAGCGTGACGCATTTTCGGGATGATTTCTATGCCCTCTTCAAAAGTCGATAAGCCGTCGCGCGAACGATAGAGTAAACCGGATGTGTTGCCTTTTTTGGCTATAGCGTAAAACCAGCCATCGTATCGAAATACGCGAAAATAGAACCAGCCGAGTACCACTTCGGAGGCGACGAAGCCGATTCCATCATCCGAATGGGCGACAAAGGAAACCTGTTTTGCCTCTGCCCGATGGACGCCGTGAAAATACATCCGGATTTTCCGCTGCACATTGTCAACGTGTACATCAGGGGATGCGATATGATGCAGGGCAGCAGTTTGCTCCAGTTGCAGCGTGCCCGGGCGATAAATTTTCCACGGACCTGAAAGCGAATCCGCATAAGCCAGCCGGATGACGTTGCCCCCGTGATCGGCAAAATACAGGTAATAGCGCCCAAGTGGATTCGGGAGCCAGTCAGGGATCCGGATCACCGACGGACCATTGATATTCGAGCCGTCTGAGCCTTCCAGTCCGGGCATGCCACAATAAATCAGCGGATTGCCGGAATGGCGTATCGCCCTGAAATTTTTAACGGGCGCATTACGGTTCATTCTTATCGCGATCGGCTGTGACAGGCGTTTCAGGCTCCCCCAGGTTAATCCACAGTTCTACCATTTTTCTTGCTGCGCGCTCTTTGAGTTTCGATCGTGTTAAATTCTGGACTATAAATTTAATCGGGATATTTCGGGCGCTGAAAAATTGTGTTGCGATTGATGCGACATTTTCAGCTAAGTTGCGGTCATCCTCATAGTAATACTTGACATAATTATTGAAATCCAGATCGATAAATTCAATTCCGGGTGCGATAAATCCCTTGTTCTGAAATTCTTTTTGAAGTTGAGCGATTAAGCTCCTGTTCGCCTCATGCCGGAAATGGATGTAAACCTTTTCCGAGAGAAATTGTTCGACTAATTTATTTACGACGCGATCCCTTATGGGAAGCGCCGCTGCTGTTTCCATTGACGTTGAATCAGTTACAGCGGCGACTATCTCTTTGGTGGATGCAAAATCTTCCAGAATTGTTGTCGCCCGATCAGGTGCTCGCTGCTGAATGATCTCGAAAGCGAATGTTCGGCTGATATCGTCGTATTCGGCATTTCTCAGAATGCGCTCGCAAATATCGAGTACCAGCGTCGGATTCTGTGCTCCGATCGAATGGTTCAACGCCACGAGGGCGATTTCCTGGGAAATCTCGGTATCCGGCGTCGATAGTTCCTTGATCAGGCTTTGAACGAGTTCTCCGCTTTGCAATGAACTGGCTATTCTATCTGAGCCGCGCTCCAGTATAATGGCGATGATAACCAGAACGATCCCGGAAACGATTTTCCCGAAAATTTCCAATTTATCCCAAAAATCTTTTGAAGAGCCGCTGTTATTTGGCATTTCTTCCTCCTTCAAGACAAAAGCTAAAATTCAATTTAAATATTCGAAACTGAAGCCAGAAGTTACACGTGCAATAGAATCACCGTTTCGATTGCGAAAAATTATTCGAGGCTGAGTAAAAATTTGCCGCCGTCGGGCTGGGAGTAAGTTAATCGGAATATATGAAAATTGCAATAAAAAAATGATGCGAGCCGTATGCTTCAGTTGTGGGAGAAGAAATAGCCTTTCAAAGGTTTGGAATCTTTGAAAGGTTAAGCTATTCTACTCACCGAGCGATTACTGCGAGTCAGATGGCATTCAAGCATCAAAAGCTGCCTGCTATCAATGCGGGCTTTGCTGTGGCTATTTTCCGCGGGGAATTAACGGGTCTCGCTGACAGAGTGCGATGCGTCAGCCCAGCGCTTTAGCTGATTGCCAATCCTGCCATAGCCATTCCTTGCTGATGCCGCCCGCTATGAAATCCCAGGGCAACTTATCTTCATATTGCCTGGTTTGATGGATGACCTGATCCAAATCAATCCCGGATTGTTTTAAAATCGTTTGCCAATTGGCGCTGCCGGCAGTGTTGCGGGCGAGAGCAGCGCCCAATCGCGAATCGCCCAGCGACAGCACCGCCTGCATAATCTCCGACCTGAGGCTTTTTTGCGATACTGTGACCCCCTTAATTTTTCGCAATCGGGAATACAAGCTGTTGCGTTTGCGTTTTATCGAATTTGCTCGATCCATCGGAGCCCATTGAAATGGCGTGAATGGCTTCGGGATGAATGCATTGATGCTGACATTGATTTCGCGACCTGTTAATTTGGATGAAATTTTTTGCACCATTTTAGCGATCGCCTCAATATCATCGCTGTTTTCAAATGGCAGCCCAATCATAAAATATAATTTGATATTCGAAATGGCAGAGTATGCCAGGTATTCGATTGCCTGGTAAATTTGTTCGTCCGACAGATTTTTATGAATCAGCTTGCGCATTCGTTCTGAGCCGGCTTCAGGCGCCAGGGTAATCGAGCGCACGTTTGCATTTTCCAGATGCGATAGAAATTTCGGAGTAATGACATCCATTCTGAAAGAGGAAAGCCCGAGAGTGTAACCTTCGTCGATTAAAGTGCTGCAAACGTGATCCAGGCGGGGGTAATCTGATAAAGCCGCGCCGATGAGACCGATTTTTTTTGCCTGAAACGGATTGTTGCGAACGGCTGCAATGACGTTTTCCGGCGGGTGAAATCGAATGGGTCGGCAGGCATGACCGGCGGCACAAAAACGGCAGCCGCGTCCGCAAGCACGCCCGACTTCCACGCAGAACATGTTCTGAAAATGGGAATGCGGTGAAATAATGGATGAACAGACCGGTTCGAACGCTTTTCCGGTGACACTGGCTTTTTGGATTATTGCATGCGTTGAAGTGAAACCGGGCACAAAGCAGAAATCAAGCTCTGCCAGGTCTTGCAGGCATTTTTCCGAGCGCAGTTCGCCAGGACGGTGCGCCGTAATTTTCGTGCAAAATTGTGGTATCGTCACCTCTGCCTCGCCCAACAGGAAGACGTCCACGATGTTCGTCAGCGGCGCCGGATTGAGGGAGGCAACGATTCCGCCGGCAATGATTAGCGGGCTATTTTCGTCGCGCTCGCTGCGCATGATTGGAATTTTGGCGTTGTGGAGGAGTTGAGCCAGGTTTAGTTCATCCAGCTCAAAGGAAAGGGAAAAGGCTATAATATCGAATGTATTCAGCTCGCGTTGTGTTTCCAGGGTGAGTGGGAAATGGTTGAAAGGCGGTTCGTAGGCGAATGACCGTTCACAGGAGAACGCTGCTTCGGCATTGAACAAGCGATACACTTCCTGAAAACCCAGGTTGGCGACGGCAATCGCGTATCGATTGGGGTAAACCAGGGCAATCCTGTAATTTGCGCCAGGATTGCATGTGACCCGGTTCTGCTCGCTGCGCAACAAATCTTCAACAAGGCGCCTGAATTCGATTCGTGCCAACGCCATTTATTTTGCCAGCGTATATACGCCGTCTTCCTGTCGGGTAAATTTCACCACATTGTTACGATGAATCGGGAATTTGCCCTGCAACGAACGGATTGAGATTCGGTAATGCACATGCGGTTTATTCGGACCCATGCACCAACAATCGACGATCTCGACATGAGTGTCGTATTCATCGCCATCGACTTTCAGTTTGAAGGGAACATTGGGTTTGGGGAAAAATTTAATAAAATCTTTTAAGATGAAAATATATCCCTCTTGAACTTCCTCTGCCGAAACCTTGCGTTGATATGTCTGTTCCTTTGCCATTTGTGCCTCCTTCATTTACGGGTACATGCGTCTGGTTCGGGTGATTTTGTCCGAGAACCGGGATTTTCATGGTTAAGGAAATGGGACAAAATAAGTTACCCATTTATATTTCTTGAGTGGCTATTTATCAAAATTATTTTTAAGCAAAACGTCCAGGATATTTTATCCAACCTCCTAACAGGATTTAATTTCGGAAATTAATATAATCAAATCATTATGAAAAATCAAGTATTTATTGGCAGCGGAAACAAAATCCGGACATCCGAAGGATTGCGCGTTTTATAAATCTGAATCTCAACCAAAAAGGATGTTCAGGCGGAAGAGTGGAATCGCCCGGGATTGGTTCGTTTGAGAACAGAGCAGTAGAGAGGGTAGTTGAGGGGCTGACTCGCTGGTTTTTTTCCGGCTTTGGCTGTCGATGGATGGAATCAAATGAGAGGTGTCAGCGTTGGGTTTGTTGGGGGCGCCATTTTGGATTTAATTCAAAGCTGACGGAGAGGCGATGCATTTCTTTCAATTCAAAAGAATCCCTCGCAAGGGCATAATCAAACGTTACATTGGCTTTTTCCGCATAAATTTTCAGTCCGAGACCGGCGGTGGGCTGGTTGTTATCGAATCCGACTCTCAGGGGAAACAAACCCATGAATCGGTATTCAATGCCGAACCTGGGATCATGGAAGTGGACATGAGAGTGGTTAATGTCTGCCGCGACGATAAAATTTTTTCCCATTTGAAACGAAGCGCCTGCCCGCAATATCAGCGGCAGAATCTCGCGATGCTGGTTCTGCCATTGCCATTGCGCGTTGAGATTCTGGAAAACGACACCTATTCTCAGGCGCCTTCTTCCGGGCGCAAACAAAAATCCGGCATCGAATCCGGCGCCATAGCCGACGTAACCATCGAGGTTATGATGCAGCAGCTTGGCAGTGATGCCGGCAAAGAAAAAATCAACGAATTCCCGACCGAATGAAAGCATCAAGGCATTCTGGGCGTCGCTGAACGTCCATTCCGGATCCGGGGTATTTTGCGTGCGACCCTCAATATCGGAAACGCTGTATCCAACCCAGCCGACAGCGAGCGTACCCACAAAATCCCAGGGATATGCGATACTCGCCCAATTGTGCTTGCGGTCGAGTGTCAGTTGCGAGATCATCGTACTGAATTTGACGCGCCGGCAAAGCGATAATCCTGCGGGATTCCAATAGACTGCCTCTGGTCCGGTTGAAAGCGATGTAAACGCCGATCCCATTGCAAGAGCCCGCGTGTCGACGCCCAGGTTCAAAAATGCACCGGCTGAATGGTATTCCTGACCGGCTTCAGCAGCATTCGATAGAGTCAAAATGAAGAGCAGTGAGATAGTTTTTAATATATTTTGGTAGCTGTAGGGCATTTCCTCGGTTTCGTTAGGTAAATGAATACCGCATCCAAACGGTCGTCGTTATCTGATTTTGATTACTTGTGGTGCTTAATGGCTATAGGTGACCGCGAGCTTGATCACCTGCATTTTTCCGTTGGCAATAATTTTGGCAAAATAGATCCCGGTTGCAGCCAGGAGTCCATTTTCATTCCGTCCGTCCCAAAAGTCCCGGGTATGTTCTCCGGAAAGCTTCCAATCATTTTCGCAGATATTCTTGACCGGTTTTTCTTGCACGTCATAAATCGAAATTGAAACCTTGCAAGGTTCGTCCAAAAAATAGCGAATATGAGTGACATTTTTGGTTGGATTGAATGGATTCGGGTAATTATAAACGCGTTCCAATGTCGATTCAGTGTTTCCCGATTGTACAGTCGTTTCTGCCAATTCATAATGATATTTGCCATCGGGATCAACCGAATTGGGCGGCTCGGATGTGTCCGTGATTTCACCCAGGCGCAGCACGTACTCGATCCCCGGATGATGGGCATCTGTTTTGAGGGTGACTGCCTTTGAAGCAGCATCATAACTCGCGCTTGAGATTTTGATCTCAGGTGAGATCTGATAATTGTCAGTTCTCTCGGCAGCATTCCGGTTCAGTTGTCGATCGAATTGAATAACCAGCGTTGTTTTATCTCTGAGCGTCACCGATGTCACTTTCGGAGCGGGCTCGTTATTATTATCACTTAAAAAAAAGAGCACTTCGCGCGAAAAGTGGCTGATGTTTCCCTGTTTATCATACGCGCGCAGTGCGAAGTAATACGCTGTATTTATTGACAATCCATCGACTTGATGGGATGTTGTGTTCTGTACATCGATTTCTTTTATGTAATTTTTGGATACAGTCCCGTAATACAGAAAATAGCCGCCAAGATCGGGTTCCAGATTTCGCGACCAACTCGCAAGCACGCTACCGTTTTGGGCACGTGCCGGTGGCAGCGCCGTGATAATCCATATAATCGTAAGTAACCTGAAAGGGAGGTGTTTTTTGATGTTGCGGAATCCGATCACCGAAATCTCCTTGAAATTTTAACGCGTTGAAATGTATCTTTCAAGTTTGAAATGCAAACTCGATACCAAACTCAATTTCGGAATCGTGGCTCTTTTTTGCCGGCAATTTGCGCGGGATGAAGTTTATATTTCGGAAAAGTGAAAAGGCTCAGGCGGGTGATGGAAAGTTGATATACTGCAAACGGTCATAAATTGAACATTTTTTTGCTGTCATTGCGAGGCGTTTTTTGCCGAAGCAATCTTTTCAGTGCTTAACCTCATGGGATTGCTTCGCTGCACTCGTTTCGCTCGCAATGACATGAAAGTTCAATTTGTGCCCGTGCAAAGTATAACATTCAAAAAAAATGCCCCGACAAATTTGACTATCGGGGCAATCAACGCTTAAATACTAGGCAGTGCTGGTTTTCTGTTTCACATCATCTTTGAAGAATAGCATGAAAACAAGCGCCATCACCAGGCACAGAAAAGCCGGAACCAGGAAAAATTTCCACCAGATTGTCTGGTCGCCGACTTTAAACAGTTCCCAAATATAGCCGGTGAAAAGGGTTCCCAGGTAATTTCCGAAACCCAGCGTAAAAAAGGTGAGCATCGCCTGCGCCGAAGCCCGCACATCATCTTCGGCTTTCATATTCACGTAAATCTGAGACGCAACGAAAAAGAACGCATATCCGAATCCGTGAAGTGTCAGCGAGAAAACGATGATAGGGAGATTGGGAATCATGAATAGAAAATAGCGCAGGGGCCACGCCAGAATACCGATCAGCATGGTTTTGCGTACGCCGAGTTTTTTGATTGAAATATGGAGCAGAAACAGCAGCACCAGAACCTCGGCAATTTGCGCCACCGTTTTAATCGCTGTCAGCCACTCGGTTTTAGCGCCCATATCCTGCAAAAATGGTGCGGTTGGGATGTAATAAAATTGCAGCTCGGTTGTGACTACAAAGGCGACCAGCATGAAAATCAGAAAATTTTTGTCTTTCAAAAGCCGCAGAGCTTCGAGAAAGGCAAATGGTTTCTCAGCCTCCTTCCTGGGTGGTGTATGGGGAAGCGAGAAACAGAACAATCCCTGAATAATGGAAATTGCGGCGGCAAACATCAACAGGTCGGAGCCGCCAACCCAATCCTGTGTATGCCAGGTTGTACGCATGAATGTCACCAGCCACCCCACAACGATCCAGCCAATCGTGCCCCAGGTGCGGATTTTCCCGAATTCGGTTTCAGGGGCTTTCAGGTTGCGGAAACAGATGGAGTTGGTGAGCGCCAATGTTGGGGCGTAAACCAGGCTGTAGATGAGCATCCAGGTCCACATCGAAGTGTATTCATGCTGGATGGCAGTCATATACAACAGCACTCCGCCAGCGAGGTGGGCAATACCCAGGTAAACCTGGGTTGCCATAAATCGATCGACGATCTGCCCGCCGATGAATGGGGCGATAATGCACGCCAACCATAGGCATCCGTAGATGGCGCTGATTTCGGATGGTTCAAATTTCAGTACATCTTCCAAATACTGCCCCAGCGCCGTTGTCCATGATCCCCAGATGGCGTACTGCAAAAACATCATGATTGCAAAACGGACTCGAATTGTGTTTTTCATACTCCCTCCAAGAGTAACTGATGATAAGTATTGATTGAATATAAACCAAAATTGGCTTTCGATTCAACTTTCAGGTACGGATGCGGTCGTTGCCTTTATAGAGCGCAATTTCCCAGAGCGCCTCAAGCGCCGCATCATTTCCCTGCCTGGCAGCTTTGCAGATTTTTCGCAGCGACCCAGGTGAAAGAACTTTCAATTGTCCCAATGCCCGGGCGGCTGCGGTCTTAACATAGTTTTCCCGATCTTTCAACATCAATTTTTGAAGCCGCTTGATAATTTTCGATGATGCGTCTCCGAGTTGGCTCAGGGCTTCGGCTGCGTTTCCCCGAACTGACCAGTCGTCATCGCTTAATCAATTCACCAGTGCTTCGATGATCGGCTGCGACGGTTGACTGAGTCGTCCTGATGCCAGGGCGGCTGTCCCGCGGACCGACCAGTCATTATCCCGCAGCCCATTGATGAGTACGGTTTCGACATCAGCGCGCGCTTCACCGAGTTTGATCAGCGCGGCAGCGGAATTCACGCGAACCCAACTGGCATCGTCCTGCAAGCGCGAAATTAATTCGGAAAGGATCCGGGCATTCGCCTGACCCAATTCGCCAAGGGCTTCGGCAGAATGGGCGCGGACCCAACTCATCGGATTCGACAGACCCTCTATGAGTGCTGAAATCACTTCCGGCGCTGATTGTCCCAACTCGCCTAAAACAGCAGCCGAACTGGCGCAAACCCATTTGTTTTCATCGCGCAAGCCTCTGATTAATTCATCGATAATTACGGGTTCTTCCCTGGCAAGCTCACCCAACGCCCAGGTTGAAATGATGCGCGACAGGCTTTCTTCGTCGCTGAGACCGCTAATGAGCGTTTCCAGCACCTCGGGTGTGATTTGCCCTGACTGCCCCGAGAACACCAGCGGCGTTTGCACGCACCAGGCTTTCTTTATCGTGTAACATCGATGATAACGCCTGCAACACATCCGGTGCGGTTTGCTTCAATTCGCCTAAAGCGACTGCTGAGAAAGCACGCACTTCCCGGCTCGGATCGCTCAATGCCAGTTTCAGCGCCTCAACCACTGCTTTATCTGGCAATCCCAGTTCACCGAGTGCTTCAGCGGCGCCGGCGCGCACCAGCCAATCATCGTTTTGAAACTCACCGATAAGCACTTCAAGCACAACAGGTTCAGGGCTGCCGATTGCGACGAGAGCCTGAATGCCGGCGCGTTTCATTTTGGTATGCTTGCTGTCCCGGATTGCCTGTATCAATTTATTGAGGAGGTGCTTTTCAAGGGTGCTCCCCTTGAAGGCGCTGAATACCTGACGAATCTCATCCCCCAAAAAGCTGTCGATATCGAGCGCCAGATAGAACGCCAATAAGCTATCGATGATCTGTTGCTTGAGCTGAAAGCCTATGTTCACCTCATCCGCCAATGCCCGCGCTGCGATCTGCCAGCTTCTGCGCAGCCATGGATCAAAATCGCCTGTGTATCGATAGATTCCGTTGATAAAATTCGAACAATGCTCTCCCAAAAGCATCGAGGACGCGAGTAAAAGCACTTCCTCAAATCTCGGATTATACAAGCGGTTTGCGGCTTCATCGACCGCATTCTCCAGACCCGCCAGGTGGCGCGCTGCCAGGTATTCTTCGAGTGTCAGATGCGTGAATGCAAATTGGTTAATGCCTCTCTCCGTCAGGATACCGATCTGTTCCTGAGCCAGCTTCAAAAAATCCGCAGCGAGATTTTCCGATTCCATGCCGGATTTGCCCTCGAAGTTTGAAAAATAAAGCGCAATCTGTTGCAGCAGAATGTCGCGCGGAATCAATCCGCCGGGATTGCATTCATGTACTTTGAAGGCAATCGGGCTTAGAATACGTTCGACCAGTGTATGATCGAGGCGGCGGCTTCCGAGCCAAAGATCAATCGATCGTCCGCTGATATTTCGAACTAAATTCCAGGTTTCTGCCAGCGCATCGACGATTTGCCAGTACAAATCGACCCGTCGATATGTCAAGCGCGATCCCTGGTAATGAATCAATACCATGATCGTTAACAGCAGCGGATTACTCGCCAGGCGGAGCAGTTGCGATTGATTGGTAATCATTTTGAAAAGCGCATCCGCTTCGGCTTCCCACTCTATGTCGCAATCCCGATATAAATTTCTATACCAATTTCGCAAATATGTTTGAATTGCATTTTCGCTGAACGGCTCGATAACATAGTGATCAAAATCAGAAGAAAGGGGCGCAATGCTGTAACCCGCGATCCGGGAGGTGATGATGTAGCGATTCCCCGGATATTGATTCACAAAGGATTCGATCTGGCGCACAACCCGGACGCGCATCGTTGGTTCGACTTCTTCGTCCAGCCCATCGATCATCACCAAGGCGTTACCGTTTTTCAGCGCTTCCTCAAATACTGCCCACAAAGCGGGATCGTGATTTTCCATGTACCGGGCGATAGTGCATTTGTCCTGTCTCAAGACCGTTGAATATGCTGTGGCTGAGATGATGATGGGAAGCGGTAGCTCTGCCTGTGTTTCGAATACACTATCGGGATTTTTATTCAGCGCGAGGTTATGCGCGAAGTATTTCAAAAGCGTCGATTTGCCCGAACCGGGATCGCCCAGCAGCACGCTTTTCGTATTTTTCAAAAACGTTTTGCTCCCTGCAATTTGCTCTCGTTGCAGCGGATCGAAAATGCGATTTTTTCGCAGCGGTCGCTCTTTTGTCGGTTGCCATTCAGAGGAAAATTCGGGCGTTCGGTCCCGGACCTGCTTGCGAAAATTCAACGCGACAAATAAATCATTCAACCTGAATTTGATGATGAGTTTAAGTTGGCGAATACCTTTAAAATCCGACCATTCCAGATTTTTTGCCAGTTGCTGCAAATACGAATCGCGCAGGCTTTCCAGGTCATTGATTTTGATCAGCAGTTTCTGCAGATGCTGAATGTGTGTGTGTGCCTGCATTGTTGCGCCGATTCGATCATAAAGCCTGGCAATATGATCGTGCAACTTGATTTGTCGTTCGATAGACAGCCCCGGTTTATGCACCTGGCGTTGATAAGTACACACACGCCGGGCTAACTCCGCCAGCTCCGCCGGAGAAAAATCTTTGGAAAGCGGCAGTGCCTGAATCGATCGCGCCGGTGGCAGAATGAAGCTGTATACGCCGCGTTTGCTTGCCCAGACATCGCTCGCCAGGCGCTGAAATTGCTGGCAAAGGTCCGCATACAGCCACACAACAGAGCTATAGCTTGCGTGTGCCAGCACCTCACGCGACCGGTTCATTCGCGTTGCAATATCCGCTGAAAATGGCACCGGCGCCGGATTGGCAGCGCTTTCAATAAAAAAGTAAAAAACGCAAACCCATTCATATTATCCAGCATGGGGAAAGGCGTTGCCGGATTCAATACAATCTCGTGCAGAGACAATCCGAGCCCCTTCAGCTTATGTACCAGAAAAAACGCACCGTTGCGCAACACTTCTTTGTGTGAATATTCGATGATGAAAATGTCACCTCCGCGACTCATTTCCAGCGACTGCCGCAGCAAATCCATTTCCTGGCTGAATAGCTCCTGAAACGAATTCGTATTGAAAATATCATCAGCATCCTGCATCAGAATTAATCCTTATACAGATTGAAAAAAATCCGGCTGCAAAGCCAATTATTTAAGCCAGCTTGAGTTCTTTCAACAGCCTGCAGCGCCTTCTTATGATTTTGCAGTCACCCCATCTTCGCTGCGCAGGAGAGCGAGCCCTGCCCGCTAGCTGCATTCCTGCTCGAAAAAATCATTCAAAATAGGGTGCGTCCAATACCAGGACTCACCATTTTCATAATAAAGAATATATAAATTCTGCAAGAGTTCAAATAGTATTTTTTCCGAAGTGCTGTCTCCGGGTAAAACCTTTGGTCGGTCATGATAGAGCTTGCATAGCAAGTTCACGCGTTCCTGGGTCAAGCCGCGCATTTTTTCGCGCTTCATTCGCTCAATTGCACGCAGTGCCAGGGTGCTGTCGATTTTTTTCAATTTCATGCGTCGGGCTTCCTGGGTGGCATATTGAACCAGGTAAATGAATTCGCGGATAATGCCCCCGCATTTTCCAATCATCAGCTTCAACGCCTGATTTTCAATGAATCCGGCTGCCCTGGCGCTGACGAGCCGGTTTTCTGTGAGTTGTTCAAAAAAGGATCTCCGCTCCGAAGTATCGCCCGGGACTTCCCCATTATCCGGAAGAATGTTCGGCAATTCGCGGCTGGCGGTTCCTGAGAAATAATTCCGAATTCGTTGAAAATGAGGGGAATGAAACAGGGCGAAAGGCACGGTGTACAGGATGATGCATGAAGGATAGGCGAGCAGTCGGCTTTCGGCGAAAATGTAGCGCGCCATGTTATATTCGACTTTATCCAGACCGTCGATGATCCACAGCGGGCAATAACCGGTCTGATCTTTCAGCGCCTCGATTCCGTCATCTATGTAAGCCAGCAAATCGCTTATCTCCGGCTCAACATTGATTTCCCTGACGGTTTCCCAATTCAAACCAAATTTGAACGTGATGCCTGCCATATCCAATAATTTTGGTGTCGTTAAATCGAGGGCGAATCCTTTTTTCGAAGTAACTTTATTCACAGTCTCCACAACCTTTTCCAGCGGCTTTTTGGTTATGGTTAGTCCAAGCCGATGCGCGATCTTATACATGCTGGCAAAGGCAGCAATAAGCACCTCAAGATGATTTACGCTGAAGATGTCCAGTTGACTGTCGACGTTGAGCCAAACAATGAAAAATTCATGTTCCAGAATTTGTGCTATCCGACTCAATTCTGTTGATTTTCCGCTGCCAGGCTGTCCGGTGACTACAGCTTTGAGAGAACCTGAGTTCATTTGAATGGTTTCAACGATCTATTCAGCGATAGCCAGTTTTCGCGGCACATACAACGTGTCCAATTCGATCTCGCTTTGCAATGGCTTCAAAGGATCAAATTGATTGAATACACGGGTTCAGACATCCTGTTCCATTGAGCACTCCTTGCGCTTTGCCGGCTTCCTGATTCCGGCAAATGGTTGTCATCTAATTTTTCTTCGCCTTATACATAGCCGATGACGGAAGCATATCCCCCTGGTTCTGCGGCTCTTTTCACAACGACGGTGAATTAACATTCGCTAATCTCACGTCGATCAGCACTCATTCAATTTACTCAATTTGTGACTGAATCGCAAGATATTTTTCAAAGCAGTATAAAACCTGGAACCCGGTGCGGCTAAAAAACGGGCAGTCATCTGCGGATGTTTTAAATCGGGGCTGGCTGTTGTGTGTCGATTCAAAAGGATATTTGAATTTTCGTATGGAAAATTTTTAGGAGCCGAAAGGGATTGTTTTTTAGCTTTTGGCACTTCCCGTGGATGGAACTGACAACTCGAAAGCCAATGCTGAAGTTATTTCCTGACTGAGGGGTAATGTAAAAATAGGCTGGTGCGAATTTCCGGCACTGCAAAATTCCGCAAAGCCAGCGATGGGATCGAGAGATTTCAGGAGTTTGTAAACAGAAGCAATGAGGTAGCGAGCTAATTGGCAATGGCGGCTGGCAGCAGCACGGGCAATAATGATAGTATGGTCGAAAAAATAAAAATCGGTGAAACCACTAACAGACTCAAGCTCATCTTTCGGCGCCTTTCTTTTGCGATTCAGGATTCGACTCAGGAAGAAGAAAGGAGCAGTCTCACCGATTTTAATTTATAGATCGAACGGGCGAGTGCATCGCCTTTTATGCGATGCGAGTTGTGAAATCCATAAAGGGTTTTCGCTCCAAAAACATCAGAGCACTAATTTTATCAATATTAAATAGAATATTGAGATGTTAAAATTACGATAATTCATGGTATAATCCCCTCATAAAAAGCGTAACGCCTGTCAATCGGGAAGTTATCTCAAACCACCTCGACGCTTTTCATGTCCGGTGGAGAAACAATGCGACCGGTCTCTTGCGTGAATTGATTCGCTAACCGTCGGGCTGATTGCAGCAATTTGCGACGGGCATTTTGTATATTTTCCGGCTTAATATGGTGTTTCATCTCCATCGAAATCAACAGCTTCTCTGATTTCTTCGATGGCAGGAGTTCGAGGATTGCTTTGAGTTCGTTTTCGGGCATATCTTTAAATGACGTCGCAAGGAGTTCGTTATCCATTTTCATGAGTATATTTGTCAGAATTTCATTCGGCAGTCGAAAAATGTCATTGAATTTCAGAAATTGATTGCCCATCCGCCCTCTGAATTCACTATCGCTATCATCGACAAATTTGATGATTTCGTCTTGCGCGGAGTCATCGAATTCATCGAGTATTTCCACGAATGACTCTGTTCCATTGGCTGAAATGTATGCATGATTCAAAATTTGCCTCGCCTGTTTAACCAGGGTGTCAAGCAGCAGCCGGTACTGCTCGTGCGATGTCTTCTCTGGTTTACTCAGAGCAGCCATGATCGCATTTTTTCGTTGCTGCGATAATTTCTTCAAAAATGCTGCGGATTGATTGGGTGGCAATTGTGCGATGACGATGGCAAGTTGCTCATCATCCATATCCTTCAATAATGAGAAACGCTGGTGTTCGTTCATGGACTGGATGGTTTCGAAAATGCTGTCGGAGCCTTCATCAGTCGCCGCAATCAACCTGAACATTCGAAAATCTGTATCGAATTTTCTGTAAATCGTTGTCAGCATGGATTCGGTTACATCGCTGTATTTATTCATCTTGCAGCTTATCCTGGCATAAAATGCCTGCGGGAGATGATTTTTCAAAAGCGCCAACAAACGGGGCGAAAAACTCAGGATGAAGATGATGCTATTTTTCAATCCTTCTTCGTTGAATTTTTCGATCCAATGCTGCAGAACCGCCGATACAATTTCGGGATATTGGAAGAGGCTATCGATCAAATTTCGCTTGTGCTTATGGATTGCAGGATTCAGCGTTGTGCCGTCAGTTGGCGTGATCGCATTGTCTCCGATTCCAATCGCAGCCGGCGCTGATGATATTGGTTGTGACATCGTTGCCGGCGTCGTGCTCAATATATGGCGCGTTTTCATGCGTTTGAAACCAAGCACACTCAATATCATCACAACAACAAAAATGCCTGAATAAATCAGGGTCTCATTTCCTTCAAGTCCCATCAATTCAGCATAAAACAACTCACGTTCCGGGGATTTTAATGGAGTTGGTGCCGCAACAGGCTTCGCCGGGAAGGGCAGGCTTTCGAGCGCAATTTTGTCGCCCCTTCTGCGATTAAGTTCTGCGCTCAGCGTAATTACGCGAAAAATGAATTGCCGATCGATCTCACTGAAGGAACTATCCAGTAGGACCGTGATACGTATGCGGCGGATGCGGAACGCGTTGGAATAAAAGAATTGCTGAATGTCTGAGCGGGAATGTGCCGAATGATCTTCATTTGCCAAACTATCAGAGCTATGGGCGTTTTCCCTGGCTTTGCCTATCCGTTTTGACAGCAGAACATCAGGCAATCGCGGCAAACCAAGACGCCTTGCAGTTGTTTCATACAGATCAATCCTGGTGTTTACGATGAATTGCCTGCTCGGGAAATAATCGAGTAATTCTTCTTTTATATTCCAAGCAGTGTTTTTTTCGAGCGTACGTACCATTTCGAGTGATGCGCGTTCCCCGGCTTTTCCCGCGGAAAGCAAGGGATGCTGCGCAAGCAGAATCAGCAATGTGACAAACAGCGCCAGTACGAGTAATCGAATTTCTTCACTTTTATATACCATAACAGGATCAAGCCAATTGATTTCAAACATAACTCATTACTATTGCAACCCGGAAAAGGTTGTTGAAGCCAACAGTATAATTATCGGATTTTTGCTGAATCTATTAAGGCGTATTCTGTTATTTTATTGTAATATGGAAAGGATTATCGATCTGCGGGCAGGCGCCGATCGCCCGGCAGCCATGCAGGTGAATCAAGAGGATGCGGGATGGATTCTGAATTCAAACACACTTGAATTGTCTTCGATCCGGTTTAAACGAGCAACCCATTTTTGTTGACGTGGCGGTAATGATCACGAAATATTTTTCTGCCCATGCGTCGCAATGCAGCGACAAGCGTTTCCTCTTTCTTTGCGAAACAGAATCGCACCATTCGGGAGTATTTTTTTTTGCTGAAATAAAAGCTGCTTCCGGGGACGACAGCCACGCCCTTATCGATTAATAGCCAATCCGAAAATTTCAAGTCATTTCCATTGAAAATATCTCTGAAATCCGCCATTACATAATACGCTGCCTCCGGATATGCGAATCGGAATCCAAGGTACTCGAGTCCGAGGCAGAATAACCGGCATTTTTTATAATAGAAGCGTTTCAAATCATCGTAATATTGTTCAGGCAAAGACAGTGCAGCAATGCACGCATGCTGCAGAGGTGTCGGCGCACAAACGGTTAAATAATCATGCACCTTGCGTATTCGGGCGCTTAATGCTTCATACGCGGCGACGTACCCAACACGCCAGCCGGTGACACTATAGGTTTTGGAAAATCCCATAATGGTGACGGTACGGGAACGCATGCCCGGCAGCGACGCCATCGAAATGTGGCGCTGTTCGTTGTAGACCATTTCTTCATATATCTCGTCACATAACGCAACGGTATCCCACTTTTGACAGAGCATGGCGATTTCCCGCAGTTCCTCAGTTGAGAATACTTTGCCCGTGGGATTCATCGGATTATTGAGGATGATCGCGCGTGTGCGATGCGAAAAATGCTTTGCCAGTTCATCGAAATCGATATGCCAATCCGGGGCATTGAGCGTGAACGGAACAGGCGTTGCGCCGGATAACAAGACTGCGGGAAGGTAGTTTTCATAGCAGGGTTCGAGAAGGATAAATTCTGCCCCGGGTTCACCGAGAGCAAGCACCGTCGCCATAAGTCCCTCGCTGACACCGCAGGTCACGGTGATTTCGGTTTCGGCTTCGAATTGGAGCTGATTTCGTTTCAACAGCTTGGCGGCAATTGCGTCGCGAAGTGCTTTTAATCCATACGTAAAAGAATACTGATTTTCATCGGCTCCGATTGCGTCCTGAGCATGCGCTTTCAAGAGCGAGGGACAGGGATAATCCGGCAATCCCTGTGCTAAATTGATCGCCTGGTGTTTTTCTGCCAGGCGTGTCATTTCGCGTATGACCGATTCGGAGATTTGATCGATGATTTGATTTTGCTCAGGGAACATATCAGGTTTATTTATACTGCAAACGGTCATAAATTGAACATTTTTTTACTGTCATTGCGAGGCGTTTTTTGCCGAAGCAATCTTTTCAGTGCTT
>JAFGMA010000433.1 GCA_016927835.1 Candidatus Zhuqueibacterota bacterium | reverse complement strand
TCAGTGCTTAACCTCATGGGATTGCTTCGCTGCACTCCGTTTCGCTCGCAATGACATGAAAGTTCAATTTGTGCCCGTGCAAAGTATGGTTTGAATGCGGCGAGCGCATTCATTTTTAAATTCTCATACAAGACTGCCGCTCAACGTTAAATTCGCAGTACCTGGAAGCGTCCCGAAACCTCCGGGAATTTCAATGACCCATCCGATCCAGTTCCGGGCGGAACGCTTTCATCAGAAGAAAAATTCAATGATATGCAAAAATGCACAAAAAATCAAGCATTATTCATTTTGACTATTGACATTGATTGAAACCTTGTTTACCTTTTCACTCTTGCTTCATACGCAAAATTAAGTTTGGCGGGCTCGATGCCTTTTGGTATCCCGAAATGGAGCAACAAACGAATTATACTGCAAACGGTCATAAATTTGACATTTTTTTAACTGTCATTGCGAGGTGTTTTTGCCGAAGCAATCTTTTAAGTGCTTAACCTCAGGGATTGCTTTGCTGCACTCCGTTTCGCTCGCAATGACATAAAAGTCAGATTTATGCCCGTGCAAAGTATACCTCATCCCGATAAAATGTTTCTCTTGCGGAGGAATGCCAATTGGATGACCCTACAATTTTATCGATCTTTCCCCCGGTCATCGCCATCGTTCTGGCGATTGTAACGCGGCAGGTTTTCATCTCCCTGTTTTTGGGTATCTGGATGGGGTGGTGCGTACATATTGCCGATCCGGGGCAACTCATGAATATTACTACATTTATCAGCAGCCTTTTAAATTTTCAGGCTAGCAGCGGCTTCGGATCGAGCCTCATCTTCATCGTTTCGGTCTTTTTCTGGCTCATCAGGCTATTGATCGAGGGAATGGCGGGAGCACTCGACGCCTGCGTGCATGTTTTTGCGGATGCCGGAAATACCAAAGTAATCATTTTCAGCGCAATGGTCGGCGCACTGATAACGTTCACCCAATACTCAGGCGGGATGGAAGGTTTCATCAATTGGGTGACCGAAAAGCGACTCGTGAGAAATCGGATGGGCGCGCAATTGCTGGCATGGGTTACGGGACTGGTGATTTTCATTGAATCAAGTATATGTGTATTGATCACCGGCGCCATCGCTCGACCGCTATTCGATAAATTCAAAATTTCGCGTGAAAAACTGGCGTACATTGCCGATTCAACCTCCGCGCCCAAATGCGTGCTGTTCCCCCTGAATGCATGGGGCGCTTTCATTATGATGCTGCTGGCGGGTCAGGGCATCGCATCTCCGGCAAAAGCGCTGGTTGGTTCGATCTTTTTAAATTTCTATGCCTGGTTCGCGATTGGCATCGTTTTGCTAACAATCCTGCTGGACCGCGACTTCGGTCCGATGAAAAAAGCCGAAAAACGCGTGCGTGAACAGGGAAAGCTTTTAAATGACGGAGCAGAGCCGGTAGTCGCCACAGAAGTCATCAGCGTGGAAAAAAAATCGGACATTCCGGCACGAATGCGCAATATGCTGATCCCCATTCTCGTGTTGGTGATAATGATGCCGCTGGGTCTTTATATAACCGGAGTTAGCGCGCAGATCAACTCAGGAACATTCAAGTCATACAGCGCCCTGCTGGATATTATCATGTCTGGCTCGGGTTCCACAGCGGTGTTCTGGGCGGTTTTGGCTGCACTTGTAGCCGGCGGAATTTTATATGCCAGCCAGCGTATCATGACGTTGAAGGAATTGATGGAGCAATTCATGAAAGGCGTCGGCGGTTTGATTCCGCTGGCGATTTTGATGATGCTGGCATTTGCAATCGGCGACACCTGCAAAATTTTGGGAACCGGGACGTATGTTGCTCGCGTAGCTAAAACCTGGTTGGTTCCGCAATTGATCCCGGCGATGCTGTTCCTGATTTCCTGTTTCATCGCCTTTTCAACCGGCACTTCCTGGGGAACGTTTGCCATCATGATCCCCATCGCCATCCCCATCGTCAATATGCTTGACTTGCCGGAAACGCTCGTTATCGCAACTGTTCTCGGTGGCGGTGTATTTGGCGATCACTGTTCCCCGATCTCCGATACCACCATCATCGCTTCGATGGCAGCCGCAACCGATCATATCGATCATGTGCGAACGCAAATCCCTTACGCATTCAGTGCCGCCGGGATTGCGTTGGTATTCTATTTGATCGCCGGATTATTTTTATAATAGCCGCGGTTCAGCGTCCAAGGTTCCGGCTTGATGAGCCTTAATGCATAAAATTCAAGAGAAATATGCCTTGTTTTCTCGTTCCGGATATCTGGCTTGAACAGCGGGATGCCGGGCGCGAGAAAAAGCAAGGTGACTTATTCCAATATTTCTACCGCTGCAAATCCGATCATTTCGCATCGGTTGGATTCATCCCTCTCTGCATTCGAGTTGTGTCTCCATCAAAGCGAATCAATTGTCAGGGTGGGGATATTCGCAGAGTGCTCAATTTGAATAAAGCTCCTATTTATCAGCGGTTCCCAATTTCGTTGCGCCAACCCGGGCAGGATTTCCGAACTGATAATGATCGAATCGGAATCCACGGAATACTTCATCGTATAATATTGCGGACTCTTTGAATGGGCATTCACAACGAATGTCTGATCAGCGGTGCAAAAGAACGAATTCAAGGCAGAATAGTTTTTCAGGCGGTTTAGGGCGGATTTGTATGACGGGATGGCAGAATCCATTTCGAACTGCGAGAGAAGATAATAGAACAGGCGCTCGGAATCGGTAGAGCCTTTGGGATGATATTCGGGCGATATCGGCAGTTCCTCGCGCACCGTGCCGTTATGAAAAAACGTATACATCTTTTGACTGAACTGATCGCAAAAGGGGTGAACGTTGTGATAAGTTGTATTGCCGACAGTGGCTTGCCTCGCATGGAGCACGACAAAGGGCGATTTCAGCGATTCGAATTCGGTTAATTTTTCATCCGAAAAACACGGCTTTACCGATTTGTAAATTTCCAATTGATTTTTCTTTTTATAGGCGATGCTCCAGCCATCCGGATGTTTAAAGATGGAATGTGCATTTTCTTCGTGCCGCTCATTTCTGTCCTCAGCCATCAGCACCAATCCATCCAATAATGGTTTCATTTCGAATTTTCCGGCAGCCAGAATCATCCGACACATATATCATTTCCTTTCGAGGCAAAATTGGGATCACCCGGGTTGAGCGGTTCAACGTTAACGGTTCCAGGCGGGTGAGCCTTAACGGATAAAATTTAATACAGTTATTCCTGGTTAGATTTTTATGCCAAATTTATTAAAAATAATCTCCAGATCATTGGGCGTTACAAAAACAAGATCAATGGTTTACAACCATTGGACCGGGAACCCTGAACCTGAAACAGCTCAGTTTAGCATCTGACAAGTCAAATTGTGTATTTTTTAGCATAATACTTTTTAGTAGCCATTGTATGTTATATTTTTTAAAGGTGTTACAAAAGCTATTTTTTCGGGCAAACTTTTTAGCTCTGAATTTTCTAGCGTAATCAAAATTTTTAATTTTTAATTCCGGCTTGTCTGGGTTAGGGGAATAATGGTAAGTCCTGCAATTCGAAGGTGTTTGTTTCATGCAAGAGAGGCATTATATCGCAGCAGACGACTATCCGCCGTTTTCTTCTTTCTCCTTTTTATTCAATTCCTTGAGCCGCCGGTCGACGAGATAGTGGATCGAACCTCTTTTGAAGGAGCCATTTGCACTTCGCTGCGCCACTTCTCGTCCGGCTAAAATTTCGAGTCCTTCATCCATGGTCTCAATCGCATAGATATGAAATTCGCCGCGCCTGACCGCATCGACGACTTCATTTCTCAACTGAAGATCGCGAATATTTCGCAACGGAATAATCACGCCCTGCTTTCCCGTTAACCCGATATTTTTACAGACATTGTAAAATCCTTCGACTTTTTCATTTACGCCGCCAATGGGTTGAATTTCGCCATTCTGACTCATCGATGCGGTCACAGCGATATCCTGGCGCAAGGGGAAGCGACCCAGGCTCGAAAGCAGCACGAACATCTCAGCCGCAGAGGCGCTATCCCCATCGATTCGACTGTAAGATTGTTCGAAGCAGATCGAAGCTGTCATGTTGATTGTTTTATCCTGGGCGTAAATATCCTTGAAATATCCGGTCAGGATCGATATGCCCTTTGTGTGGCTGCGCCCACTGAAATCGGATTCCCGCTCAATATTGATGATGCCCGAACGCCCCATCGAGGATTTGGCTGTCAGTCGAACCGGCTTTCCAAAGGAATAGTCCCCGAGATCCATCACGGTCAGCCCATTCAATTGCCCCACTTTTTCGCCTGTAACATCGATGAGGGTGATGCCATCGCTAAATTTTTCGAACACGCGCTGCTCGATCAGGTTCAACCTGGCATTTTGCTCATCGATAGCGGTTTCGATGTGTTCATCGGCAACTTCCGGCGCGTCATCGGTTTCAGCCCAATAGCTGGCTTCCCTTGCCAGATCAGCGATAAGCGCCAACTCCGTGGTGAGTTTATCCCGTGCACCGGCAAGGCGCACACCATTCTCGACAATCGCGGCTAATGCTGTGTTCGAAAATGGGCGCAGCTTTTCCGCTTTGCATAAATTTTTGATAAAAGCAACATATTGGTGGATCACGAATTTGCTTTTCGGCGTGATCGTATCGAAATCAGCACGAACCTTGAAAAATCTGTCGAATTCATTGTCATAATCTGCCAGGGAATAATAATGGTTATCATCCCCAATCAGGATAATTTTTATATGAATATCGGACGCTTCGGGCGCCAGGGACAGTGCGGCTTTTGCTTTCGAGGCGCTGCCATCACCGGGTATCAGCTTCCCGGTTTTCAGGCATTGTTTCAAGCGATACCACAGATTGGTCACATTATAATCGCTTGCCAGACTGATGATCAACGTGCCGCCATTTGCAGCGTGCAATGAACCGGCACGTATCTTATTAAAATCAGAAACATCATTGCCCCTGAAATCGATGCACGGTTCAATTGTGCCAAAAAGCTTTTCTATCGACGGAGATTCTTCCCAAATAATCGGGGCGCCGCTGTCTTCGCTATGATCAACCAGCACATTGACTCGATATTTCCAGAACGGATCCGGATGTTTTAAATTTAAAATATTGCCATTGGTATGATTCTGAACGATCTCTTTGAAATCATCCAGGCGCTCCGGAATATCTTCAGCTACCTGGTCCAAAAAGCCCCGAATATCTTCGGATGCGTAGTTTTCAGCAATTTCTTTGAGCCGCTCGTTGGTTTTCTCAGCCACTACCTCCCGGTCCAAATGCTCCAGCTCGCGATTCAGTTCATCATCAAGCGTTCGAATACGTTCCACAAGCGACTGAAACTCATCGAATACATCATCGTATCGCGGACCGAATGCGCTTATGGCTGCCAGCTCTTTGGATGGCACTTCATCGGAATCATAATCATCCGGCAACTCCGGGTCTTCATTGAGCACCGGAACCAATTCAATCCGGCTGTGATCCGTTACCCGATGGATTTTCAACGCCAGCCCGCGCCGCATGATTTTTTTTTCAAACGGATTAAAGATGCTTTTCTTCCTGAATTCAAATTTCGCGATCAATTGCTGCCGTCGCGTTTTATAATATTCTGAATTGAAGATCGGCAGAATTCGCTTCCTGAAATACGAAATGAAGCTCTCCATATCATTTTTAAAGCGCATGCCCTCACCGGGTGCAAGCGAAATCGCTTTCGGTGCATTCGGATTTTTGAAATTATGAATATAGCACAGATCGCCGGGTGTTTTCCCCGAGCCTTTCTTTTTATTGAGTAACGCCTTAACGGCTGTTTTTCTTCCGGTTCCCGGGTATCCTGAAATAAATATATTGTAACCCGGATTTTTCATATCGAGCCCCAATCGCAGGGCTTTCAACGCGCGATCCTGTCCGATAATCAAATGCTCCGCATCGAAATCAGCTTCATTGAAATCATCGAAAATATGCGGATCGCAGCGCCACCTTAATTCGTCTGCCGAGAGCTCCAGTGCTTTAATTCTTTCTTTGACTTTCGATACCACCTGCTTTCTCCGAGAGTTTATAACCCATTTGTTTATTTCAAATAGTGCTATTCAGTGATATTTATGGTAGGCTTTTGTTGGTGTTAAAGACCTGTTTGAACCGAATGCTGAAACAAACGAGTTTTTGTGATTCATCATCTGGGGGTACGGATAACCGTACACAATTTTGATTTCCCATTATATAACAAAATTTAATTAAAATCAAGAAAAATCATTGAAAGCCGGGAAATGACTCAGTGACTGGTATAGAAAGCATCGCAAACCATGAAATGTTATAGTTCACCATTATTCATTTTTTTGATTTCAGAACAAGGATTAACGATATACGATTTGCGAAGCTTTAACTTCGCAAATCGTATATCGTTAATCTTTAATCGTAAATCAGCTTTTAAGGTGGTGTGCTGAACGAGCACCATGAAACGAATCAATAGCTGAGCAATATCAAAAGCTGGCTTTTATCGTTATTTCGCATGTCTGGCGGGCTTATTTTGAAATGGAATAACATTGAGGTACAAAAATCTCCGCATCTCAGGAATTGCAAATCTGGCTTTCGGAAAGGTTCTTGATGCTACAGATGCTTGCCGAAGAAATCGAACGCTTTATTTCCCCCCCACGCGTGTTCGCCCGGGTGCAGGTCGAGTTCGAGCTTATCTGCCGCGTTTGCTGCCTGGTAAATGGCTTTAACTTCATTGAAACATTTTAACGCGGTATCGACTTTGAAACACGTATCATTCGCGCCAATATCAACCAGCAAAGGGCGCGGCGCTACAAGCCCTTGCAGATCGGAAAGGTCAACCAATTTGTATAATCCCGGCGCTACCTGCATCCCGCAATAATTCAGATCGCGGAATCCGAAATATTGCCATAAATCGCTGTAGCACATAATCTCCGATGCTTTGAACCGTTCATCGCACAGGGTCATCCACAGCGTCATGGTGCCGCCGCCGCTGAGTCCCATCACGCCCAGCCGCCCGGAATCAACCTCGGGCAGCGAGCAGGCGAAATCGGTTGCTGCTTTTCCGTGGGCAACATTGATCGAAATCGAAGTCATTCCAAGCATTGTCGCGTGCAGATAATAGAGATTGCACCAATCGCGATTCCAGTTATTGTTCCGCCAATTCGGTTTATTCGAATCATTCCGCTCGCCGAATCCAATCCAGTCGATGGCGAACGTAACGTATCCTGCTTTTGCCATTTGATGACCGTAATTGTAATTCATCTGCTCGATGCCGGCTCTCAATTCCGGAGACGTATCGTTCCCCATGACCGGCTCCTTGCCGAATGGACCGTGCCCATGACAGCACAAAATTGCCGGACGCTTCTCCCCTGCTCCGATTTCTTTGGATTTGTTCAATAAAAACATCGCCGAAATATGCCGCCCCACATCGATGATCCAGCGCTGCTTAATCAATCCGTCATGCTCCCATTCCGCCATGAGCTGCGGATTCAGGGGGACGCTCGCCGGGAAATCGCCCAGCGTTCCGATCACTTCGGGGAGTGCGGCTTTTTTCCATTGATCAAATTCAGCCCGATTTGTGGCTTTGAATTTGAACAGGGGAGTATGCTCCGATGCGAGTTTCAGAAACATCTCCTGCGGACTTATGTTGCGAATGGTCATAATGTCTCCTTATGCGATTGATGAATAAATGGGTGAATGATTTTTATAAGGGGTATCACGATTCAATAACAACCGGCGGTGCCTGTCGCGTCCCAGGCGGCACCGCTCGAGGTTCCCGATTAATCACTGATTGAGCTTTTTTAATGCCTGACAAGTTAAATTGTGATTTTTTTTGGCAAGATTTTTTTTAATGCCCATTGCATGTTATATCTTTTCAACGTGTTACAAGGGCTGTTTTTTCGAGTACAATTTTTGGCTTGTGCGTCACCGAATCATTTTTAATTTTACATTTGTAATTTTTAATTCCAGCTTGTCTGGGTTAGGAGGTGTGATAAAATAAATTACCCATTCAAATTTCTCAGGTGGCAATTTATCAAAATTATTTTCCTGCAAAATGCCCAGGTTATTCAATCCCACCTCCTTAATGCCTGACAACAAATACCTTATGCCAGTCAATTGCCAGATCCGATGTTTTGCTATGGTAACGAATTTGAAGAACAAAGTCAAGCAAATCATATCATGTATTGCGTGCGCGCAGAGCTTAATTTTATCCTGCCACGCTATTTCCCGGTTCCGGATTTCTAAACACCTGTTTACGAATCCGAGCGATGACTGATTGCAATGGCGTTGGGGGAGAAAGCTTATTTTTCTGTATAACATTCAAATTGCAATAAAAAACAGATCTGCATAACGCCATACACGATCTCCAAAAAAGCTAACCGGAACTTACAATTTTTATTGCTTTTATAAGATATTTTATTATATTAAGGATTGGCGTTGCGGAGAACTGGTGAATTGCTGGTTAGGTTCTGAAGGCTTAATAGTTCTACTGAAATATTCATGATTAATGTGATAAAAAAATAACAACTTGATGGGGATACTTTTTATGAATTGATCAAAAAATGCTTCTCTGCCCTAAGTAATAGGTAAACTAAATCAGATTTAAATCAAAACATTAACGAGTCAATTTTCATTCTTTTAAGTGATAAAAAAAATTTAATTCAATAGGGAATTTTATGTAATCATCCCAATAAAAAAGGATCATTAATATTGTGAAAATGGCGAATAGAAAAAGCAAAAAAATTGCTGTTGAGACACAAACTACTCCACAGAGGCAACAAAGTTTAGGTGAAGAAATCGCCAATAGTATTACCCATGGACTCGGAGCAGCTTTAAGCATTGCTGCACTGGTTCTTCTTGTTGTTTTTGCAAGCAAATATGGTGATACATGGCGAGTCGTAAGCTTTAGTATCTATGGCTCTACTCTTTTTTTACTTTATCTTACATCAACACTATACCATAGTTTCACAAATAAACGTGTAAAGCATTTTTTTAATATATTGGACCATTCATCTATCTACTTGCTTATTGCTGGAACATACACACCTGTAACTTTGGTTTCCATGCGTGGTCCTTGGGGATGGACTATTTTCGGTCTTGTCTGGGCTATGGCTATAGGAGGAATTATTGCAAAAGTTTTTTTAATTGGGAAATATAAGATTATTTCAGTATTTCTTTATGTCGCCATGGGATGGCTTATTCTCATAGCCTTTAAGCCCATGCTCCAAATGGTACCAAAAGGTTTAATTCTCTGGCTACTTATTGGTGGCGTATGCTATACTTTTGGACTAATCTTTTATGCATGGAAGAAGGTACCATATTTTCATTTAATTTGGCATCTTTTTGTACTGGGGGGAAGTATATTACATTTTTGGGGGATGCTTCTCCATCTAGCTTTAAAAACGACTTGAGATTATTTATACTGCAAACGGTCATAAATTGAACATTTTTTTACTGTCATTGCGAGGCGTTTTTTGCCGAAGCAATCTTTTCAGTGCTT
>JAFGMA010000432.1 GCA_016927835.1 Candidatus Zhuqueibacterota bacterium | reverse complement strand
TCGCTGCACTCCGCTTCGCTCGCAATGACATAAAAGTCAGATTTATGCCCGTGCAAAGTATAAGAGCCTATCCGAAAACCCTCCTTGTCATTCCCGAGGTCAGTTGATCGGGAATCCATTTATAAACAGGGATGGTGGATTCCCGCCTAAAACATGCGGGAATGACAGTTTTTGCCTAATCCAATTCATTCTTAAAATAGGTTTTCGGATAGGTTCTAAGTCAATACAGATCACTTCAATTCAACTGTACATTGGAAAATGAAAAAACAAACCAACTCCCGTCAAGACGCATACGCGGTCATCATCGGCATCAATCGTTATCTGGATCCACTGATTCCCGATCTGGGCTTTGCCCGCGCTGATGCGGAAGGGGTCTATCAAACGCTGATTGATCCGGAACTGGGACAACTTTCCCCTGACAATGTTATCTTATTGTTGGACGAAGATGCAACCCAGCGCAAAATTCGTTCTGCCATTGGCACCCAGATTCCGCGCCGGGCGGAGGAGCGCGATAAGGTTTTAATCTACTATGCCGGGCATGGGGCGCCGGTTGTCGATCCGAAGACGCGTTCCCAGGATGGTATGGAAAAATATCTCATTCCTCACGATGCAGAACTGGATGACCTGCGCGCATCCGGTATTTCAATGGATGAAATCCAGAAGTTTTTCGGCTGGATTGAATCGAAACAGGTACTGTTTTTCATCGATAGTTGTTACAGCGGTGAAGCGGGCGGTCGAACCTTTCAGCAGCCCAGCTATCAAAAACGCGCTGCCCTGACGGATGAATTTTTAAATGAACTGGCTGGCGAGGGCAGGCTGGTGATAACCGCGTGCGATGTGAATGAAGTTTCGCTGGAATTGGCTGATCTGGGTCACGGTATTTTCACGCATTATCTCATCGAGGGATTAAAAGGCAAAGCCGATAGCAATAACGATGGATTGGTCACCGAACGCGAGCTTTATGAGTATGTTTACGAAAATGTATCGCGACAGGCGCGACTGCTGGGCGGCAGCATGCACCCCATTTATAAAGGCTCGGTCATGGGGAAATTGTTTTTGACCCGGTATGAGACCGAGGCTCAAAAACAAGCGAGAGGTTTACATGAACGTGCTGAGGCTTTGTTTAAGACAGGAAAGGTTGACGAAGCGTATGATTTGTGGCAGAAAGTGTTGAGATTGGTACCGGACCACGAACAAGCGAGCCGAGGCGTTAAAGAAATTGAGATAAAACGGCAGGAGGAACGCAGAAAGCGTCAGCAGATTCAGGAGCAAAAGCAGCGGATTCTGTTCCGGTATTATGAAAAAGGCAGCTTGCCACCGGATGAATTCAATCAGGCGATGAATTTGATCGAGAAAGAACCGGACAAGTTATCCGAATCCGACCGCAAAGTTCGCAAATTACTGGACGATCTGACCGATGAAAACATCACGATTTCCACTTATTTGAGATGTATTCGATTATTGAAAAAACCTGACGAAGCCGAACCGATGAAGCCCACTCCAAAGCTGAAGCCGGAAGCTGAACAAGCAAGACACGATGCTGCGCCCCCCAAAGCAGATACTGCAAGCGCTGCAAAATCCAAATTTACAGCGAAACGATTCGCGCCTAAAATAATAGTCTTGTCTGCAGTTTTTATTATCTTGGCTGTGGTTATCGGTATCGTGATACAGTCGGAAAAGGATGTTGTTCCAACCGATGATAAAATTCCTGGGGCGATCGAAAAGGCGGTTGATGGTGATACGGCTGCGAATGAACCTTCAAAGCCGGAAACGTCAAAGGAAACCAAAGAGGAAACGCCTGAAAAAAGTACCGATAAAAAAATAGTGGAAAACGTCTCAAAAAGAAGTGATTCCAACCGATCTTCCAAAAGAGAGTCTCCGAAAGCCGAGATTATACGGTACCGACGGGATGCAAAAGAGCTTGGTGTTGATGAAGTAAAAACCATGCTGAAGGCGAAGAAATTTTTTGATAGCAGATGGAATCCTGAAGGCAAAGGGATTGTGCATCATTATGAGCCAAAGACAATAGGCGGGGATAAGGTGGTGATCGACCATAAGACGGGCTTGTGGTGGCAGCAAGGAGGCTCTTCAAATTACATGGGTTATGAAAATGCAAAAAAAGAAATTGAGAACCTCAAACAGAATGGCTATGCGGGCTACAACGATTGGCGTTTGCCCACGCTGGAAGAAGCCATGAGCCTGATGGAGCCGGAGAAGAAGCATGGCGATTTGTTTATCGATCAGGTATTTGATAAAACGCAGCGCTATATTTGGACCGCAGATGGGGTCAAAGGCGGGTCGCGCGCTTGGGTTGTCTATTTCGGCCTCGGTGGTTGCGGCTACTACTACCTGTACTACAGCCTCTACTGTGTTCGCGCAGTACGTTCCGGGCAATCATCTGCAAGGTAATTTGATGATTTGGTTATTTGACTATTTGATTATTTTGGGGGCGGGCTAAGATCATTTTTTGACAAACGATTGTAATGCGGGAGCACAACATGGCGCGGTACGAACATTTGCCCATTTATAAAAAAGCATTCGAGTTGGCGAAATATTTCGACCAGATCGTTCGTAATTTCAGCCGGGATCGCCCAACGCTGTCATTCCCGCGCAGGCGGGAATGACATTTTCTCCGCCTTGATTCGCTATAGCATTGCCTCATCATTATTATTTGTTGCACAATGCGGTGATAGAGCAGACGGAAATTATTTGAGCGCGACAACGGAGCGCGTGCCGCGTGTGAGGGTTGAGTTTAAACCGCAAGAGGCTAATACAAATAGAGCAAAAGGATTCGAGAATGCCAAAGGTATTTATTAGTCAGTGTTCGTCCGAAAAGTTCCAATTTCTTCACCCTGAGCGGAGTCGAAGGGTGATAAGTCATTGTTAATCCGTTATGCTTCGACTCCGCTCAGCATGAAAATAGTTGCTTTCGGACGGACACTAGTCATTCATAAGGCTTGAACCTTTGAAAGGTTATTTCCCGCCTGAACAGAGAATGCCAAATCGAACCAAAAAAGAATTGACATTTTCGAAAGATTATCGTATATTATCCGCGGTTGATGGTAGGGGTGGCTCCAAAAACGAGCCTGAGAATATACCCTGTGAACCTGATCTGGACAATACCAGCGTAGGGAACCCGGCTATATTAATTGCATAAAAATTTACCGGTTATTTTTAATAAAAGGTCGATCCCTCGATTGGGAGTCGACCTTTTTTATTTTGAGGGGAGGTATGACACATGGTTAAAAAACAATTCCTCATAGTCAGCATTTCGCTGTTGGTGGGTATTCTCACCATTCAAACAGCGAATGCACAACCTGAAATTCCGGTTTCAGGGATTGTACGCGACAAATCCAGTGGGCAACCGCTGGGCGGCGCGAATATCGTCGTCGAAGGCAGCAATCGCGGGGCAACCTCCGACAACAATGGAAATTATCAACTGAAGCTGCCCGCAGGCGACTACATCATCAGCGCCAGTTTCATGGGATATTCAATCGCCAAAAAGCGCGTGGCAGTGAAATCCGTTCCGCTGGACCTCGATTTCGAGATGACGCCGATAATTCTCGAAGGGCAGGAAGTCATCGTCACTGCCACCCGTGCCAGGGAACGCGAAACCCCGGTGGTTTTCACCGATATCCCGGGCGCAGAAATCCGGGAAAAATACTGGTCACAGGATATCCCCATGCTGCTTTCAGACATTCCAGGGGTATATGCCACCTCCGACGCCGGCAATGGCATCGGCTACACCTATCTGAAAATCCGCGGCTTCGACCAGAAACGCGTTTCGGTGATGCTCAACGGCATCCCGCTGAACGATCCCGAAGATCACCAAGTGTACTGGGTGGATATGCCCGATTTCATCTCGTCGGTGCAGGATATTCAAATTCAGCGCGGGGTGGGCAGTTCTCTGTATGGCACATCGTCATTTGGGGGCACGGTGAATGTGATCACCCATGAACATCTCACGCCTCAGAAAATTTCGCTGATGACGGGCGCCGGCAGTTACAACACGCGCAAATTCACACTCAACCTGCAATCCGGCTTGATCAATAACCGCTATTCGGTGGCAGCGAGATTTTCGAAGATCACATCAGACGGCTACCGCGATAATTCCGCCAGCGATTTATGGGCGTATTTTTTGAGCGCTGCCCGCTATGACTTGAATTCAACGCTTAAGCTCAATGTGTATGGCGGTCCCGAATTGACGCACGCAGCCTGGGAAGCCTCGCCGGAAAGTGAATTGAAAAAAAATCACAAGCACAATCCATACACTTATTCCAATTCGGTGGATAATTTTCATCAGCCGCACTATGAGTTGCACCATGAGTGGGCGTTGACCGAGAACCTGACCTTGCTGAACTCACTTTACTATATTCACGGCAAGGGCTATTATGAAATTTTCAAATCGGACAGCAAATTGGTTGACTACGGGTATCAGTCCTTTTATCTGCCGGATTCATCCCTGGTGAAGCGCACCGATATCGTGCGCCAAAAATGGGTGGAAAAGGATCACGCGGGATGGATTGCCCGACTGGATTGGCAGCATTCAACCCGGGGAATGCTCTCCATCGGTGGAGATGCCTATACATTTTGGAGCGATCACTGGGGAAAGGTGCGCTGGGCGTCGCAACTTCCGCCGGGCGCAAACGCCGATCACACCTATTATCAATATTCAGGTCATAAAAAGCTGGGAACTGTTTTTGTGCATGAGCTTTATAAAATAACGCCGGCGCTCAGCGCAATGGCTGATCTCAATTTGCAATTTCAAACCTATTCATTCGAACAAAAACCGGTAGGAAATTTCAAAGGGGCGGATCGCCATGCGTTTGACGTGACTTATGCGTTTGTGAATCCCCGCGTGGGCGTCAATTACAATCTGTCGGAAAGGATGAATATTTTCGGCAATGTCTCAATGTCACATCGAGAACCCTCGGATGACGATTTGTTCGATGTTTGGCAGGGTCCGGACGATCTCGGTGTCGCCCCGCTATTCAGGCACGCCGAGATCATGTATACAGCCAATGGTCAGGTGGATTACATCAAATGGCGCGATCCGCTCACAAAACCGGAGCGATTAATCGATTATGAATTCGGCATCGGATACCGAAGCCCGATCATTCAGACCAAATTGAATGCGTATATCATGGATTTTCGCGATGAAATCGTTCCTTTCAGCCAGGTGGATAAAGACGGCATGCCCATCAAAGGCAATGCCGAACGCACGATTCACCGCGGCGTCGAAGCCTTGCTGAATGTCAAACCAAAAAATTGGCTCGGCGTAAACACCTCCCTGACATTGAGCCAGAATTATTTTGCCGAATTCAAGCAACTCGATCCGATTTACGATGCGGAGTGGAATTTAACCGGCACGAAAGCCACGGATCTGAGCGGAAATCCAATCGCCGGATTTCCCGCATTCATGGCAAGCGGTCGCATCACAACCACGTTCGGCGTTTTCAATTCCTCGTTCCAATTGCAGCATATTGGCAAGCAATATTTGGACAACACCGGGAGCGAATCGCGCATAATTGCGGCATATACGCTGCTCAACGCAACCGTTGCCTTCAAAATTCCGCCGATTGCGGGATTTGAAGATTTGCGTTTCAGCCTGTGGGTGAATAATCTGCTCGATGTAACCTACGAAACCGCAGGATATTGGTATGAGGAAAAGTATCTCATGCCGGGCGCGGACAGAAACTTTTTTGTGAATCTTGAAATGAGTTTATAAGATGCTCGAAAAGCTATCGAAAGCTGATATTATTATCATCCTCGGATACTTTATTTTTATCATCGGGATTGGTTTCCGAATCGCCAGGGACCGCGGAAAGGACATCTCGCAATTTTTACTCGCCGGGCGACAGCTTACCTTGCCGTCATTCATCGCCACACTCGTATCCACGTGGTACGGTGGTATCCTGGGTGTAGGCGAATTTTCGTATCGGTATGGCATCTCCAACTGGTTGGTGTTTGGTGTGCCCTATTATATTGCGGCGGCGCTGTTCGCTCTGTTTTTGGCAAAAAAAGCCCGCAGGCTAGAGCTATACACGATCCCGGATCAACTGGCGCGCTGCTATGGCAAAACCGCTTCGATAGTGGGCGCCGGATTCGTGTTCGTGATGACCGTTCCCGCTGCTTACGTTTTGATGCTGGCGATTCTGCTTCAATTTTTATTCGGCTGGTCGCTGATGGTGGGTTTAATTATCGGGACGCTGTTTTCCACCTGCTATGTGTTGGCAGGCGGATTTCGCTCGGTTGTACGAACCGATGTGCTTCAATTCAGCCTCATGTTCGGCAGTTTCATGATGATTCTGCCATTTGCCGTGTATCAATATGGTGGTTGGGAATATCTGAGTACCCATTTGCCGGCAACGCATTTCATCTGGCACGGCGGTAACGGGGCGCAGTACATTTTTGTATGGTATTTTATCGCCTTGGCTACACTGGTTGAACCGAGTTTTTATCAGCGGTGTTTTGCCGCAAAGGACGAACAGACTGCCCGTCGCGGTATTTTATATTCAATCCTCTTCTGGATATTCTTCGATTTCATGACCACTTTCACCGGTCTTTACGCGCGCGCCATCCTGACCAGTCTTGCCGATCCGGTGACAGCTTATCTCGACCTGGGCGTCAAAGTGCTCCCGCCGGTGGCGCTCGGATTATTCATCACCGGCTTGCTGTCAACCATCATGTCAACCATTGACAGCTACTCATTTTTGGCAGCGATGACGTTTGGTCGCGATCTAATCTGGCGCTTGAAAGAAAATCAATCCGAGGAAACCATTCAGAAATACACGCGGTGGGGCTTGCTATTGAATGGCGTGCTTGCCATCGGAATCGCATTCCTGCTGCAGTCCGTGATCCGGATTTGGAAGGATGTTGGCTCGGTGGGCACGCCCGCGTTGTTGATTCCGCTCGCATCTTCATTTTCAAGCCGGTTCCGAATGACCAAATTTTATGCGATTCTCTCCATGCTGGGCAGCGCATCGATTTCCGGGCTCTGGATCGCCTCGCGAAATGCCCATTGGTTCGGAAGCGCAGGCAAATACCTTCTGGGGCTTGAACCAATCTATCCGGGGCTGGCATTCTCAATATTGATATACTTAATGAATCAGATTCACTTGCGCCTCAAAATTCAATCCGGCAGTTGAAGAACATAATCGCTTTCCACGCATTCATTTGGTGTGACAACAATCGTGTCATTTGCTGCGTAGATTTCTTTGAAAGCAATAGAACATGGCTGTCGTGTTCAGCCCAGTGCCGTCAAGCTAAGGGGGCAATATTTTGAAAAATATTTTGTTACAAAGGAACAATCTATATGTATTGAGGTGATTTACGAACAGAGATTAACGATTTTTGATTTACGATGTAAACAGACCAAAACTCGTGTTGAGGAAGTAACATTTGAAATTTCAATTCCTTCTAAAATCGTTAATCGCTAATCCTTGTTCTGAAATCAATACACGATATGTTTCTGAATAATAAACGCTA